>REDP01000108.1 GCA_007693455.1 Planctomycetota bacterium | reverse complement strand
GGCTTTGGCCCAGTGGTGTGGTCGCGGACTATAGGTGAGACTCGTTATGCCTTGTCGTTACTGCCCTTGGGTGGCTATGTGCGCATGCTGGGGCATGAGGATCTTCCTGGACGAGAGCCGGGGGAGGAACTTCATCCCAATAGCTATGCGGCCAAGCATCCAGGCTGGAAGGCGGCGATTCTGTTTGGTGGGGTGCTCTTCAATCTGGTGAGTAGCTGGCTGATTTTGGTGGCCCTGGCATTTTATGGGATGCCCCACTTTCCGGCGGTGGTGGGGCAGGTGCATGGTAGTATTACCACCATTGAAGATGGCGAGCGCCTGGCCGTTCCCAGCCCTGCGAGCGAACTGGGCATAGAACGCGGTGATCGGGTGGTTGAAGTCAACGGCGAGCGTATCCGCGATTTTGAGGATATGATTTTCGCCACCTTAAGCACGGGCACAAACCCCATTCGATTAGTCGTTGAGCGCGATGGCGAGCGTATTCGCCTGCCCCAGGACGAAGACCGCGAAGTTCGCCCAGTGTATAGCGCTGATGAAGGGAAGGTGGCTTTGGGGATCGGCTTTCCCCGCTCCTTGGTGATTGCGGGTTCGCATCGTTTTGGTGACGACCCTGAACTGGAGAGTGGTTGGCGCCTGGAGCGTATCAATGATGAGGTGGTAGGCGATATTACTGGCCAGGAGGCAGAGCAGCGCTTGCTTCCCTATGCCGGAGACTCAGTGACGCTTGGCCTGCAGCGTGGCCGCGACCAGCGCGACGTACGCATTCGTTTCGCTGGAACCAATGTTGATTTAGCGGGTTTGTTTGGCCTTCCTTTGGAGGTGCCGTCTGTGCTGGAGGGATCGCCGGCTGACCGTGCGGGACTGCGGCCTGGTGATGTGATTGTTGCTGTGGACGGCCAGACCCTTTCGGGGTCCCACGACCTGCGCGCCCGGGTACTGACAGCCGACGAAGGCGGCCTGGAGCTGACCCTTATGCGTCCGGGAAGTGAGGGCTGGCAGGAGATTACGATTACTTTACATCCCGAATGGGATTCGGTGAATCGCCAGCATCTTATTGGCATCCATATGAATGCCCTGGGGAGTGGGCGTCTGCCGCAGACTTTGCCACATGCTTTGGGTCAGGATTACAGTCCCTTGGCAGAGGCTGGCGTGGAAGCGGGAAGCGTCCTGCTGGATTCACGCATCGGCAGTAACCAACGCCAACTGGATGTGCGCACCCTACCCCCACACACCACCACCACTTTGGTTCCCCTCAGTGATGAGGCATGGGTGGCCATGGATCGCTTTCGCACCGTTGCCATGGTGAGTAAGCTCTTTGGCTTTCGTGATTCCCAGGCCATCAGCCAACAACTCATCGGCTCGCAAATCCTCCATAGTGGCCCAGGCAATAGCGGCCATCCCCATGTAGGATGGCTGAGCGTAGAAAGCCTGGACATCAATGGCTCACCTCGCGAGTTGGCGCTTGATTTGACCCGCTTGCCCGCAGCCGATCGCCAGCGGGTTCTCTCTCTGCCTCCTGGCAGCTATGTGGTGAGCACGTCGCGTCATGATGAAAGCGGTCAGCGAAGTCTAGAAATAGCCATACCCGAAGAGGATGCTCAACCGCAATTCCACCAGGTACGCGCTGCTAATATTGGTAGTATTGTCATCTTTGGCATTGACGAACGCCCGTATGAGTTGGAGCACTTTGGCGAAGCCTTTACCTTAGCCAACCATAAATCGATGCAGATGATCGGCCGCACGCTTACCTTAATTCCACGTTTTTTTCAACCCGGCAGCGAAGGGGGCATTAGCGCAGAAAAGAGCCTCCATGGGCCCATCGGTATTTTTTCCGAACTCCAGGCCCGTCTGCAGCATCTTGGCTTCCCGAGCTTTTTGCGCCTGATGGCCCTCATTGGCCTCAATCTCTTCTTAATTAACCTGATTCCCATACCCATTACCGATGGCGGACAGTTAATGCTACTGGGTGTGGAAGTGGCTATTCGCCGTCCAATCCCGGAAATTATTGTCAACACCCTTAACTTTATTGGCTTTGCCCTGATTGTGATGTTGATGCTGTTTGTGATTGGCAACGATATTGCCCGGCAAATCTTTTCCTAAGCTCTCGGCGTAGGGCGTAGGGCGTAGTGTGTAGTGCGGGGAGAGTAAGCCGCGGAAGCGGGAATTACTTGGCCGGTATGCGGTAATACTCGCGATACCACTGCACAAAGCGGGCAATACCGTCTTCGATGCTGGTTTTGGGCCGAAAACCTACGACTGCTTCCAGGTCACTCACTTCCGCTGCTGTCGCTTCCACATCACCAGGTTGCATGGGAAGATACTCACGCTGGGCGGTGATACCGGTGGCGGTTTCGATGGCGCGAATAAAGCGGTCGAGTTCCACCGGCTGGGAATTACCGATATTATATACCCGATAGGGGCCCGAAGAACGCGATGGATCGGGTGCAGACCGATTAAAAGCAGGATCACCTTCAGGTATACAGTCACACAAGCGTATGACCCCCTCAACAATATCATCTATATAGGTAAAATCGCGACGTAACTTTCCGCGATTGAAGACGGTAATGGGACGGCCTTCAAGAATCGCCTTGGTAAAACTGAAGTAGGCCATATCAGGACGACCCCAAGGGCCGTAGACGGTAAAAAAGCGCAGGCCCGTAGTAGGCACCTGATAGAGGTGGCTATAGGTATGAGCCATGAGTTCATTGGCCTTCTTGGTGGCAGCGTAAAGACTCACGGGGTGATCAACGCTATCCTGCACCGAAAAGGGCATCTGACTATTCATCCCATACACCGAGGATGAACTCGCATAAATGAGGTGTTCGATACCATGATGGCGACAGCCCTCAAGAATGGTCATAAAGCCATTAAGGTTGGCGTCGACATAGGCAAAGGGATGTTCTATGGAATAGCGTACACCGGCCTGGGCAGCTAAGTGCACGACACGTTGAAAGCCCCCACCTGCAAAAAGGTTGGCCATGCCCACGCGATCTTCCAGGGTTTGCTGTTGGAAACGAAATCCCTCATAATTGAGCAGTTTTTCCAGGCGAGCATGCTTGAGCTGAGGATCGTAATAATCGTTAAGGTTATCTATGCCGGTTACCTGATGACCAGCCGAGAGTAGGCGTTGGCAGGTAAACGAACCAATAAATCCAGCGGCTCCGGTAACCAAATAGTGCATGGAACTGTCCTCACTCCAGTGATCAATAGTAGTATTAGCGGCGGCGTTTGGGGCGAGCCGGACGGAAGGCGCCAGCAGGAGCAAGGGTGACTTCGGCGCGGGGAATGTCCACCGCCACGACCTGCACCGCAAGCTCCGTTCCTACGCCAAGCACGCGGCCGGTATTTTGTCCCACCAAGGCCAGCCGTTCGCGACTAAAGACATAGAAGTCATCACCCATTTCGCGCAATGGGAGAAGCGCTTCCAAACCGACTTCGCTCAAGTGCACATGCAATCCAGCCCCAGAGGCCGATAGGACTACCCCCTGGAAGGTGTCGCCTAAGCGTGAGTGCAGATACCGCGCGGCCTTAATGGCGACCAACTCGCGTTCGGCGTCTTGGGCGCGGCGCTCCAAAAACGAACTGCGCTTGGCCAATGCTTCCAAGTATCCTGGACGGCTTTCTATCTGCTGATAGTCATTCAGACCCAGGGCAAACTTGACCAGGCGATGGTCGATTAAGTCTGGATAACGGCGAATAGGACTGGTAAAATGGCAGTAATGGGAGAAAGCCAATGCATAATGGCCCACATTGTCCGTACTATATTCGGCTTTTTGAAAGCAGCGCAGGAGCAGGAAATTGAGCACTAAGCGCGAGGCCGGTGGCTCGTGTTCCAGGCGCTTGAGCACCCGCTGCAGGGCTGGACGATCGGTAACTGCCATCGGCGGCAAACCGTAGCCGGTGAGTAACTCGGCGAAAAACTCCAGTCGTTCTTCATCTGGCTCACCATGCACCCGATACACCACTGCTGGCACCCGCTCACTCAACCACCGCGCCACTTCGCGGTTGGCCAAAAGCATAAACTCTTCGATTAATTGATGCGCAGCATCGGTGGTGTCCTGGGTAACCTCAATGGGGTTCCCCTCCACATCCAACGTAAAGTTGGCTTCGCTTCCGTAGAGATTTAAGGCCCCTTGGGATTCGCGATTGCGGCGGAGTATTTGCGCCAGATGACCAGCGTCCCGTACCGCCTCCTGGATTTCTGGCGAAACCGCCAGGCCAGGGTCGCGATCCTCGATTATGGCCAAGGCTTGGCCATAATCGAGACGTTGGCGCGAACAAATAATGCTTTCGCTCAGCTCAACCCCGCGCACCTGGGCGCGGCGATCCAAATCAATAAAGATGGAGAGTACATAACGATCTTCATGGGGCACCAAGGAGCACAAACCGTTACTCAAGCGCTCCGGCAGCATGGGGATAACGCGGTTGACCAAATAACAACTGGTTCCCCGCAACTGGGCCTCGTTATCAATGCGGCTGCCAGGGCGCACAAAATGCGCGACATCGGCAATATGTACTGCCAAACGCCATCCGCCCTGTTCCTTGCGGGTCAGGCATATGGCATCGTCGAAGTCTTTGGCCGTATCAGGGTCAATGGTGAAGACCACATCTTCACGACAATCCCGACGATTGCCGAGTGAAAAATCCGCTACTATGGCTTCGGCTTCGGCCACAACATCGGCCGTGAAATCTTCAGGTAAATTATGCACCAAACGCACCTGATCAAAATCAGCCACTTCAGGATCAGAGGCATCGAGAATGCGCTGCAGCTCGGCACCATGGCCACTGTGGTCTTCATCGACTACCCGAGCCACAACTCGCTCACCAGCACGATAGCGGTCAATCACCCCCTGCGGATCGCGCAGCACTGGCATCTCGCCCTCGCGGCGGCGATCGGGGATGAGGGTTACGCGGCCATAGGTGAAGTTGAGGGTTCCCACGAGGGTGCGCCCGTCGCGCTCCACCAAACGGGTTAATAGGGCTTGGCCATCATCGCTTACCACAGCTAAGGCCGTATCCCCCACACGTGCTCCCATGCGATGGGCAGGGGGAATTGGTAGCACTCGCTGAGCATCAAAACGGGCCTGTAGACTTCCCGCTTCAACACCGGCTTCAATGTTCACGGGAAATTCACCACCCGTTCCTGGACTGGCCCATTTGCCAGGACGCAGTTCCAGGGCGCGATCCTGGGCTTTGAGCTCTGCCAGAGCGCGGGAAACACCCTTCGGCGCATCACCTCCCAAGCCCATTTGCGCTGCCAGTTGGGTGGCGGTAATCATCCCATCGGCTTGTTCCAAGGCGCGGGCTACGGCATCATTATCCACGCGTACACGCTCTTCGCCGCGGCCGCGAGGGTTTCCCTTTCCACCTTTACCGCTTTTGCCGGCTTTGCCACGGTATTCACCACTACCGCGATTTCCTTCGTTGTTTCGTGCTGGTTTTTTGCCACGTCTGCTCATGACTGCACTATGCGCCATGCCTCTCCTGACGCAATGCAGAGAAAATGGCATGGCCACCGAATCATTACACACCATGTGGGCAGTAAGGCTTTGCGACCGCAGCAATCACCAACGGGCATCGCCCGTTGGTGAAGCAGGCACATAAACAGATCGGCAATACGTTAGAAATCTGCCGCAGGACGTGCGGGGCTTGATTGCTGGTCTCGCGTATACGATTGCAGAATGAGCGTTTCGGTGTCAATGCGCTGGGTACCCTCCTCGGGCTCATGGGTGCTCTTTTCATAGGCATAGAGAACTCCAACGCCGTTGCCATAGTATACATCAAACTCAATAGTCTCGGTAGTTTCGATGGCGCCAAAGGTGAAGGTTTCTGTTCCATGACCCGAAAGATGAATCACCTGCACCCCATCTTGGTCTAAATCGTCTTGGATTGACTGCGGCAGCTGACTGGGTATTGCTGCATCAGAATTCTCCACCTCCCATTGGATATCAACACTTGTCGTACCCATGGTAGATGTGTCTCCGGTTTCTGTATTGCGCACCACCTGTTCGAACTCGCCTTGAAACGCATAGCTATCGCCCTTATTAAAGCTTTCGGGCAAGCGCGGAAAAAAGATGATATTCTGGGTTTCCACATCATTTTCTTCATTAATAATATTGAAGATATTCCAGGCAAATTCATCCCCTTCGGCATAGGTCCAACCTTCCTCCCAGCTATCGCCAACTTGGTCGCCGAACTGGTCGACATCGCCAACGATATTGGTAACCTCTGCCACGGCACGAGTGGCACTAATCCCTTCACCTGCAAAGGGGAAGTCATCCACCACACTCCAGTCATATTCTACTGTCTGAACCGCTTCTTCGGTATTGGCAGCAGTCCCATCACCCGTGGCCCGAGTGCGCTCGTAGACTGTGTGTAAACCCGCCTCAGGGAAGACAAACTGATCACCAGATACAACGGGTGCAAAGGGTCCCTGCGGCTGTCCCGAGAGGCTCACATCGGTATCTGGGTCGTCATCGCCGTTGCCGCCGTTGCCGTCATCGTCAGGCAATTCTGTGTCGTCATCATCGTCACTTGAGCTGCTCCCACACGCAATCTGCGAGGTACTCAGAACGACTACAAGACAAAGGAGAAAGAGGGTATGGAACCATGCATAGAATCGCATAAGAAGTCTCCGTGGTAGGGCTTTGATCGCTGTGGTGATCGCTGTGGAGCCAAGCCGCAGAGGGTTATAATCGTAAACACTCAAGAACCAATGTATAGCAAAGTACTATACTGTCAAACGCTCGGTGAGCTATGAACCCCATCAAAGTAATAGGAGGGCTTTGAGCGATCACCCCTCATGGAGGGGGTTAGCGTGGGAAAATCAGCGGCAATACTTCCGAAACATGCTCCACCAAATGCACATCTAAACCCGAACGTAAATAATCGGGCAATGCTTGCCATGCCCCGCGATTGCCTGCGGGAAGAATAATCCGCCGCAGTCCAGCCCGGCGGGCAGCAACGATTTTCTCCCGCACTCCGCCAATGGGGAATACCCGTCCGGTTAAGGTCAGCTCGCCGGTCATCCCAACCCGAGAGCGCGGGGCAATGCCACGAGCAAGGGAATATAAGGCGCAGCACATGGTAATACCTGCACTGGGGCCATCTTTGGGTGTGGCCCCAGCAGGTACATGGAGATGGATCAAGTGTCGCTCAAACCACTGTTCATCGACCTGGTAGTGCTGGGCCTGGGCGCGCATATAACTTAATGCGAGTTGGGCGCTTTCTTGCATAACATCACCCAGCTGACCACTCACACGCATGCCCGAACGACTCGCTTCACTGACCTCAATGGCCAGCGCCTCTACTTCTAGGGTTGCACCTCCGAGAGCCGTCCAAGCCAGACCTGTAATAACCCCTGGTCGGGGCTTGGTAAGTAATTCTTCATCGGAGAGTGGCGGTTCTCCCAGATAATCGGCGATGGTATCAGCAGTGATGGTCACCTTGCTGGTGGCTGCGTCATTGGCAAAGCGCGTGGCCACTTTGCGCATTATTTTCGCAAGCTGTTGTTCGGCGCGGCGGACCCCTGCCTCACGAGCATAATGCCGCACTAATTGTTTCATGGCGCTGACATGAACACTAACCTGGCGAGTCGTTAACCCGTGCTCTTTGCGTTGCTTGGGGAACAAGTAGGAGCGCACAATATGGAGCTTTTCCTGCTCAATATAGCCCGAGAGGCGGATAATTTCCATGCGGTCGCGCAGGGCCTCGGGAATGGTACTGATGTCGTTGGCTGTGCAGATAAAGAGCACCTTACTTAAATCCAGACGCACATCGAGATAATGATCGAGAAAATCTTTATTTTGTTCAGGGTCAAGCACCTCTAAAAGAGCGCTTGCAGGATCCCCCTGCAGTCCGTGACTGAGTTTATCAATCTCATCAAGGAGGATCAGTGGGTTCATGCGTTCACTCCGACGCAGGGCCTGGGCCAACTTTCCCGGTAGGGCACCCACATAGGTGCGGCGATGGCCCTTTATTTCCGCTTCGTCGCGCATGCCGCCCACGCTGAGGCGGTAAAAGGCCCTGCCCAAATGGCGCGCCATGGAAATGCCAATGCTGGTTTTCCCCGTTCCCGGCGGGCCAACAAGGCAGAGTATTCCACCGCCGTGATCTTTTTTCAGGCGGCGCACTCCACAAAATTCAATAATGCGGTCCTTTACCTCCTCTAGGCCATAATGATCGCGATCTAACCCCTTGCGTAGGTGATCCAGATCCAGGTGGTCTTCACTGAGCTGTCCCCAGGGGAGACCCGTAAGCCACTCCAAACGGTTGCGCGCCACGCCATATTCGGGGCTATTGGGATCGAGGAGACTGAGTTTGCGAAGCTCTTCCTCGGTGGTGCGCTGCACCTCTTCACTCATTGCCGCACGGCGCTTGGCAAAGGCTTCACGCAGGCGCTCAAGCTCCAGGGACTTTTCATCGGTTTCTAAGCCAAGTTCCTCTTTAATCGCTTTGAGTTGCTCATGGAGAAAAAACCGCCGTTGCTGCTCTGAGACTTTTTCTTCTATCTGAGAGCGGATTTTACCCTTGAGCTGGGTTACTTCACTCTCGCGCGAGAGCAAGGCCAGCACCTTTTCCATACGTGGTATGAGGGCTACCGTCTCCAGGATGTCCTGGATGTCTTCGCGGTCTGCGGTGGTGAGGCTGGCCGCTAAATCGGCAAGTCGGCCTGGGCCATCAAAGCTATTATAGTTGGCAAGCACGGCGCGGATTTCATCGGCAAAGAGCGGATTATGGGGCACCAAATCCTTGAGCGCGGTAACAATAGCCAGGGCGTAGGGGCGCAACTCGGGATCGCGCGGGTCGGCATTGGCGCGCAATACGTTTCCGCGAACCAAGGGTGATGGCTCCCGGCTTACCACCTCTTGCAGACGGTAACGAGCTTGCATCTGGCACAGTACCTGAACCCCGCCATCGCCAGTAAACTGGTGCTTCACCACCCGCCCCACAGCCCCAACTAGGTAGATATCGTCAATGTCATAGGGCTGCTTGGGCTCTTGGGCGGCACGGGTAAGAAAAAATCCCAGCCAGCCTTGATGCTGCTCTATTGCCCAGCGCACCGCATCGGCCAAGGGGCCAGCAGGTACGGCTAAGGGGAGGGTCATGCTGGGGAAAACTGGCCGCTGCTGAATCGGCAGTGCGACTATTTGACCTGGTGGATGTTCATCCGGCTTGACCAAGACCCCGCCGCCATCTCCTTGCATGGAGTCCACTTCATCCTGATCGCTCACCACTTCCACATGACCGGGTGATGTGGTGGTATCTTCTGGGCGAGACATGATGGCTCCTTACGCATGTGGCGCGCTTACCTCGGTGTATATGACGTAACTCTTTCCTCTAAGATGGTCGTTTTGACCATAACCTATGGGAACGTACCTGCTTTGCGGCACACAACGTGCCAATACCGTTGGGCCATTCATTAGCTGAGAAGCGTGCGCCGAGAGCAACAAGCTCCACATGGGCCCCGTTACAATGCCCCGCGAAGCGGGCTCTTTTTGCACTACAAGCATGCCCCGCGAAGCGGGCATTCCTTCCCCAAAGTGAGCTTTGCGCCGCCCTGCCTCTCGGCCCAGTCATGCCCTTGAGCACCATGGACCAATGCCTAGTATACGTCGGCGTGCAATGCTTGCATGGTTTGCTCGGTTGCTGTCGGGTACAATAACCGTCCACGGGTAAGGATCTCCTATGGCTGTGGTGTTCGTAAATGTGGTTCTGCCAGGGAGTGGGTTGATTCTCCGTGATCATCTCCTGAGTGGCTGCACCCTGCTGTTGATAGCCCTGGCCATGCTGACCATAGGGATCAGTGCGGGGTTTTTTGCTGGCCCTGAATTTGCCCATACGCTTCGACTTATGGCTGGGGTTGGATATGCCTTGGCTGGGGCCTGGGCGGCATTGCTGTGGTGGCTGTGGCAGCGCTCTACGCCGGTAAGCCCCGCCCAAGCAGCCCTGGTGCATAGCCAAGTTTGCCGGGCTTGGCTTGGTGGCGATGATGCTGGGGCACGACAGGCAGCCCTCGACTTGTGCCGTAGAGCACGCCATTATGCCCCAGCCTGGGATCTCTTGGCCTTGGTGGGTAGCGCCGAGCAACAGCTGAGTGCCCAGCGCCAGGCGCAGCGACTACGCAGCCGCTAAACCGCTCTGTATGGCAGGGCGACTCAAAGCTCACCTTGGGTAAGGAATTTCCGCTTCGCGGTGCATGCTTTTAACGCAAAAACCGCCCTATTCAGGTCGTTTTTGCAGGCCGATCAGGAGATCGGCGATCCCGGGGGCGAGCTTTGAGCCGCCCTGCTCTGTATGGGGGGTGACGCACTGGGGGAATTGGCGACACAAAACCCCCTAGCAGGCAGCTCACTGCATCCCATACTGTCAACTATACTCGTCAATGGACCTTGCCATGAATAAACTCCGCATCCGTAACGGCCCCTATTCGGGTCGGGAAAAAACCCTGGATACCGAGGCTGTAACCATCGGTCGCGATGTCGAGGCCTCGATCCAGATTCTTGATCGCTCTGCATCACGGTTTCACTGCGAAGTGTTCCCTGTGGGCGGCATGTGGTTTGTCCGTGATCTTGAAAGTAAAAATGGCACCTACGTCAATAGCGAACCCCTCGAAGACGAAGAATTACTGCGCGAGGGTGATGTCATCCGCATTGGCACCGTGGAACTGGTATTCGAAACCGGCGTTGCCGTAGGTGATGCCGATCGCGATGATCGGGTTAAGTGGTCAGATGATAATAGCTTACTCTCGAATACCTTGGAGTTTCGGGTTGATGATCTCAGTGATCTGGAAGATCAAGGCGAGGGCATCGAACGCGCTTCCGATGATGCGCGTACCCTGCAGATGCTCTACCACATTGGTAAAATGGTAGCGGGCAGTGTCGACCCAGGGCTTTCCAATCGTGTCTGTGAATATTTGGTGTCCACCATGCCCGCCCAATGCGCAATTATTTTTGTCCGTGATCGACGCAGCGGGAAGCTGCAACCACAAACCGTGGCCACTGATAACACTCGCGCCAATCCCGTGATTACCCGCTCGCTCATTCGCCGCGTCCTTTCCGAAAATCGAGCTGTCCTTACCGCCAATGCGCAGGAAGATAACCGCTTTAATCGACGCGATTCCGCTGTGCTCAAAGGAATTGGTTCGGTGGTGTGCGTGCCCCTGGCCATTGCTGGGCAAACCCGTGGCGTGCTCTATTTGGCTCGCGCCCCGCGCGAAGAAGCTTTCAGCCAACGCGATTTGGAAATGGTGAGTGCGGCTGCGGTGCAGCTGGGCCTTGCCTTCCAGTCGCTCGAGCAGCATCGCGCCCAACGGCGCATTCTCTGGCGGGCCATAGTGGCGATGGTAAAAATTCAGGAAACCGCTGCGGGGTGCATGGGCTCGGGCGAGCGTTGTGCGCGCACCGCCTTGGCTTTGGGGCAATCGTTGCAGCTCTCTCCCGATAGTCTTGATCGTCTCCGCTTTGCCGGCCTCTTGCACCATATCGGTATTCTTGGCAAGCGCAGTGATGTGGATCCCGATCAGCAGCTCTACCATCTTGATGAGATTGAAGATTTCAGTCTCTTTACCCCCCTCATTCATCGCGCCCACGATCTTCGTCGTGGAGCCAGCAGCGTGGCTGGTGATGATGATCTTGAATCACGGGTACTGATGGTGGCTTCATCCTTTGAAGACGCCCTGCGTAAAGATCCCGAGGCTGATGCCGTGCAACTGATCGAACGCCTAAGTACCTTTCCCTACCTTGATGCAGATGTGCTCAAGCATCTGAGTCAATGCCACCTCAACGGTAGTCTCTACGCAGGCGATAAACAGGCGGTCGAGGCTTAACCGTCAGACCGGCGGAGGCAATTTCGGCCACTGCGCTTGGCTTGATAGCAGGCGGCATCGGCTCGTTCTATAACCGTTGCCACATTATCTTGGTCATGAGAAACCGTAAGCCCGGCACTCACCGTCACCGATGGTCCAGGCCCTGAGTCCTCGGCACAGGCTTGCAGGAGGCGTTGCACCACTGATGCGCCAGCCTCTGGCGGCAAACCCGGCAGGACCAAAACAAACTCTTCGCCACCGAAGCGGTAGCAGATATCTCCTTGCCGTAAATGTTGGCGCAGGCATGTCCCCACCCGTTGTAGCACCTGATCGCCAACGAGATGTCCATAAGTGTCATTGACGCGCTTAAAGTGATCAATATCCAGCATTGCCACTACCACAGACCCATCTCGCAGGGCCTCTTGCAGGCGCTGCTCTCCGTACCAGCGACGATCAGCGCCGGTGAGAGGATCTTTGCGCGCAAGCATTTGCAAATCTCGATGCAATAACACGCGGCGCAAAGTAAGGGCCAACTGCGAGCGGAGGAGATCAGCCAGTGGCATGCAATCGCGCTGACCGCGCAAGGTGGGCTGCGGCTGTGCGCCATAGAGCACCAGTGCCGCTTGGCCGCTCACTCCCGGGGAAAGATCCAAGATGAGGGTTCCCCCTGACTGCGGAGGCAACTGCACAGGTGCGGTCAATTGCCAGGATTGACCTGCAGCGGCACTGGGATCGCCCACGGCCCCCAATAACTGCCAGTGGCCGCGCTCCCACAGCCAGCATTCACAGCGTTGGCTCTGCCAATAGGTGCGCACTGCTTGGGCAAAATGAACGGGACACTCCTCGACACTGACGCAGCCCACCAAATCACTGGCTATGTCGAAAACAGAGCGCTGCACTTCTGCCTCGCCTGCAAGGTGGTCGATTTCCTCCTGACTGGGCCGTTTGCGCAGCTTGCGCGCCACATGGTCTTGTGCGGTGGGTTGCATCGCCAGCAATATCGCCGCCAAGGCCACCACCGAGAACAATGGCAGCGGAGACCCAGTGAACAACGTAATGGCAATGCCGATGACAAGTGTAACGACAGAAATTTGGCGTAGAAGACGTCGAATCCACTGACTCGCAATGGTAAAGGCACCGGTATTCATGATGCTACTCGCAGACAATTACGACCTGCTGATTTGGCTTGATAACAGGCTGCATCTGCGCGCGCCACTACGTCGATAAAGCCTTCACTGGGGCGTGCTTCTGCCACCCCCACACTTGCCGTAATACGTAATTGCGGATGGTGCTCATCGCACACCATAGTGGCGATAGTCTCACGCAAAGCCTCTGCCACCTGCTCCGCCTGGCTACAGCTACATTGGGGTAACAGCACAACAAATTCTTCACCACCCCAGCGCCCTGCACGTGCCTGCGGCCAGTCCATCTGCCGCAGCTGATGGGCCACCGCCAGCAAAGCCTGATCGCCGGTAGAATGGCCGTAGCGATCATTAATCATCTTAAGGTGGTCAAGGTCACACATAATAACCGCACAGCGTTGTCCCTGGCGGCGGGCCTGGGCCACCAATTCTTCCCCACGCTGGCGCATCTCGTGCTGACCAAAGAGTCCGGTAAGTGAATCGCGAAGCGCCAAGGATCGTGTTTGCGCGACAAGGTCTGCGGTTCCAAGGGCAATGCCTCCCATTCGGGCGAGAGCCTCTACCAAGTCATCACGATTCCCCAGGAGGCCTGCACTCAGTTGGTGAATTTCCAACACGGCAACCAAGTCGCCACTAGTACCACTGCTGCGCTGATCAATCATGGGCACGTACCGTATCAGCCGCCCCGTTGTACGACGCTGCAAGGGACGACCCTGCTCGCTGACAAAGGCAATGGACTGTTGGCTATTCGCGTCAGGTTGAGGAAGTATACCCGCCCGAGCTCGGCACTGCAGGGGGCGCTGCTGACGCAGCGGTAGATGCACCGCCGCAGCAAGCCCACCATCGGCTAAAGCCACCACCTGATCGGCTATAATTGCAGCCACTTGATCAGCATCGCGAGCCGTCGCCAACTGCAGACAGGTCTTATGGAGGAGGGGATAACGCTGAAGATGATGGGCGAGATGACGCTGGCGCATCATTGCTGGTTCGGTACGGATACTGCGGCGACGGGCCAACCAAGCAGCAAGGAAGGATACAATAACAATCATCACTACTGACCACGGTTGATCTACAACCACCAGGGCAGCAAGCGGCAACAGGCCCACTAAACAGCGCAGGCGATACTCCAACCAACACAGGGGAAGAAGGCTCACCAGTAAGAGGAGACCGGCTGCCAGTCCAGTCTTTGACAGGAGCAAGCCATAGCGAAGGTGGAGCCATAGCACGATGCCGACAACTGCACACCCCGCAACCACAGTGAGGGTTGGCCGCCAGGCAACCAGGGCTGAGGGCGGCACATGTAATGCCAAGCGGCCGGCTGAGGGCCGACTTTCTTCTCCCACAACCCGCCGCAGCATGCGGTCAAGCGAACGTCGTCGATGTGATATATGGGGACCTTGGCTCATGCACACAGCCCTTGTCATACCTGCATGGGAAGAGCAGAGATTTCTCTATACTGGCAAGCTCTGCAGCCATAACAAGCCCAGCTGGGATCCCTGACCGTTGCGTGCCTCAAGCGCTGGCACATACTCACGGCCATGACACGCAGCGCATCCATCTCTCGCTCCACCAAAGAAACCCGCATCCAAGCCCGTTGGGACCTTGATACGGCTGGCGATAGTGCCATCCGCACAGGAATTGGTTTTTTTGACCACATGCTTGAAGCCCTCGCCAAACACAGTGGCACAACCCTCAGCGTACACGCCGATGGAGACCTCCACGTGGATGGTCACCACACCACCGAAGATGTGGGCATCGTCCTGGGCCAGGCCCTTCGCCAGGCACTGGGAGAACGCATGGGGGTTGAACGCTTCGGGCACATGGCCGTGCCCCTCGATGAAGCTCTCGTAACCGCCACAGTAGACCTTTCTGGCCGGCCCTATCTCGTGTACGATCTTCACCCCCCCGCCGCCATGTTGGGGACTTGGGACTGCGAGCTCATACCCGAATTTTTCGGCGCCCTTAGCGACAACGCACGCTGCTGCATTCACCTCCACCAACAATGTGGGCGCAACAGCCATCACATTGTTGAAGCCGCATTCAAAGCCTTTGCCCGAGCACTGCGCCAGGCCATCCGGATTACTGGTAGCGATACCCCTTCCACTAAGGGCATGCTTGCCTAGGCAAGTGAGCTGTCCCACCAGGGCCGTATGCGGCACCAGTGAATGGTTGTTGCATGCACATACTCCTGCCTTGCCACACACTTGCGCAGGGTAGGATTGGCGATTATAAAATCCATGGCGTAATGAGCGCACAATAAGTGAACATATACTTGGCTCATGAACTGCATCCACAGGCCGGCCCACGAGTATGAACGATGTTAACACCTCCCTTCCCACAATGCTCGCCATTGGCGCATCTGCAGGTGGACTTGATGCACTGAAGTCTTTTTTTAAAGCCTTTACCCTCACTCAGGAACAACGATCTTCCTGGATAATCGTTATTATTCAGCACCTCTCCCCCCATCACAAAAGCATTATGGGGGAACTTCTCTCGCGGCTTACCGATCTTCCCAATCAGGTTATTGAAGACGGCATGACCCCCCAGCCTGGGTGTATTCACCTTATTCCTCCCGATCGAGATGTTCTGGTAGCGAATGGTCGCTTTGTCCTGGAGCCACGTTCACCCAATCATCAACACGTGCCCATTAATACCTTTATGAAAAGCATTGCCGATGAATACCCATCACAGTGTATGGGCATTATTCTCTCGGGGAGCGGGAGTGATGGCAGTGAAGGAGTGGCAGCTATTGCCCAGGCTGGAGGCACCGTCTTAGTACAAAATCGCAGTAGTGCTGCCTTCGATAGCATGCCGCAAGCGGCCATCTCCGCCGTACCCACGGCGCACATAGGAAGCCCAGAGCAGCTTGCCGATATCCTTCTTGGTCGAAGCGTCGAAGATACAGAGACCTCTCCTACCCCCTCGCCGCGGGAGCGCTTGTTTGCCCTTCTCCTCAACACGTTTGGCATCGACTTTCAACATTATAAGGATGCCACCATGGAACGCCGCATTGAACGGCGCGTCCAAGACCGTCACTGCTCGACCCTTGATGAATACGTAGAGATCTGCAACACAGAGAGCGAAGAAGTCGAGCGACTCTACCGAGATCTTTTGGTTGAGGTAACCGAGTTCTTTCGTGATCCCGATGCCTTCGCCACACTCGCCAACGATTATCTTCGCAACGCCCTATTACACCACCCGCGCGATCAAGAGTTCCGGGTCTGGGTCGCGGCATGTGCCACTGGCGAGGAAGCCTACTCATTGGCAATACTCATCGATGAGCTTTTAAAAGAATTGGCCATCCAACGCCAAATAAAAATTTTCGCCACCGATATGCATGCGGGATCCTTGCGCATGGCAAGCCAAGGGCACTATCACGGCGATCGCTTGAATAAGGTAAGCGAGACCCGTCGCAAACACTACTTTGTCCGCCAACACGATGGCTACAGTGTTCGTCCTGCGCTGCGCAAGTGCATCACTTTTGCTCCTCATGACCTCCTTCGCGATCCCCCATTTCTGCGGCTCAATCTGATTAGCTGCCGCAATGTTTTAATTTACCTGCGTAATAAAGCACAAAACCGTATCCTTCTGCAATTCGCCGCCTCTCTGCATAGAGGCGGTATTCTTTTTCTTGGTAGCAGCGAAAGCCTGCATGACTCTCACCATGCTTTTACTGCATACGATGGCCCCCATAAAATCTTTCGCAAAGATCATGACCTCCCCGCAGGCTCCCTTCGCTCACTCTATCATCCGCTCAAGTCCTTCACTCTTCCCGCCCCAGCAACAGCGCCAAGTGCGGCACATCCAGCCAGCACCACGGTTATGGATCAAGTGATCAAACGTTGCATGCCGGCTGGCTTTCTCATCGACCATGCTGGGCACCTGCAACATGTTTTCGCAGGGGCAGGAAAGTATTTGACCATCGACGGCCATATGCACACCCACTTGCATCAATTAGTGCAAGGCAATCTTCGAGTGGCCATTTCTACCGCGGTCGATCGTGCTCGGCGAAGTAATACCATCAGTGGATATTCTCAAATTAGCCATCCGCTCCCTGACGACCCACAACATTGCCTTGATATTCATGTCGAACCAATCCCTGAATCCGATGTAAACCAACAAATAAGCCATTTCTTCGTTCGGGTAACACCTAGCATTCATTCGCCTGCATACACTCCACCGAGTGAAGGTCATTTTCAATCCGAGCATGCCCAACAAAGTCATATTCAATCCCTAGAGATGCAACTTCGTGAAGCCCGCCATAATCTTCAAGCGACAGTGCAAGAACTTGAAACTAGTAATGAAGAATTACAGGCTACCAACGAAGAACTCCTCGCCGCCAATGAAGAGTTACAGTCTAGCAACGAAGAGTTGCAATCGGTCAACGAAGAACTGCATAGTGTTAATGCCGAGTACCAAGAAAAGAATCAGGCCTTAAGCGAACTTACCATCGACATGCAGAACCTTATGGCCTGCACTGATATTGGCATTGTCTTTCTTGATCACAACTTGTGCATCCGACGCTTTACTCCGGCTGTACAACGCTCTTTTTTCCTGCGCCATGAAGATATCGGACGACCTTTGGCTGAAATCCGATCGCTTATTACCGTGGGCTCTGACACCCTCGCTGCCGCTGAACGGGTTCTCCATAGCGGTACTACCGAAGAGGCGGAAGTCTCCACCGATGAAGGCACAGAGTTGCTGCAGCGAATTCATCCCTACCGCGATGAACACGGCACGATTAATGGCGTTGCCATCACCTTTGTCTCACTTATGCAAGTACGGGCTGCCGAAAAGGAACGTCATCAAGCCGATTTCTTACGCGAAACAGTTATTGATAGCTTACAAGCCAACATCGCCGTTATCGACCCTGACGGAACCATCATTTCTATGAACGAGGGCTGGCGGCGATTCGCCATGGATAATGGGGCGATGGATTCCCGCACTATTGGCATGCATAGCAATTATTTTGCCGCCTGTGCCTGCGCCTCTGACAGTGATGAATACGAAGACGCACAGCAGGCCATGGCCGGTGTCCGGCAGGTACTATCTGGAAAAAGCGACCACTTTGAAATGGAGTATCCCTGCAATAGTCCACATGAAAAACGTTGGTTTATCATGCGGGTTACCCCGATCACCGACCATGATACTCCAAGTGGTGCGGTCATTGCCCATATTGATATAACCAAGCGAAAAGAGGCTGAACTCAGCCTCCAGGCCAGTCATGAACGTCTTCAAGCCCTTCTCAATGGTGTCCCCAGTCCTATTATTGTCAGCGATGACGCCACTCATGAACTGGTTTTCCTGAATCAACAAGCGAATGAATTGTTCGAAAATGATAGCAACACCACACATATTGACGCCTTGATTTCTATCCTAAGAAATGACCCCGACAAACAAATTCATGAATACTACCATGAGCGTGACAGTAGCTGGTACGCAGTTGCACTGCAATCTTGTGAATGGATCGATGGGCGCTATACCCATGTACTGATTTTTACCAACATCACCGCACAAAAAGAGGCGCAAAATGCGCTGCAGTATGAGCACGACCATCTTGATGAACTGGTTGCCCAACGATCACAGGAACTCAATGAAAATCGCTCCCTTCTCCATACAGTAAGCAATAATGTCCCGGCCTTGATCTGGATGTGTGACCAGGACTGTACTATCTCATTTATTAACCAGGAACTCCAAGCACAACTATCCAGTCCAACTTCTACCCTCTTTGAAATGTTTGCTGCCCTTGTTTGCGACAAAGACCTCCTCTCAAGCCATCAATATATTACAAGCGCCATCCGTGATCGGCAATCTTTTCACTGTGAATGGCGAATGAAAAAATATTCTAATAAAGGATATTCTTGGTATTTGGTAAGTGGAAAGCCCCACTACACAGACGATGGAACCTTCTCTGGATACATCGGCTACTGTATTGACAATGAAGATCGTCATCAACAACAAAACGATTTACTTGTGTATAAGCGTCGTCTTGAATTGTCGGCACAAGCCGCCGGTATCGGCATATGGACCTGGGATATTGCCAACCGCACTCTTAATTGGGATGCACAAATGTATGTTATTTTTGCCATGCATCCAAATAATGGTATTATCGATCAAGATCGTTTTCTTAAAGCTATTTGTGAAGAAGATCGTCAGCAAGTTGAGAACCAATTCCAGCATACCATTGCCAGTACTGGAGAATGCACTTTTGATGTAGTATGTCGTATATACATCGGGCTGCACCATGTGCGGTTTATTCGCTTACTCGGTAAAACGTTTTCGGATAATAGAGAGGCTGAACAGCAACGCATTTACGGCGTATGTCTTGATATCACTGAACAAAAAAATTCTGAGCAGGCTATGCTTAATGCACGCCTGGCGGCCGAACAAGCCAACCAAGCTAAAAGCGACTTTCTTGCGAATATGAGCCACGAAATTCGCACGCCGATGAATGGCATTCTCGGCATGACCGGCCTTCTTCTCGATGGAGATCTTGATGATGAACAACGCAGTTATGCCGAAATAGTACGCACGAGCAGCGAAAACCTCTTACAGATCGTCAATGAAATACTTGATTTTTCCAAAATAGAAATGGGCCACCTGCGCCTTGAGGCATACGAGTTCTCTCTCCGCCAAGAGATCGAGGACTTTTCCCAAACAATGGCCATCGCGGCTCAAAGCAAAGGTTTGGAACTTGTCTGCCTTGTCGAACATGCACTACATGATACTTGGACTGGAGATGCAGCCCGATTGCGACAGGTCCTCATTAACTTGGTCAATAATGCCACCAAATTCACCGAATCTGGGTCCATTGTTGTGCGAATATTTCCAGGAGATAGCGATAGCCAAATAATTATTGAAGTGTGCGACACGGGAATAGGGATCGAGGATTCACATAAAACACATATTTTCGATTCCTTCATGCAGGCTGATGGAAGTATCACCCGCCATTTCGGAGGTACCGGTCTGGGCTTAGCCATTGCCAAACGTATTTGTGAAATGATGGGGGGAGGCATTGACCTTGAAAGCACTGTGGGAGAAGGGAGTTGTTTTCGTTGTCGTATTATATTGCAACGAGGCGGTGAAGAACTGATACGCGAAAAACCTTTATTGCAGTATGATGGAAGGGTAATATTGCTTACTGCGCATTCGGATTTATCCCGTCATTTTGAGATCTGCTGTCAAGAGATGGACCTTTCCGCTTATACTGCCTGTAAACATCCTTACGCACTCAATCCTGAAGATATGGTAATTGTTGATCAATCTTTACCGCAATGGGAAGATACCATCACTATTCTACGTCTTCGCTTTCCACAAAATCCTCTGGTTCTCTTAGCACCACTCAGCGATCGCTGGCGCAGTGAGCAACTTCGTTCGCTTGGGATCTGCACTGTCTTACGTAAACCAATCATCCGTGACGAACTGCGTCGTGTAATTGCTGTTTCTCATATGCATACTGATGCAGCCGAACTACCTTCCTCGCCAGTCGAAGACTCCTCCACCACAAAAAAATCTCTCCGATTTCTTGTTGTCGATGACAACCTGGTCAATCAACAGGTTTTAAAAGCGATGCTGCAACGCTTGGGGTATTACGTGGATATCGCCCAAAATGGGAACGAGGCTGTTGATCTTGTGAAAATGGTTCGCTATGATGGTATATTTATGGACGTGCAGATGCCTGAATGTGATGGCTACCAAGCAACCCAGCACATTCGTCAGCATGAGCTACAAGAGTCGGTCGGCACTCCTCTTATTATTATTGGTATTACTGCCCACGCCAGCGAGTCTGATCGAAAGCGCTGTCTCGATGCGGGAATGGACGATCACCTACCAAAACCCATCATAAAAGCCGACTTACAAAATATTCTCCGAAACTACTTCAATCCTTAGGTAACTCACCAGCATAATCTCGCTCAAGGAGCGAGATTTATATGCCTTCACCCAAGCGTTCTGCTAGAAATTCATGTAACCCTACATCAATAATTTTCTTTTGGGTAGTGGGGACATCATAACGCAAACGATGGAAGGTGATGCGTTCTCCATCTATAGTAGCAAATGATGCTCGAGGATCGTTGTCCCGTGGTTGACCCACCGATCCTACACACACGTATGCTTTATGGCCTTTGGGGATGACGAAACTATTGTGCGCATCATGAGGAAAGAAGGTGCCAACTTTGGTCGCCATGAATGGGGTATGATTATGGCCAGCAAAACATATATCAAAACCTGAGAAATCCTGTTCCAGCGTTTCAATCATCTGTTCGGCTTCTACCGGATTTTCTGGTTCATCCACATAATCGTGTACGGGATCATAAATGGAGCCGTGCACCATGAGATGGCGATCAATCAATTCAAACGGCTTGCGTTCTCGGTACCATGGCATGCGGTCTTGATTCGTACCTTTATTTGAAAATATTCTGGTTATTCCACTACCCGAGTGGAGCTGGGCACGCGTCCAATCAATTGCCTGGGCCGCATATGGATTGAAGCGGTGTTTTCCGGTTACTAAGGCTTCCTCATGATTACCGAGGAGGCTTACGCTAAATCGGTTCATCGCCATATCGGTAACAGCCACCGGATCAGGGCCATAACCAATAACATCGCCAAGGCAGCGTATTTCTTTCACTCCAAGGCGATCACAGTGTTCAAGCACTACCGTGAGCGCTTCCCAATTGGAATGAATATCTGAGACTATAGCAATGGTCATGACGCGGACTCCTCTGGGGTATGGCCAGTGACTTCCCGATATATGCGTTGCACACTGGCTACATGGAGTCCGATTACCGTGTCTCGATCTCCTTGTATGTCGGCAACAAATCGATCACCCTGTAGTTGTACTGCATATCCACCAGCTCGCCCGATACTTTCACCACTGGCTACATAGGCTTGAATGTCCTCCATACTCATGGGGAGCATGGTCACTTGGGCAACGCTCACTGCGACTGCTTCCTTTTCGGGTTCCCCGTTTATCGCAGGTAACCAACAGCAATGGGCTGTTAGGATGCTATGGCGGGTGCCGCTGAGATCGGCCAGCATACGCTCAGCTTCATCAGCATTCTGTGGTGAACCAAAAACCCGTCCGGCAAGATGTACAATGGTATCGGCAGCTACTACTGCTGCGTGCGATTGGGCAAAGTAATGCTCCTGTGCTTGCCAGTCTGCTCCGCGCGCTTTCGCCCGCGCCCGCTCTACGGCAAGGATTTGCGCTGGCTGGGAACTGTTTTCCATATCGTCGTCAATAGTGGTAATGGTTATATGACGTAAACCAGCTTGCTTGAGTAATTGGGTACGTTGCGGGCTTTTGCTGGCCAAAAGAATCATGCTTACTCCTTGTGATGCACCTACGATGGAAGCTTTCATCTCATTATGCTGATGATCTGTATTGCTTACCCTGAATGATATAGTCTTGATTATGCCGCCACTCGCGTCCACAGCAAGTGCGGGGGAGAGGCTCCGATCAGGGCGACTCAAAGCTCACCCCCGGGATCGCCGATCTCCTGATCGGCCTGCAAAAACGACCTGAATAGGGCG
>REDP01000218.1 GCA_007693455.1 Planctomycetota bacterium | reverse complement strand
GAGATTCTTGCTGTGAAGATAATATGCCCATAAACGGCGGCGCAGCCCCGGAATTCAGTAGGATGGCATCACAATATTTACGTCTTCGCAACCCCGTTGGGGTTGACCCGCCTCTCCATTCGTTCCCAGGGTAGCGCCTGTGGCGCAACCCTGGGCTGGGCTACGGAGCCCCGTTGGGGCTCGATCAGGCCACGCGCCTGCGTATCGCAAATGCTGAATGCCATTGATCTCCTGATCGGCCTGCATAAACACCCTGAATAGGGCGCTTTCTGCACGAAAAGCATGCTCCGCGAAACGGGATTCCTTTTCCTGACAAGCTTTGCGCCGCCCTGGGGTTGTTGCGGTGTACTGTTGCAGTAGTGCATGCTTGCCTTAGTGTCACTGGGTACTAGGATTTCCTTAATCCCTGTGTTGCTTGCACGGTTAATTTAAGGAGTCTCAGTATGTCATCATCCGCTGATACCACTTCCGAAAAAGAAACATCCCATAGTCGTTTCCAGGATTTAGCAGGAAAGTATCTCACCTTTGTTTCTGGCACTGAAGAATTTGGCCTTGGCATATTAAAGGTGCAAGAGATTATCGGCATGATGAAAGTCACCCGGGTGCCGCGGGTAAGCACCTACATTCGAGGGGTGATTAATTTACGTGGTAAGGTAATTCCGATTATTGACCTACGCTTGCGTTTTGGCATGGATGCAACCGATGACACCGATCGTACCTGTATCGTGGTGGTGCAGGTAAGCCGCGGTGATGATCAGGTGACTATGGGCATAGTGGTTGACCAGGTCAGTGAGGTAATGGATATTCCCGCTGAGGCCATTGAACCGCCGCCGCGTTTTGGCCAAGGGGTACAAACCAATTACTTACTCGGCATTGGAAAAATTGCCGACAAGGTTATTATGCTGCTTGATATTGATCGCGTATTGAGTGAGGGCGAGGTTGCCGAATTGGAACAGGTAGCCGTTTAAGTTTCGGGATAATCCACGGCGTCTTATCGAAGCACTGATCTCTGATCGGCCAGTAAAAGCGCACCCAAAAGGGGGCGCTTTTTGCGCATAATCCTGATCAAGAGTATGTCTTGCGCAGCGGGCAGTATCTTTTGCTGGCTTGGATATTGACCGAAGCCACGCCCTCTTGAGCGAAAAAGAGTTCTAGCGTTCTCTGGGTAGCGTTGCCCAGTCTATGGCCTGGCCTCTGCGAAGTTGTTGATAGAGCTGATGCAAAAGAGACAGACTGAATCTAAAGCGTTCCGCCTCGTTGGCCATGACGATATGCAGTGTGGCTGGGCATGTACCGTACCAGCGTGAGGGCCAAAGGTTGGAGCGACCCAAATACCGCAGCATGGTCTGCAGGCACTCACGGTCATCCTCGGTCAAAGCAATGGGGATGGTTGCGAGAAAGCGTTGCTCAATAGTGGGTGTCACGGCAGTCGGATATACTTAGCATACATTACTAAGGGTGTGCTCTGCATTGGCAAAGCACACCCTTATAGCGTCATGAGATACAGATAAGATTAGGCGCAGAGGGCGCGCAGGGCATCGGGGCTCGCCTTGGCGGCGGGGCATCCCAGCTTTCCAGCAGCCCAGCTGGAGACATCGGCACTCAGCTCGATACTTTGATCCAGTTGACCCTTGAGTTTTGCGGCAAGGCGCTGATCGCGGCGAGCGCGTTCAGGACGCTTGTCGTTGCTATTTTTGCGCCGAGTAATGGCTTGCCGTTCACGGCGAGAATCAAGACGAACTTTACGACGAAGACCAATGGCCATGAGAAATCCTCCAGTTACGAGCAGGGGCGAAACGTTAAGGCCCTTTTGCCAATGGCAAGCGCTCTCTTGTTGTGGGTAATGATGGGTTATGCGAGTGGGGGAGTGGCGGTATCGTCCTGGTCGTCAGGATCGCTGAAATCTGGTCCGCCGAGTACGCCGCTTGAGCGCACTTGCTCTTGCAGTTGTTGGCGAACGATGGCGATACCCTGCGCCAAGCCAGGGTTGCCACCTTGTTGCTCATACCATTTAAAGAGTCCAGCGAGCGTGTTGATGGCGTTGGGGCTGAAAAGGGCTTGGAGGTATTGCTGCGGCAGGGCCTGTGGCAGAACTTGCAGAATCAAGGCGGCAAACTCTTGACCACTGAGGGTTTCGAGCTGCGCGCCAACGGCTTGTTGTGCAAGTTGCTCAAACATGGGTAGGACCTGCGGGAGTAGGCCCAGCATGGGATCCTCCGCTGCTCCTTCACCCTTACTTTCAATATAGGCTTGCACGTCAATAGGTGGGGCCTGAGGCCGCTCATCTTCGCCCATTTGCTCAAGGCTATCTTCAGCAGCATTGCTGTCTTGGATGGGCGGCTCTGGAGCAAGTGCGGTTTCAGGGGAGATGTCGTTTCCGCTGCCGCCTTCGCCTTGCACCCCCATGTCATCGTCTGCTGTGGCGGTGTCTTCGGCAAAGGCCGTATGCCATTCGGCAAGGGTGGCGAGGCTTTCCTGGTCGCGACCGTGATCAGCCAAGGCTTTACGCTGGCGCTGCAATTCGTAGCGGTCGGTGAGGGGGTCGCCTTCGATAATCCGCTGAATCATAGCTTCACTGTGCGGATCGGCGAGCATAACCAAGATGCGGCTGGCATGTTCGCTCAAGCCGCTGCGCCCTGATTGCGCGCGCGCGAGTTCATCATCAATACGATGGGCAATTGTTGCCCCAAGATCGCTGGGGTGCTGCTGTGCTGCAACCAAGCAGGCAAGGCCAAAGTATGCATTCTCGCGACGGTCTAGCCCTCCGTCTGCGGCTGCGGCAAGTAATTCCTCACTGGCCCCCATCTGGCCAAGGGCCCAGGCGGCGCAGCGCCCAGGCAGGCCATCGTGGTCAAGCTTGGCGATCAGGTGGTCTTTGGCGGCAGTATAGCGGTCACGTCCGCAAATGATCGCGGCTGCGGCCGCGTCGCTGTCATCTGCGGCGGCCAGAATGTCCAACACAGACGTGTCGGCAGTATGGGCGGCAACCGCCTTGGCGCAGATTCGCCCATCTTTACTCAAGCTGAAACTCATGGATGAACTCCTTTGTGCATAGCTTGGTAAACAGCCCTACCCCATGCGTATAACGGTGTTGTGTGACGTTTTTTGCGCAGTGTAGGCCGCGCCAGGGTGTCGAGAGCCCTACTCTTTGTCACCTGCGTCGGCTGTTTCCGCATCGGCTGATGCCTCATCGGCGCTATCACTGCCAGTATCGCTGTGGGCCTGTACAACGCTTTCGACAAAAACGCCCAGCGCCTTGCTGCTGCGGATTTCTGCCGCCACCTGTTGAATGCGGCCGCTCTCCTGGAGCTGCTTGGCGACTTCTTCAGGCTTGCGCCCGCTTTGGTAAGCAGCCATGGCAATCTGCTGATCAACGTCTTGACGGGTAACTTCAACCTGGAGATCATCGGCAATTTGCTCAATAAGCAAATGCTTGCGGAGATCTTTGTCTACTTCAGCGTTGATGTCTTCGTCGGTGGCGTCGTCGCCTTTTTGTTCACGCTGCTGCTTGATAATGCTTTCACGTAGGAGTTCAGGGCAGTCAAATTGGCAGTTGGCAATTAGGTAGTCCATGACCTCATCGCTCTGCTTGTTGTGCAGTTCTTCCTGCTTGCGGTGTTGGATCATATCGCGCAGGCGCGTGCGTAGTTCGTCAATGGATTCCAGGCCGAGGCGCTTCGCCAGGTCTTCGTCAATGGGAGCCGGCGTAAGGCGACGGGCGCTTTGAATGGTTACCGCAACCGAGGCTTCCTTACCAACGTGCTCTTCTGGAGTAAACGATTCAGGGAGGGTGGTGGTGAAGGAGGCTTCATCGCCGACCTTTTTCTCGCCAAGGGTTTTCAAGACCTCAGCAGGTTCCAGCCCGAGGAGTGGGTAGCTTCCCAGCATGTGCTGGAGATCGTGGAGATCGCGCACGGTGCTGCCATCAACACTCACGCTGCCAGACAGGGTTGCGATATCTCCTTCAGCAAGGGGCTCTTCGCCAGTGATGTCCTGGTAGTCGCCAGCGCGTTTGGCGAAATCCGCTAGCTCGGATTCCACATCCTCATCGCTGGCCTGGATGTCTTCGATGGTGACGGGGATATCGCCGGGTGCGGGTAGGGTAATGTCTGGACGCACTTCAAAGGAGACCACATGGGTGATGCCGTTGTTGCGATCACTGCTATCGGTGGTGATGCCGCCGATAGGCTTGAGGTTATTTTCTTGTATGCCTTGTCGGAAGCCTTCTTCGATGAGATTTTGTGAGGCTTCGTCGTCAACGGCCGGGCCCAGGCGTTTTTCCAGAAGAGCGCGTGGTGGTTTTTTACCAGGACGAAAGCCCTTCAATTGAACACTGCCAGCGTAGCGTTCGAGCAGCTTATTGCGCCGCTCGGCCAAGGTATCGGCAGGGATGGTAATGGTAAGTTGTTTGCGGAGGGTGCCGATATCGGAGACGGTAATGTTCATGGCAATGCTGAACCTTGTGGGGAATAACGGTGCAAAGGATTCCGCGCTGGGACCTTGATCATCGCGCAGAGGGCTTGAAAGGGTGGGGACAATAGAGGACTGTCAACTGAAGGCAACTGGCCGTACCGGCAGTCGTCATAAGATGGGTGGTAGTGTGCGGTCCAGGAGAAGGCGCCTTACCCATTACCGGACTGGCTGCATAAAGCGGCAATGACCGCATCTGCATCGTTGGCATGACGAATCGCAGAGAGTACTTCCGGGCGCTTGAGTTGTGCGGCAATGGTCGCAAGGACTCGCAGGTAGGTTGTACGCTCGGATTCAGGGGCAGCAATCATTACCACGATATGCACTGGTGCGCCATCTTTGGCGGCATACGCAATGCCAGCCTGGGAGACACCTACGCTGATGACAAAATCAAGATTGAAGGAAAGCTTGGCGTGGGGTACGGCAATTCCACCACCCACTCCTGTGGAGCTCACTTCTTCGCGCTCGAAGATGGCGCGAATAAAAGCCTTGGGCTGAGTGACGCTGGCATCTCGGGAGATGCATTCGGCCAAGCGCTGTAATACGGCGGGCTTATCCAATCCATCCTCAAGCATCAGCACTCGTGCTGGTGAAAGATAGTCGGATATATCAACGAGGACCGACTGGGCGGGATTCAACGGTTTTCAAACTCCTGCAGCAGTTCAATGACCCCTTCGGTGGTGCTATTCTGGTGTAGAAATTCACAGAAATTCTCTTTGCGAATCTGGCTGGCAAAATTCTTCATCAACTGGAGATGCTGCTCTTTGAACTCTGGCGGAGTGAGCAGTAGGAAGACCGAGTGGACATTTTCCCCATCAAGGCTGTCAAAGTCGACCCCTTGAGGGGCACGACCATAGGCGCAAACAATCTTTTTCACCAGTGGGGTGCGACAGTGGGGAATGGCAATGCCGTGGCCAATGCCTGTTGAACCGATGGCTTCGCGGGCCATGGCTCCCTCCACAACTTCCTCAACATCAGATGCGGCGAGTTTCCTCGCGCTCACCAAGCTTTTTGCCAAGGCCATGATGACCGTCCGCTTATCAGCGTTGGGTTCAAGCTCCGTAAAGGCTTTCTTAACAATGATCTCAGACATGCGCATCTCGGTCATGCAAACTCCTTTGGCCGTGGTAGTCGTGGGGGGCTAGCGACAAACCAACTCCCACTTGGCGCCATGAATAGTTGCAGCCATCACTGGCCAAGTGCGCTTACACTTTGGTGCCCTATTCGTTGTCGGCGCGAGGGGGATTGTGGATGCCAGATGAAGGAGGTCAATGCATGGCCTGCGCTGTTTCGTAAGGTATGACAAAGGATGGGGTGGCTGCGCTTGGAGGCACAGTAGGGCCTGAGGGCAGGAAGACTCAAAGTTCACCCTAAAGAGCATGCCCCGCGAAGCGGGAATTCCTTCCCCAAGGTGAGCTTTGAGCCGCCTTGGGTTCGGGCTGAGGATCAGCCTTGTCCTGGGTCTTTTCCCTAGACAGTAAGGTGATGCCCGCTCCTATTGCTTCTCCAGCGAATCCTCAGGTCAAATACTGGCAGCATCTTTCGCGTAGTAGCGCTCGACGTGCGAGTGGGACGTTTATGGTTGAGGGGCGGCGGTGTATTGATGGCTTCTTGCAGCATGGCTGGCATCCACGCGCTTTGCTGTGCCGTATGGACTGCGAGTTGCCCGCGCTGTGGCCTGAAGAAATGCTCTATCGGGTTTCTGATGCGGTGTGCCGCAGGATTAGTAGCGTGCAGTCACCCTCTGGATATTTAGCTGAATTCTCCATACCCCAGGCGCAACCAGTTATTCCCCATAAGCGCGGACTGTTGCTGGTGGGTGTGTCTGACCCAGGCAATGTGGGCACCTTATTGCGCTCTGCGGCGGCCTTTGCCTGGGGTCAGGTGGTGATCGTCGGCGGGGCTGATCCGTGGAGCCCCAAGGTGGTGGCGTCCTCGGCGGGTGCTATGGCAGGCTTGCAGGTGCATCGCTGTGCCGAAGACACGTTGCCCCAAGACATCGCCCCTGATCTGCGCTTGTGTTGTCTGGTGGCGCGTGACGGATTGGCCCCAGAGGATGTGCCACGGTCAGAATACTGGCTCGTTGTGGGCAGTGAAGCGCATGGCCTGCCAGATGTCTGGCTGCAAGCTGCCAATACGCGACTAACTCTCCCCATGGCATCTCAGGTAGAGAGCCTTAATGCGGCCATAGCAGGCAGCATCGCTTGCTGGGAGCTTTCACGCAGGGGCTAACGCATGCCCCATGAATTGCTGTTTAGGACTCGCTGCCAGGTTCTTTTTCAGCGTTGTCAGTGGCTTCGCTGGGTTCTTCCTGAGGCTCTTCATCTTCGTCATCGCTGGCGGTAGAGGGGGGTTCTTCTGCCCGGAGGGCTGCGAGTTCTTCGGGACTCCAGGGACGACGTCGCTGTTGTTCGGCACGGCGCACCTGCGCTACGGTCTCTGGAGTCATATCTGCAACCTGCGGAGCCCAGCGCGCGCGCATCCAATTGACCAAATTGGCCACTTCGTCATCACTGTACTGTCCGGCAAAGCCAGTCATCACTCCAGCCCATTCGCCTGAACGGTAGCCGTGCAGAATGATCCGAGCCAGATTGGCATCGTCCCCTTCGAGATAGGGACTGCCATCAAGGGGGGGGTTGATATTGGTGATACCCTGGCCAGTTGCCCCATGGCAGGCCCGGCAGTGCATAAAGAGCTGTTCTGGGGAAAGGTTGCGCACTGACCGCGTGGGCTGTGGGTCACCATGGCTGGAGTCATCACTACTGCCTCCGCAGCCAGAGAGGGCAAGCAGTGTGGCTCCAGCCGCCAGCACGAAGATCAGCGATAGTGGGGATAAGGGGCTGGGGATCATCCTAAATCCCGCAGTTGCATCGGCGAAGCCGATACAACTGCGGGATCTGCAACGGTTTCCATTAAATGCTGCCTTCACCCTTAGGGTGAACGGTAAAAATCGCAAGAGTGCCCCAGATTCAAGGCGCCGACGACGCAGTTTACTGGTGTAAATAAGGAGGAGGCAACGCAGAAGATGGGGTGCTATTGCGGTTTTTAGGATCATGAGCCAGTTCCGCAACAATCAGCAGCATCGTCCTCGGCAGTTTCTCCCTGCTGTTCACTGTCATGAGCGTGCTCTTTGGCCTCAGCGAAGTCGCGTGCGGTGGCGCTGCCAATCACTACAGTCGCCTCCAGTACCGAACCATCATCAAGTTCAAGGTGGAGGTCGAAGGTCTCACCCACGCGCAGGGCGCTTTCTAGCTCGTAGAGCATGATATGAAGGTCCCCAGGCTTAAGTACCACCTGTTCACCAGCTGGCAGAGGGATCTCAGGGATTTCCACCATACGCATGACATCATCTTCCATGATGTGGGTATGCAGTTCAATGCGTCCGGCAGCGCTGGCGCTGCCTGTCACTACCGCTCGATCCTGGTCTGTGCTATTGGTAATGGTGAGGTAGGCCGCGCCTACGCTGCCGCTAGGCCGAGTGGCCCTGGCCCAAGCCTGATCAAGGCTGAGCGATTCGGAGGCAAGACATAAGGGTATTGTCGATAGGAGCATGACGAGCGTAGCGAGGAGGCGATGGGAAGTCATGGGGTATTCCTTCTCTCTTACAATTAAATAGCCAGTTAGGGGAGCAGCGAGCGCACTGCATCGGCTATAGCTTGGGCTTGCGTGCCATAGGGGATGCGGCGAATAAGGCGCCCATTTTGGTCGACAAGCATGGTGGAGGACGTGTGGTTATAGAGATAATGTTCAGGATTTTGTGCGGGATAGGTGCGTTCGGCAACAATGGCGAAGGCTTCTTTGGCGCTGCTGAGCTGGGCTGTATCGCCGGTAAATGCACGGATGCGATCATCCACCATGGGCATAAACTCACGTAAGGCCTCTGGTGTATCGCGTTCGGGATCAACCGTAATAAACCATGCCTGTACGTGTTCGGCATCCCCCTCGAGGAGCGTTAAGGCATCGGCGATGCTGCGCAGGGAGGTGGGGCATACATCAGGGCAGTACATAAAGCCAAAATAGAGTAGGCTCACTTTTCCTTGTAAGTCATCTTCGTTTACGGTCTCGCCGCTGCCAGTTGCCTCCACCAATTCGAACGGAGCGGTTTCGGGCAAAGCGCTCCCACCGCGGCTTTGGGTGCCCACGGCGAAGGCAAAAATGAGGCCCATAAAAATAACTGCCCAGGTGATAGGTGATGACCACATGGCTGCAGGTGGTATCAGCTTTGCGGTGGTGCTCAAGCGAGATGGAGTGTAGATTACATAGGGGTAAAACTGCGTGCAAACAGTGTTCAGGCGTGATCCGTAGGCCTGTACAAGCGTGACTGGGCTCGCCCACTTCCGTTATTCAGATTGGTATCCCATCGCAGTTACCCCCATCCAGGTGTCCTGGTGGGGCTTCCGCTGCTCGTCTTACTCGTTGCCAGTCCAGAGGTCTGGTTTATACCAAGCCCGAATAGTGGTTACTGATCGTTCACAGCATTCCATCTCAAAGAGGAGTTACCATGTACCCCGCCGAGCTTACTGATCCCATGCGTGCCGAGCTTACTTCCATCGGTGTCGAAGAGTTACGCGATGCTGCTGCCGTGGATGCGGCTGTTGGCGCTCCAGGCACGACCTTCGTCATGATCAACTCTGTATGTGGTTGTGCTGCTGGTGGGGCCCGCCCTGGCTTAGGGCTCGCCCTGCGCAATGCCCAAAAGAAACCAGCCCGCATTGCCACAGCGTTCGCTGGCGTCGATGCAGAGGCCACCAATCGAGTGCGCAGCCATCTGGTTGGCTTTCCTCCATCCAGTCCCTCCATGGCCTTATTCAAAGACGGCGATGTGGTGTGGATGATGCACCGCCATCAAATTGAAGGCCGCCATCCAGAAGATATCGCTCAGGCTGTTGAGGCGGCATTTGCCGAACATTGCTGAGTGCTTGCTGACTGATCCACAGGTCAGTGTTCTTGGATCCAGGTGTGGCGTGGCCCTGCCCGCAGGGCTACGTCACACTTGCCAAGGGGAAGGCATGCCCGTTAGCGGGGCAAGCTTTGCGTCGCCTTGGCCCTGCCACAGTCCGACTCAAAGCTCGCCCCCGGGATCGCCGATCTCCTGATCGGCCTGCAAAAACGACCTGAATAGGGCACTTTTTGCGTTAAAAGCATGCACCGCGAAGCGGAAATTCCTTACCCAAGGTGAGCTTTGAGTCGCCCTTGGCCCTGCTAGGTGTCGTGTATTGGCCACGGTGATTGTAGTGGTATGCTTGACCTATGATCCGACGTTTGATTCCTGTTCTTGATCAGCCCCTTTCCGTGGTGGGACTCGGCTGTTTTGCCATTGGTGGGTACATGTGGGGAGCCCAAGACGATGTTGACTCTCGTGACGCCATGGCGGCGGCATTGGCGGCAGGGATCAATTGGATTGATACCGCCCCGTTGTACGGGGATGGCCATGCTGAGCGTGTATTGGGCGCTTTCCTGCGGCAGATCCCCGGCAGTGAGCGCCCACTTATTGCCACCAAGTTTGGCCATGTGGTACAAGCTGATGGTAGTCGCCTGAGTCGCGCAGGGCGCGAGGATGTACTCGCTGACTGTGAAGCATCCTTGCAGCACTTGGGCGTGGAAACCATTGATCTCTATCAGCAGCACTGGCCAGCCCCCGAGCCATTGGAGGAAACCGCACAAGCCCTGCACAGCCTGGTTGCTGCAGGGAAGGTCCGCGCCATTGGCATCAGCAATGTAGGTGTGGATGACATCCGTGCTTGGCAGGACACGGGCCTGCCTTTGGCAACCGTGCAAAATGGATATTCCTTGTTTCGCCGCAGTGATGAGGCAGACGTTTTGCCCTACTGTGCCGCCAATGACCTTGCCTACCTTGCCTATTCGCCCATGCACCGCGGCATGCTCTTTGGCACTTGGAACGCGGATCACCACTTTCCGCCAGGAGATCATCGCCGCGAGCGACCAGACTTTGTCGCTCCGCGTTTTCCTGTTTTACTGCAGGGCGTTGCGCGTTTACGGGCCATAGCCGAAGCCCATGATCTGAGTCTTGCGCAATTGGCAGTGGGTGCCCTGCTTTCGCGTGAGGGCTGCACCGCGGTGATTATTGGCGCGCGCAATCATGCCCAGGGAGTCGCGCTGCAAACATTGGGTATGCCGCTCAAACGCGCGGTCTGTGAGCAGATTGAGGAAGTGTTGATGCGTGTGGACGCAGAACTGGCCACATTGTAAAAAAAAGCTCTCACAGTCGCAAGGCAAGCCAACAGAGCGCTCGGAAATGCCGTAAAAAACTCCTATCTGCCTGGCTGTGACAACTCGGCGGTCTTTCCGGTCCATCCTATGTTCAGGTGCTTGTGAAAATGGTAGTGGCCGGGCAGTCTCGTCCGGATGTCTGTGGATGGCTCTGCCACAATACAGAGAAGGATTTTTCGTGCGTCCAGCTATTGCCCTTGGGGGTGCTGTTGTGGTAGTGATGCTGGTGGCACTTGGCGTGTCCTGGTGGCTGTTGCTGAGTGAAGATGCTTCTGCTCAACGGGGGCGTGGAGGTCCCAGTCTGGCAGCGGTAGCTGTGGGTGAAATCCAGCGCCGTGATATCGCCGAGCGCCGAACCTTCTCTGGCACCCTTGAGCCCCGCCGACAATTTACGGTAGCTCCGCATGTTCATGGTCGTGTGGTGCGGCTGCTCGTGGACGAGGGCGATACGGTGCAGCGTGGCGAGCTTATTGCGGTGCTGGATGATGAAGAATATGAGCAGGAGGAAGCCCAGGCCCAGGCAGATCTACAGGTAGCTCAAGCAACGCTCGAAGAGCGCCGCAGCGCTTTGGTGGTAGTCGAACGGCAGTATCAACGGGAACGCGCTCTGCGCCAAGATGGGCTTACCTCGGCAACCGCCCTGGACCGACTCGAAGCAGACTTTGTCGCCGCCCAGGCAGCCGTGGCGGTTGCCGAGGCTACCGTTGAGCGGCTTGAATCCCTGCGCCAACAGGCTCGCATTCGCCGATCCTACACCCAAGTACGGGCCTCATGGCCAGAGGAGGAAGGGTCTGGCCCGCGTCTGGTCACACGGCGCTTGGTGGAAGCCGGTGATGCCGTGTCAGCCCGTGATGGGATGATTGTTGTGGCCGAAGTGGACCCCATGCGCGCCATATTCGGGGTTACCGAGCGCGAATTTTCCCGCTTGCAGCCCGGTCAAGAGGTCTCGCTACGGGTAGCGGCCATGCCTGATCAAGCATTTCCCGCCGTGATTCATCGACTGGCAACCGAGTTTGACCGCGGCTCTCGCCAGGCACAGATGGAAGCTCTGGTGGAGAACGCTGAGGGTCTTTTGCGTATTGGTATGTATACCCGCCTGAGCGTTACCCTGCGCCAGGAACAGGATGCTTTAGTGGTGCCAGTTGAGGCGCCAACACGCCGTTCTGGTAGCCAGGTTATTTTTGTCATTGATGAAGAACAGGACCCATTGCAGGTGCGGCAGATTCCTGTGCGTTTGGGGATACGCGATGGTGTGTGGCAAGAAATAATCCTGGATGAGGACGCTCAAAGTGGTCATGTCACTGCCGGCGCACGCGTCATTACCCTTGGCCATCAGCTCCTGAGTGAGGGTACTGCGGTGCGCATACCTGACGCAGGTCGCGCTCAAGAACAAACGGAGTTGCGGTGATTTTTTCACGCTGGAGTGTGGCTCGGCCCGTTGCCACCAGTATGGCCACGCTGATTGTGGTCCTGGTGGGCGCGGTGGCACTGACGCGTTTGCCGATCGACCTTTTGCCCGATGTTACCATGCCAGCCTTGTCGGTGGTAACCAACTATGAGAACGCATCGCCGGAAGAAATCGAACAGCTGATCAGCGAGCCCGTAGAAAACGCTCTTTCGGCCGTGCCGGGAGTAGAGGAAATCTTTTCCACCTCATCCGAAGGCATTAGTAGCGTGCGTTTGTCGTTCCTGTGGGGAACTGATATAGATGTCGCCAGTAATGATGTGCGAGATCGTCTTGATCGAGTGCGGCGCAACCTTCCTGAAGATGCAGACCTGCCGCAATTACGTAAATTTGATCCGGCGAATTTCCCCATTGTACTCTTGGGTGTCGCTTCACAGCTCGACCCGATTGAATTAACCGAATTAATAGAGGCGCGCATCAGTAATCGTTTGGCGCGATTGCCTGGAGTGGCGCAAGTCGATACCTGGGGCGGATTCCATCGTGAAATTCAGGTGCAGTTGGATCGCGAACGGCTCTCCGCCTTGAACCTTAGCTTGGATACCATCCTCACCCGCATCCGTTCAGCGAATCTCAATGTTCCAGTGGGCTCAGTGGATCGTGACCGCCTTGAGGTAACCATTCGAACCCCAGGTGAATTTCAAGGCATTGATGAGCTCGCCAATACTGTTGTGGCCCACTCATCGCAGGGCCCAGTGCTGCTCTCGGATCTAGCCCAGGTAAAAGACACGCATCGCAAAATAACCCGCATTATCCGCATTAATGGGGAACGCGGTGTGCGTTTGGCGGTGCGTAAGCAATCGGGTGTCAACACTGCTGAAGTGGCCCAGCGCGTTATCGCCGAGGTCGAGCACATTAATCGCGATGTGGCTCAAGCTGAAGTGGTCACCCTATTCAATCAGGCGGCATTTATTGAACGCTCCATTGCCAATGTGACCCGCTCGGTGTTGTTTGGTGGAGCCTTGGCGGTTTTGGTACTCCTCTTCTTCCTGCGAAATCTGCGGTCGACGCTTATTGTTGGGATGGCGATTCCCATCTCGGTTGTCGCCACTTTTGGCCTAATCCATTTTGCAGGGTTTACTTTAAACTTGATGACCTTGGGAGGCCTTGCCTTGGGGGTGGGGATGATGGTGGACAGCTCCATTGTTGTCCTGGAGAATATTTTCCGCCGCCGCCGTGAGGAAAACGAAAGTCATACTGATTCAGCAGTGCAGGGGGCCAGTGAAGTCGCAACAGCGATTATTGCCAGTACGATTACCACCTTAGTCATTTTTTTACCCTTGGTTTTCGCCCAGGGTGCATCAAGTATTTTATTTCAGCAGCTGGCTGCAGTCATCGCCTTTGCCCTGGTCTGCTCCCTGGTGGTCTCGTTGACGGTGGTGCCGATGCTGGCCAAGACCATTCTTCCTCCAGATGATCAGCCGCGTGGCCCTGCGTGGATTCGTCGCCTGAGCAGTGCCGCAGGACGCGCATTCGACGCTCTTGACCGCACCTATCGTGATCTCTTGCGTATGGTCCTGCGCCATCGTCTTCTCGTCATTGTGGGGGTCCTGATTACCGCAACGGCTACCTTGCCGCTCCTGCGTGGCATTGGCACCGAACTTATGCCGCCGTCAGACGAAGGTGAAGTGCGAGTGAATGCTGAAATGGAAGTGGGAACTCGCTTGGCAATAATGGATGAACAGGCGCGGCGTATTGAGGATATTATCCGGCAAGAAGTTCCTGAGTTACAGCATATATCGGTATCTGTTGGTCCTTCAGGATGGCGACCTTCGTCTTCGGCTGAGGCATCATTTCAAATATCCCTTGGTCCAGCAGCTCAGCGCAGTCGCTCCAATAGTGCAATCGCCGCCGACCTGCGCCGCGCTCTTGAGGGGCAGACGCCAGGTACCACAGTGCGCGTGCGTGCTCCGCAGGGGTTGCGCATTCTCAATCGTATTGTTGGCACCGGCGATGAAAGTTTGGCAGTAGAAATATTTGGTCCAGACATGGCCGCCCTTGATGACCTCAGTGAACAGGTCATCCAAGCAGTGTCGGCAGTGTCTGGGGTCACTGATGCCGTGACTACACGAGAAGTAGGCGTTCCCCAGGAGTTATTGCGTATTGATCGGGACCGTGCTGCGGATGCAGGTGTAAGCGTGCAAGATATAGCCCGCACTCTGGAAACCGCCATTAGCGGAAGTCGCGCTGGGGATTTCCGCGATGGCGGTGATGCTGTGCGCATTCTTGTGCGCCTAGCAGATGGTGATGTACTTGCCCTTGATGATCTCCTTGATCTCACCGTCATGAATCCCGATGGACGCGCTATTCCCGTGCGCTCGGTGGCTACGGTTGAGCAGGGCACCGGCCCCATGCTTATCGAACGCAAAGATCAGCAACGCATGGTATCCGTGGCGATCAATACATCCGGCCGTGATTTAGGCGCATTGGCTGCCGATATACACCATGCTTTGTCCGATATCCCGCTCCCGGCTGGGTATAGTTTTGTGCTCGCGGGGAATTATGAAGAACAACAGCAGGCCTTTCGCGAACTCTTGATCGCCATGCTGCTTGCTCTGGTGCTGGTGTATATGGTCTTGGCGAGCCAGTATGAGTCCCTGCGCGATCCTTTGGTGGTGATGTTTTCAGTGCCTCTGGCAGGGATAGGTGTCATCCTGATGCTGTTTTTGACTGGCACGACGCTCAACGTACAAAGTTATATCGGCTGCATAATGCTTGGGGGGATAGTGGTCAATAACGCTATTTTATTGGTAGATCAGGCCGGTCGCCTGCGTGAGCGAGGTCTCAGTAGTCTTGAAGCGGCAGCGGAAGCCGGTCGACGTCGTTTGCGTCCCATTCTTATGACTACTGCCACCACAATACTGGGGTTACTGCCGCTGGCCTTGGGTTGGGGTGAGGGGGCTGAGGCCCAGGCACCTTTGGCCCGCGCGGTTATCGGTGGCCTGTTCACCTCCACTATGATTACCCTCATTTTGATTCCAGCCTTGTATTCTTTGGCGCACCCCCAGCCAGTGGAGAAGCGTGTTGCCTAAGTGGTTTGGTCGGCAGGGCTTTCATTGATGTATCATACGCATATGGACTGAGGTATAGGTCTTAGTGAACATGGGATGAACTGTCTCGTTTGTCTCATTACGCTATACCATCTCAGGAGCACTTGCATGCGATCGATGACCGTGAGTCTACTGGCCCTCAGCCTTCTCCTTCCTACCGCCCTGGCTTCGAACCGTTTTTTTGAATACACACAGCGTTACTGGAATCCGCCCAATCCCGCAGAACCAGTGGCCGCAGGGTATTTGGGTACGGGGGGGAATGATTATTTGGCTGGCGGCGCATTTCTCCCTAATGGTACAGCCCTCCTCATTGGCAACGCCTTTGGTTCGGAGTTTTCGATGGGGGAAGATGTGCCTATCATACTCATCGGTGAGGATGCAACTGCCCCTGGCGACGACACCATGCCCGCCGACTGGACCACCACGAGTGGATCACCGTTTATTGTTCGCCTTAGTGAAGATTATGGATCGATTGATGTTGTGGCACGGCTTCCCTGGGGTGCGGGATCAATAACGGATATCGTAACCGATGATCAGGGGGCGATTTTTGTGGCAGGCATAGCTGGCCCCAATTTGAATCAGGCTACAGAAGTCAATGAAGTTACGGTGCCGTTTGGAAATACCAATTCGCGGATGTTTATGGGACGATTGAGTGACGATTTGACGAATTTTGTATGGATGTTATCGGTGAATGACAATGCTGGGCAAGGAGCTCCACGCCTTCAGGAGTTAGCGGATGGGCGCATAAGCATCATGGGCTTACATAATCATCGCGTCACTAAAAATGGCGTAGTTGATCAATCCACATCAGGATCTCCGTACAATAATTGGGTCGGGGTTCGAGATCACGAGAGCCTCTATTATATTGCTGGCGCCATGAATCATTCCAATACGGGATACGAACCATGGCGGCGGCCATTCGTGTATTTACGTGATCCTGAAGATCAGATTGCAGCCTCATACTATCATTGGCCCGCTCGTATGGTGGGGACTAATTGGAGTCGTTTAGTCTCTGATTCCGAGCTACGTGCTGCGGCTTGGGATCATAATGGTTATGCGCTTATCTATGGATGGTCTGATGGGGGGAATACGGTGTTTGAATATTCCCCCTATGACCTCAAAGAAGGAGTGCGATCTGCGGCAGAGCATCGCACGGGGCGACCAACTGGCTTGGGTTTTAGTACCTGGGGGGCTGGCGTGGGGTCGTTTGCTCACATTGTGCGCTTTGACCCACGTACTGGTGAGCCGTTAGCAAAAACCAATTTTATCGCCTATCTGCGTAGTAGTGGTAATCCCAGTTCAGTCGGCATTAGTACCTTAGAGGCGGGTGTTGACAATTCTGTGCTGTTGGCGGGGTCGTCTGCTTTTGGCTTAATAGAGACCAATTCAACAAAGGTGAACTCTCTCGACCACGAAACCGATTATATTGGAGGGGATTTTGTGGCGATTCTCAATGAAGCCATGAGTGAAATACGATTTAGTTCTGTCCTTCCAGGATCAGGCAAACTTGATCTTCATCGTTATTCTGGCAATCGTAAGGGGAATATCTCTGCTCGCAGTGCTCGTGTAGGTGATTCCACCATGGTGCTGTTTACCAGTGCGGCGCATTATAATGAACAGTTTACCCCCGTAAATAATGCACAGACAGGATTTAGTGGTGGCGATATTGATGGGATGTACGTCATATTACAGATGGAGACCTTGCAAGATGAGCTACAGATTCCCGATTCCGGGAAGAGTTCCCTGCATGCGGCTCCCACTCCAAGCGTTGGCGCATCCCATGATTTATCCGGCATCTATGAGGTCAGTCATGGAATGGATCGCGACACCGCTTTGATTATCATGCGCGATGATGCGCGGCGTGAGTGGCCAGCTTTTTATATGGCTCGGCCCTACCAGACCGCGCAGGTCGATGCCTCTGGCAAAGGTGTGTTCACTATTTTTGGCGCACAGGACAACATGGTTATGGCTCATCGGCCGATTAATGCTTCGCGCAGGTTAGGTCAACGTGTGGCCGATAAGAGTGATGATGAAACCGTTTTTCCTGATATGGCTGTAACGGTACATATTCATGATGCGGAATCGGCAAGTGCGATTATTACGTATAATGATCGCCGGGTACGTGTCGATAACGGGCAAGTGTCCTTGCGCAATTCAAGTCCAGTGGGCAGTGGTATAAATATACGGGCTGTTTTTTCCGTTACCAAGGCGCAGCTGGGGCTCGCGCGCAATACGAGCGAAAATGATGATGAGGTGTTTGTCGAGATTTGGACCCCAGCCCGACCAAGCGATGCGACGCAATTGCGCTCACTGCGCAATGTTACACTGGAAAAAGTGCATAACGAGGCTTGGTTGCGGCTGCCCGATGACGTTGGCTTGCCAGCAGCAGGCACCTATCTCTTCCCCAATATTGACTCCAATGCCGATCACGACTTTATCCTTTCCTTGCCAGGCCCAACCAGCGAAGGCTAGTTTTGGGTACACCTACTCATAAAGTAGGCTTCGCCAACGGCAGGGCAGTCAACCTGATTGCGACCTCGGTAATGGGGCTGAGTACAAGCCTGGAGTCAATGTGACTCTGGTTGGCAACCGCATGTCCAGTCAATGGTTGCTGATATGTGGTGTATACTATCATGCAGGCAGGTATACTTCCAGAAGGGTTCCTCTGCATGCCCACTACTCGGCGCTCATCTAGTCTTGCGCGGCGACGCTCGGCGATCATTCGTCGTGATCGAAAAGGACTTACTTGGAATGAGCTCTTAGAGCACATTGTCACAGATCCTTGCTTTGATGTCCACACCGCAGACGGCAAGTTTTGGATCGATCCGTTTACTGGTAAACGCGCGGCTGCGGCCAAGGTGGATCGAGCCGCGGCCCTGCGTCACTATTTTGATAGCTACCCACACTGGCAAAAGTACCCCATAAAAAGTATCCAGGAGCTACAGTTCTGGCGCTGGGTCCATTATCTCAATGAACATATTCGCGGCGAACAGCGGCTGCGTTTTTTTCGCAGTGATGGGCAATGGCTCAATCCCTTTACGGGCACATGGCATGAAGATGTCCGCCGCGTAGAGGGGCGTATTACCAGTATGACCCTTCACGAGATGGCCAAGGTTTTGGCGAGTACCGTATCCGATGGCCCAGCAGAGATGCTGCATTTCCAACGCCTGCGTGAGATCATAGAAGAAAGCCATGGGCGCGCACCGCGACCAGCGGCCGCAGGAAAGCCCCCCGTAACCCCCGATGAGGCTGTAGAACAGACGGTTGCGGCGGCTGCTCAGGTGACCACTGACGGCGAAGCAGGGGAATCAAGCCCTGACTCCGATGCTGAATCGGCCGCAGCGCCTGAGGCTGATGGCGCAGCGCAGGACTCGCTTGATGTCAAGTCGCCCCAAGTGCGTAAGCCTGGTCCCGAAACGCGCCGCGCACAGCAGGTCCAAAGTCACTTACTGGGCCATGTTCCCACCTTACAAGGCTATGAGTTTGCCGTTGGCTATCACCCAATGGATTCGGTCAGTGGTGATTTTTACGATATCCGCAAGCTTGATGATGAGCGCCTTTTAATGGTTGTGGGAGACGTCAGTGGGCATGGTGTTCAGGCGGCTTTGGCCATGGCTACGGTACTCAAGTCCTTGCGCACCATTACTCGAACCTGCTCCGATCTGGTAGAAATTGCCTGCCTTCTCAATGATGACGTTAAGCCAGACTTGCTTTCCGATCAATTTGTTACCATGTGGTTTGCTATTCTATGGATTGATGAGCGGCGCTTGGAATGTCTCTCGGCCGGGCATACCCCGGCTGTGATCGCAAACCCAGAGGGTGAACTGGTGCTGCGCAGGATCATGAGTAAAGGCGCGGCCATTGGCATGGCATCATCGGCTCAGATTCGCAACACCTTCCAGTCTCAGCAGGTTCAGCTGCACCCTGGTGATGTGGTGGTGCAATATACTGATGGCCTAAGCGAGGTGATGGATGCCCATCAGGAAGAGTTTGGTGATCTACGGGTGCTAGGATGCATAGCCAGCCACCTGGAAGCACCGCAGTTGCAGGATGTGGTTGATGGGGTTATTGGTACTGTATCGGCATGGGGGGAGCATGAGCAGTCCGATGACTATACCATGGTAGCAATGCGGGTTGGTGTTGATGGCGTGTCTTAAAACTCTTGCTCATATGCGTCGTTGGGGTGGTATGGGCCTGTATGGAGTAGTTCTCCTGCTGCTTATGGCTGGAGGCGCGGCGCATGCGGCATCGGCTCCCGATCCTGTGGCAGGGCCGTGGTGCATTGCCCACGCCGATGGGCGCGTACGGGTGGTAATGGAGTTTCCCGCTACGGTGTCCGCATCATCCTTATCCCATGTACACCTACAGGCCCGTGAATCCGATCGTGATGATCAACTACGGGCGCTGCCGGCGCAGCGTCGCGTGCAGTCCATCCAGCGTCCTCTTGCCGATCCGGGGCAGGTGCTCACCCTGATCCTTGAGCCGCAGCATGCTCTCTACCATAATATAGAGGTTTGGCTGCGCCCAGGCCGCAGTCTCAGGGTAAACATGCCTCGTTTCCCGCATCGTGCGAGTACCGCCCGATTTATGGTTATGAGTGGTGGCACGTGGCCCCAAGCCGAGGATGTCGAAAAGATTCAAGAAGCACTTGGTGGCCCACTGCATGGCGCCATCCTCCTTCCTGGCACGTGGCAGCGGCAGTTAGGCTACGGCGGCTGGGAGCACCAAGTGCCATTGCTTGTGCCCATGCGCCGCGCAGGCGCAGACGAAGCGGCAATGCTTGCTGCCGTGGGACCGCCAGGAGATTGGCGCGGAGGCATTGATATGGGGCCTCTGGCCTTACCAGTTATTGACGATCCTATCCATACTGCCCGCATACTTTCGGCCTATGAAGTGGATTGGATCGTTCCGCTGGATACGCATGGTCGTTGGCGTCTAGACCGCCATGCAGCACGGCAGCGACACCATCCTGATGCCTTGAGTTTAATGCTTGATAGCGCCTATCGTCGGGAGGTGGTACCGTTTATTATTGGCGCTGGTGCGGGTGCGGGCTTCCTCTCGGATCCCTTGCTAGTGGATGAAAGTCGCTCGGTACAGGCGGGTGCTGGTGGGGTGCGCTACCTCTCTGCCGCCATGGACGGGACAGCCCCCATATTTTTACCGCGTGAAGTGGCGGTGTCCCTAGATCGCCCCGCGGTGTTGGCTATTCGCGCGAATCAGGAGAGCTTGTATGTCCGCATGCAGCCACTTGCCGATGCAACTTCAGGGCCTGCCCTGGAGTTTCAATGGCAACACCGACCCCAAGAGAGTATGGGACCAGCTTGGGGAATCGTTGATGTTCCCCACCTTATGAGTCAATGGCGCGAGGAGGGAAGTGAAGCAGCCCTCTCTCTCTTGGCCCAAGCAGCCCTCCCAGACCTTCGTGAAGAAGGGTTTACGAGTGAAATTTTACGTGATCTGCAAGGGAGTAGCCATCCCGCAGCAGGCCATCTTTTGCGTCGAGCGACGGCTGTGGATGCTGCCATAGTCAACGAATGGATGAGTGGGTTAGGGGAAGGTCAGGCAGGAGTGCGGCGCGATGTATTGTTGCGTTATCTGGCCCAGCCAGCGCGATTTGAGCAAGCGGCTTTTCGCAACTTTCTCCGCACAACACGCGATGTAGAGGTTGTGTTGTCAGCCCTGCGTGTGGCTGATCTGCATGGGGCAACAAGTTTGCTCGAAGTGATTCGTGAACGTTTGGCCTTGCAAGTGGATGGCGAACTCCCCATGGACGCAGATGAAACCGTCCAGCACGCCATTGCCCATGCTCTGTTTGACTCTCCCTATCTCAGTCCCACCCCATTGCGGCCGCTGGCGGTGGCACTTGAAGGGCGTGTTGCACCCTTGGCGCGGCAGCCAATCGAACGTTTTCTGCAGCGTTATGGCCGTGAGCGACCTGCCGACCAGCGCTAATCCCCACCCTGTCCAGAGAGAATTGTCCACAATTTGTGGAGGGTGTGTCAGATTCATGTCTTGAGCCATCGCCTAAGTGGCTTAGCGTGTGCGCCTCGCTGCGGCACAGCCGTGGCGGTGATCATCCCTATCAACCCGTCGGCTGGCCGAAACCTGTGCCAGTCGACTCTCGTAAAGGAGCATCTATGGCAGTTCGCATCGCCATCAACGGTTTTGGCCGCATCGGTCGTCTCGTTTTCCGTGCCATCGTCGATCAGGGCCTGTTTGGCTCAGACATCGAAGTTGTCGCCGTCAATGATCTTGTCACCGCCGACAATCTCGCCTACTTGGTGAAGTACGACTCCATCCAAGGCCGTTTTAACGGTGAAGTCAGCAACAAGGGCGATGATGTCCTGGTGGTCAATGGCAAAGACATTAAAGTCACCAGTGTGCGTGATCCCGCCCAGGCCCCTTGGGGTGATCTCGGCGTTGATGTGGTGATTGAGAGCACCGGTCTCTTCGCTTCTGACGAAGGTTCTGCCAAGCATATCGCCGCTGGTGCCAAGCGGGTGATCATCTCCGCACCTGCCAAGGGCGATGTCAAAACCATCGTCATGGGTGTTAACGAGACCGAGTACGATCCCGCTGCACACAAGATTGTCTCCAACGCCTCCTGCACCACCAACTGCTTAGCGCCCTTGGTCAAAGCGGTACTGGATGCGGGCTTTGGTTTAACCGAAGGCCTGATGACTACGGTGCACAGTTACACCGCCACTCAGAAGACCGTGGACGGCCCCAGTGCCAAGGACTGGAAAGGTGGCCGCTCTGCTGCCATCAACATCATTCCCTCCACCACTGGTGCTGCCAAGGCCGTAGGCCTGGTTCTGCCTCAGGTGCAAGGCAAGCTCACTGGCATGGCCTTCCGCGTGCCGACCCCCACTGTTTCGGCGGTGGACCTCACCTTCAAAACCGAAAAGGCCACCAGCCTTGCCGAAATCAACGCCGCCCTCAAGGCTGCGAGTGAAGGCAAGCTCAAGGGCATTCTCGGCTACACCGAAGACGAGGTTGTCAGCTCCGACTTCATTCACGACAAAACCAGCAGCATCTACGATGCCGGTTCGTCCATCGAACTCAACAGCAACTTCTTCAAGCTGGTGAGCTGGTACGACAACGAGTGGGGCTACTCCAACCGTGTAGTAGACCTTCTCCAATACATGGTAGGCAAAGGCGTCTAACGTCTCAAGCATACAGCAACCCCAAAGGGGGCGCATCCAACGGATGCGCCCCCTTTTTTTGTGTGCCAGGCATGGCACGTATCTCGGAGGGTGAAAGTCCCTCTTCGGACCCT
>REDP01000066.1 GCA_007693455.1 Planctomycetota bacterium | reverse complement strand
TAGTCAAATCCACGCGGCCATGAAAGCAACGGCCGTTAAAGGGTGTCCAGCCACACCGTGATCGCAGCGGGCGCTCATCCACGATAGTATCAGCATCTAGATCGACGACTATTAGATCAGCCCAATAGCCTTCTCTGATATAGCCGCGCTCCTGAACCTGGTAGCAATCGGCCACCGCATGACTCGTCTTGCCAACTAAACGCTCAAGGGATAGCGCCCCTTGATGTACGAGGTCTAGCAATGCCGGTACGACATATTCAACGAGGGGCAAGCCTGCTGGGGCACGGGTGTAGGGATTGCTTTTTTCTATAACCGTATGCGGGGCATGATCGGTGGCAATAATGTCAATGCGATCATCCACCAGGGCTTGACGCAGTGCAGTTCGGTCGGCATGGGTTTTGACCGAGGGGTTGCACATGAGCTTGGTCCCCAATCGACCGTATTCATGATCCGTAAAGATCAGGTGGTGCACGCATACCTCTGCGGTAATGCGTTTGCCTCGATGGTCGCCAGGGTTGAATTGCGAAAGTTCATCCGCCGTGGTAAGATGAAGCACATGCAGACGAGTCCTGTGTTCTTTGGCCAGGGCGATTGCCAGACTTGATGAGGCGTAGCAGGCTTCACGAGAACGCAGGCTAGCATGTAGAGCATGCGGGATGCATTCGCCGAACTGGGCTTGAGCTGTTGCTACAGCTTGGCGAATCATGGGAGTGTTTTCGCAGTGGGTGGCCACCAAACAGGGCGCATGGGCAAAAATCCCCTGCAGGATTGCGGGGTCATCCACCAGCATATTTCCGGTACTAGCTCCCATAAATACCTTCACGCCGGCTACCGAACGCGGATCGAGACGCTTAATGACTTCCAGATTGTCGTTAGATGCCCCCATATAAAATGCGTAGTTGGCATGACTATCTCTGGCGGCGATGCATTTCTTGTCCCTAATGGCATCAGGGTGCAGGGTAGGCGGGGAGGTGTTTGGCATCTCCATATAGCTGGTCACTCCGCCGCAGACTGCAGCGGCGCTCTCGGTCTTGATGCAGCCCTTATGGGTTGCACCCGGCTCACGAAAATGCACTTGGTCATCAATCATTCCCGGCAGCACATGGCGCCCAGCGCAGTCAATCACCCGCTCACTAGGCATAGCGCTGAGACAGGAAGCAATGGTAACTATTCGGCCGCCGTGTATGCGCACATCCGCTTCACGAATAGAGCCTTCATTGACGATGCGGGCATTGATCAAGAGAATAGATTCCATGGCCGGTCCTTTGTTTCCGTGTCTTGATTCTCCAGCGTCGTGCGGCGACACAACATGTATCATGCACCCATCCTACGACAATAGTATCTCCTGTATCGACCAATTCCCTGGCCCTAGATTGTGCCAAGGGTGCCAAGGGGACATGGGGAAATCATCGTAAATAGGGGTGAATTACCCTATGGCTTATCGGTGCTTCTTGCCCATGCATGAGGTGGCCTCTTAAATTACCTGGCCCCCACCATGTGGGGTTTCTTGGGCATGACGATCATCAACAATGCCCGTTTCCCTCAGCGTTTCTGGGAGTAGAGGTGCTCAGGCCATGGTCCCCGATGGCTTGAACATCGGGGACCATAGGACCTTTTTAGCTCCTTTGTGCTAATGCTAATCGGCAATCTTGGGCGCAGCCCACTAGATGGCGCAAGGCCGGTTCCACCTCTTCCCATTTACGGGTTTTCAAACCGCAGTCGGGGTTAACCCAAACCCGCTCAGGGGGAATGAGCGAGCAGGCTTTACGCAGCAACTCTTGCATTTCCTCTTTGGGCGGAACCCGTGGGGAGTGAATATCGTAAACCCCCGGGCCGATGCCGTTGGGATAGGAGAAATCGCGGAAGGCATCGAGTAATTCCATGTGCGAACGAGATGTTTCAATGGAGATGACGTCCGCATCTAAGTCGGCAATGGATGCAATAATGTCATTAAATTCAGAATAACACATGTGAGTGTGGATTTGGGTGTGCACTTGTGCTGATCCAGCAGCCACCCGGAAGCACGATACGGCCCAATCCAAATAGTCTTGGCGTTGATGCTGGCGGATGGGTAATCCTTCGCGGAAGGCTGGCTCGTCAATTTGAATTATCGCAATGCCTGCAGCTTCTAAATCGGCTACCTCATCGCGAATCGCATAGGCCAACTGCCGACAGGTATCCTGGCGCGCTTGGTCGTTCCGGACAAAACTCCATTGTAACATCGTCACAGGGCCGGTCAGCATGCCCTTAACGGGTTTATCAGTACACGCTTGAGCAAAGCGAGCCCAATCCACGGTCATGGGGCGCTGCCGTTCTAAATCACCATAGATCAGTGGTGGCTTCACACAGCGGCTGCCGTAACTCAATACCCATCCGTTTCGCGTGGTGGCAAAACCTGAAAGATGTTCGCCAAAATACTCCACCATGTCATTCCGTTCGGCTTCGCCGTGGACAAGGACATCTAAACCAATGGCCTCTTGGCGCTGAATAACCGTTCGGATTTCATCTTCCATGGCTGCGCGGTAATCCGCTTCGCTGATTTCACCGGCCTTATAGCGGGCACGAGTTGCCCGAATCTCTGCCGTTTGCGGGAAGCTACCGATGGTGGTGGTGGGCAAGAGGGGCAATGGTAGGGCCTTGGTCTGGGCTTGAGCACGCTGGGCATAGGCTGCACCACGCTGTTCTTCTTCGCTGTTAGCTGCAGACATGCGCTGCTGCACCGCCGGGCGGTGCACCCGTTGGGAATCACGCCGGCCGGTAATAATGGCGGCATTATGCGCCAGGGCTACAGCCACTGACTCGCCCTTAAGGGCCCTGCCCAGGGTCACGATCTCTTCAACTTTTTGTACGGCAAACGAAAGCCAAGAACGCAATTCATCATCAAGATCGGTCTCTCCGCGCACATCCACTGGCACATGCATTAACGAGCAGCTGCTGGCCACCGTTAGGCGCTCGCTACCAATAATATCGGCTATTGCTTGTAGACGGAACAACGATTGGGCGAGATCAGCAGTCCAAATATTACGCCCATCTATGATACCCACACTCAAACGCGTAGACGCGGGCAGTGCTTGCGCCACAAATTCCAGTTCATCACCCCCCCGCAGCGCATCCACATGCAGCTCGGCCACCGGTAACCCACACACTAGGGTTTGATTATCTGCGAGGGGTGCAAAATAGGTGGCCAAAGTAATGGCTGGCAAACCATCGCCCTGGAGTTGGGCATAGACCCTCGCAAAAGCCGCGGCGGTGTCTGCATCTAAGTCAGTGGCTAGGATGGGTTCATCGATTTGTACAGCCTTGGCGCCAGCTGCCCATAGGGCACCGAGGACCTCACGGTAAATCGGCACGATTCGCGGGAGTAAAGCCAAAGGATCCCAGTCGGGCAGGTCGCTTTTGCCCAAGCGCAGCCAAGTGAGCGGCCCAATCAGCACCGGGCGTGTGGCAATGCCCGCATCACGCGCCTCGCGATATCGCCGCACGACGCTGTCATCGGCCCATTGCAGGGCTAAGCGCGGGGAGAGCTCGGGCACCAGGTAGTGATAATTGGTGTCAAACCACTTGGTCATTTCCAGGGCCGCAGCCCCATCGCTGCCCTGATCACCAGGGGCTTGGCCACGGGCCATGCGGCAGGCAATGGCCCGAGATAGCGGACCACCACTCCAGCCAAAGCGCTCAGGTATCGCCCCCAGCATAAGAGTGGTATCGAGCATGGCGTCATACTCAGGCGCATCGTTGCTGGGTATAATGTCTAAGCCCAGGGATTGCAGTTGTTTGAGGTGATTCAACCGCAATTCGGCGATGCCTTGGGAAAAGGTGGCTTCAGGAATGCGGCCGGACCAATAGCGCTCTTGCAGGCGTTTAAGTTCGCGATTTGCGCCTATGCGTGGGAAACCAAGAATAGCCGTGGTGACCATGAATATGCTCCTTAGAGTCAGTGGTGTTGGTGGTCAGAAGGGTTTTATCATAGTCCTATTCCGATCTCACCAGCGCAGAGACTGCATCACATCATGCAAAATTCTCATGGTACGTGTGCGGTATGCCCTATCATCAACGCATGATTGACTGTCGCCTTCTGCGGGTGCTCACCGCCATTACGCATTACCAGTCGGTTACCGCCGCCGCTCAGCATCTGCACCTCAGCCAATCAGCGTTAAGCCACCTAGTGAGTGACTACGAACAGCGTTTGGGTATTGTCCTCCTCAATCGTCGGGTTCGCCCCATCGCTTTGACGGCAGCGGGCGAGCGCCTGCTGACTTGCGCTAAACAGGTCCTGCCCGCTCTCGATCAGGCCGCTGCCGATCTTCAGGCGCTGCGTCACCGACAGGGGCAGCGCCTTTACCTAGCCACTGAGTGTTATAGCTGTCTCGAATGGCTTCTGCCGAGCATGGATCGTTTGCGCGGCGAACAGGTCGATATTGATTTAGATCTGCGTTTGGGCTCAGGCTTTGAGCGACTGCAAGATCTCCAAGCTGGTAGCGTGGATTTGGTCATCACCCCCGATGCCCCCAAACGCCATCGCCTGCGTTTCATACCTCTTTTTAGTTTCCCTATGGTATTGGTCTGTGGCCCGCGACATCCCCTTGCTCAGCGAGCTTGGATTCAACCCCGCGATCTAACCGGAGAAACCCTCATTACCTATCCGGTAAGCACCTGTCGTCTGGACATCTACCATCGATTTCTCGAACCAGCCGGTCTGCAACCCAAGGGACGCATAACCAGCGAATTGACTGCTATTATTGAACAAAAGGTAGCCAGTGGTGCCGGAGTTGCCGCCCTGCCGCTGTGGTGCGTGAGCGCTGCTTTAGAGGCTGGTCGGATTGTGGTCCGGCCCTTGGGTAAGCAGGGCATGCGCAGCCACCTATTCGCAGCCGCCCGTGAGCGAGATGATTTCAGCAGTCCACTAGTAGATGCCTTCGTACATTGCGCCCAACACATTGCCCGCACGCAACTGCGCGAGGTCTTGGTGGCTGATAATGCACCGCCATTGGACAATGACCCTCGGTAAAGTGATGAATTAGTTAGATGATCGTATCCCATCGAAATCGCTTGGTGTGATCCTGATGGCCGTATCCATGAGCTCCTGATAAATCCCCAATCGGTTCCCGCCTGGACGGATTGGGACCCCCAGTCCCAGGCCGTTCATGGCCTCACCCGCGCGCACCTAGCCGAAGTGGGGCAGCCAGCAGTGCAGGTGGCGCAGCACC
>REDP01000212.1 GCA_007693455.1 Planctomycetota bacterium | reverse complement strand
GGCTTCGACTTCCGGTGCCGTGGCGTCTTCACCTTCTGCGATGGTTTGCTCTAGCTCGCCTCCGCCTGTGCGTGTGCCGTGGGCACCAAGGTCAAAGGTTACGGTGTAGGTGGTTGGGTCATCGCCACCACCGTCTTCTTCATAGACGGCATTGATGGTCAGATCGCTGGTAACATTGGTGAATTCGCCATCCCATCCGGTAAAGGTCCAGCCTTCGTTGGCTTCGACTTCCGGTGCTGTGGCATCTTCACCTTCTTCGATGGTTTGCTCCAGCGCACCCCCGCCAGTTCGCGTGCCATGCTCACCAAGGTCGAAGGTTACGGTGAAGGTGGTTGGATCATCATCGCCACCGCCACCGCCACCGCCACCGCCACCGCTGCTGCTGCTGGATCCGCAGGCAGTGAGCAGGATTGCTAAAGTAATGCCGAGTGCTGAAAGAAAAATTGTACGCACGGTGCGCTCCTCCCGAGATGCTGGGGCTAAAAAAAATAGGTCTGCCAATAGATGTCCCTGGGGCGAGAATCGTGACAAGGTCTCTCGGTACCGCGCGGGGTATCCCGGCAATGCGTGTCACACGCTGTTGAGCACCGTTCTGCGGGGTCTTTGTTTGTCACGATTGCAGGGCAAGCTACATAAAGCTATAGGCTGAACCATAGTTCACCGTGTTTACCTTACGAGCGCCGCTAGGGAACCGCTGTAATGACCGAGCAATCATCGACTTCAGTCGGTCAAATTGATGTTCTGCGTGCTGCCATGCAGCAGCGTGATCACTTATTGGTGCAGGCCTTTGCTCTATGTCGGCAATGGGCCTTGGCTGAGGATGTGGTGCAAGAAGCGTTTCTGTTGGCGGCAGAGCGCTGGCAAGACGTTGAGGATGTGCCAGGGGTAAAGCCATGGATTCGGCGCATTGTTCATTATAAGGCCATGGAGATGGTTCGCCGTGAGCAGCGGCATCATCACACCGTGCCCATGTCCATGGATACATTGGAGGCGGTGGGGGCGGTAATGGCAGATGCGGATGCGCTCGATGGAAGTGGCACCCGGATGCAGGCCATGAAGCAGGCCTTGCAGGACTGTTTTGAGGGCTTGCAACCTGAGCACCGTCGGCTGCTCACCCAATTTTATTGGAAGCGCCGCAGCTGCGAGGAATTGGCAGAAGAATTTGCTCGGCGTCCCGATAACTTGCGGGCAATGCTAAGTCGTTTGCGGAAGCGCTTAATGGCATGTATGCAGCAACGGCTGCATGAGGAGCTGTGAGATGACCCATCGCAATGGAGATGATATGCAATGTCAACAATCTGTCCCAGCAAGGGCCGATGATAGAGAGCTGTTGCTTGAGGGCTGGTTTGCCGCAACCCTGAACCCCTCGCAGGAGCAGGATCTTGCCCAGCGTCTGCGCCAGTCGCCCGCATGCCAGGAACGCTTCCGCCGCTATGCCCAGGAACAGGCGGCGCTGATGATGGTGGCTCAGCGCAGTGCCATAACTGAAACTTCCGCAATCGTTGCAGATGAAGCATCACCGGATCAGGAGGGCGACTCCCCCGAAACACAGGTGCCCTCTTGGACCTGGAAGATACTTCCCGCCACTGCCGCAGCGGCTGCGGCCGCCATTGCACTGTGGTTTGGGGCTCCCTTGGCCAGTACTACGACCACTGCGGGCACGATTTCAGAGCCCTCAGCCGTATCCACGGTTCCCGCGGCCTCATCGCAGGAGCTTCGCTTGCGCTTGCAGGGATCTCGTGGCAATGATGTTCAGGTGGTTCATGATCGTACCCAGCAGCGCCGAGTAACGGTGCAGATTTCGGGGCATTCCTCAGACCGTCGTTAGGCGGCTACTGCGGTTGTCGGCACGGTATTTGGCGCTAGCCAGTGCGGCGCCAATGGTGGCCGCATCATCGGGCGAGAGTACAGCCCGTTCGCCGCCGCGGAAGCGCACACAAACAATGGCTGATACGGCGCTGGTCCATGAATGATGGTTGCAATCCAAAACCAGATTGAGAGCAGTGCAGACTTCCTGCCAGTAGCGTTCTCGGTCGGCGAGAGCGAGGCGCGCAGCTTTTTGTGCGGCATAGATGTCGGCATGTTCTACGGCCTCAACCAGACTGATATGCTGCTGGAAAGAACTAGGGCGCAATTCACGCTTTTTATTCCGCTGTGCACACCACCAGATATGGTGAGCCAGCTGCGAGAGTAGGGTCACCAGGGTTTCGGCCTTACAGTGCTCTACGAGCTGCTCACAGGCTATGGTGCCAAGTAGGGCGTTAATACTTCTACCGCGAGGATCGAAGTGATGGAGGAGAATGCGCTCAGAGAGAACGCCTAAAGTCCAGCTTAGCGTAGGCAAGTCGGCCTGCATGCCAAGATATAGACTGAGATGATTATAGGCGTTTTTGGCGTCCGGGGCATCCAGCATTTCGCATAAGACGCTGGCACAGGCGGCACTGTCATCGTTGACGGTGGGGAGATCCCGCTGCCACGAACGCAGTGTCGAACGAGTGAGATAGCTCTCTTCTGGCGCCGTGCGGGTGGAGAGACTTGCCAGCCAATTAAGGCGCATGCGCGTGCGCTCTTGGCGGCTAGCATGTGGCCATAGGGCGGTGAGGTGCTGTAGCGAGGCCAGCTGTATTGGCGTATTCTGGGGGTAATCAACAACCAACGGCGCGAGCTGCTGACAGAGATCGGGAATATCGTCTGGCAGGGGGCTGGTGAGGGCAGGGGCGTGATCAACCCGGGCATGATCCTCTGGTAAGGATGTCGCGGCCTTAAGGACACGTTCAGCAACACTGTAATCAAAACTGTCATCACTGGCCAGTATAGCCCCATGGATTAAGGCCTGGGCCCGTTCGTCAAAGCCTTGCTGGTCCAAGATGGTGGGGATAATATGGCGAGCGTGGTTATGCTTCATTGATCGTGAGGATACCACAAGGCAACAGGGGGCAAGTCACGGCAGGGCCATGGTGGTGCGGGTGAGCATGAGATAGGCAATGCGGTTACCAATCGCTTTATGGTGCTCTTCGAAGACAGTGGGGAAACGTGTGGGAATATTGAAACGGTAGCCACCATCAGCGGCATAATTGTTGACCCATAAACCGCTGGGTAGGGTGGAGAGATTGCTGAGAGTTTGCATGGCATAATTATGGGTATCAGAGGCGAAGATGAATCGCCCTCCTGGAGCAACGCAGCGGGTAAGTGAATGCAGAAAACGTCGGTTTACCAAACGCCGCCGCCGGTGTCGTTGTTTGGGCCAAGGATCAGGGAAAAGAATATATACGCGGTGTAAGGATTGTTCGGGGATGAGTTGCTGGAGCAGGCGGTCCGCATCCCCGCAGATAAGTCGCACGTTGTCCGCGCCACGCTTGTGTGACCAATGTGCAGTTTTGGTGACACGAATGGGAAGTGCTTCAATGCCCAGAAAATCTTCTTCGGGATGTGCGGCTGCCATTTGTGAGAGGAAGCGCCCATGGCCAAAACCTATTTCCAGTCGCAGTTTGGCCGTGCGTGCAAAGATTGCTGATGGCTCTAGAGGGCCATTGGGTTGGAGGATAAGTTGATCGTGTTCCGGTTTGCGCTGGCGATAGCGCCGCATGCCACTGGCAACCATAGCGGTACTTTTTCTTATTTCTGCTGGAGGGTTTCGAGGGCCTGAGCAACCCGCAGGAGGCGGCCCTCATGCCAGGATGGTGCTTGCAGGTGGACGCCAATAGGAAGGCCCTGCTGATCAGCCCCACCGGGTATGGAGATGGCTGGAATTCCCGCCAGATTGGCGGCAATGGTGTAGATATCGCTGAGGTACATACTCACGGGATCGCGGGTTTTTTCTCCGCGAGCAAAGGCCACCGTGGGGCTAGTGGGGCCGATGATGACATCGCAGTGTTGAAAGGCTTCACGAAAATCGTTAATAATGAGAGCCCGAACTTGCTGCGCTCGTTTATAGTATGCATCGTAGTAGCCAGCCGAAAGCACATACGATCCCAGCATAATGCGCCGTTGTACCTCGGCTCCAAATCCTTGTGAGCGCGATTTGGCATACACTTCGTCAAGGCTGTTGCATCCATCACTGCGGCGACCGTAGTGAACGCCATCATAACGGCTGAGGTTGGACGATGCTTCGCCGGTGGCGATGATATAGTAGGTGGCTACGGCATACTGCTCGTGGGGGAGGGCAACTTCAACCACGGTAGCGCCAGCTTGTTCGCAGGCAGTGCGCGCCGCTTGCAGGGCCTGCTGCACTGCTGGATCACAGCCCTCACTATGACTGGGAATCCAGCCAATGCGCAATCCTGTCAGATCGCCAGGTTCAACCAGGACTTCCTGTGGATCGCGCTCGACAACGGTGCTGTCAAGGGGGTCATGCCCAGCCATGATCTGGCTGATCAGCGCGGCATCATTGACGCAGGTGGTGAGGGGGCCGATTTGATCAAGGCTGGAGCCAAAGGCGATCAGGCCATAGCGGCTGACTCTGCCATAGCTGGGCTTGAATCCGACACAGCCGCATAAAGAAGCTGGTTGTCGAATGGAGCCGCCCGTATCAGAACCGAGAGCCACGGGAGCCAGGCCGCTGGCAACGGCGGCGGCACTGCCACCAGAGCTTCCGCCTGGGACGCGCTGGGGATCATGGGGATTGGCAACAGGGCCGTAAACGGATGTTTCATTGGATGAGCCCATGGCGAACTCGTCCATATTGCAGGCGCCAATGACAATCGCGCCAGCATCCTCCAGGCGCTGCACGGCGGTCGCGGTGTAGGGGGCATGCCAGCCCTCAAGGATCCGCGAAGCGGCAGTGACCGCAGTCTCAGCAAGGCAGAGATTGTCTTTGATGAGAACAGGCACGCCATCCAAAGGCCGCTGATCGCCGGAGGCGCGACGCTGGTCGTGTGCAGTGGCTTGGGCCAAGGCGCGTTCATTCAATACCCGCACCACTGCACCACTGTTATCTGCCTCTGCTCGGGTGCAGGCCTCAGTGATAAGCGTTGCGCACGATGTGCCATCGCCAAGGCGTTGCTGATAATGACTAATGGGTTGAGGATGGGTCATCGTTCGACTGCCTTGGGGACCAGAAAAGCATCGTTATTATGAGCTGGAGCATGGGCAAAGAGCTGTGCTTTGTCGAGCATGGCGCCAGCGTTGTCGGGACGTGTAACATTGACCAAGCCAGTAACCTGGGCAACCGGATCGATGCCAGTGACATCGACTGCCTGGAGCTGTTCAACAAAGGAAATGATGGTGGACAATTCATCGCGCAGGCGCGGAATATCTTCTTCATCGAGAGCGAGTTGCGACAGGGCTGCAACTTTTCGTACATCATCTTCAGAGAGGGCCATGGCCAAGGTCCTTTGCCGGGGGATTAGAGAGCATGCGCTCTATCTGCGCCAGTATGCTCATGCGCTGAGGGCAATGAGGGTCGTCACCACCCTGCCCTGGTCAAGAGTGCTGATCGTCATGCCGCCAGGCCATGATCGCTTCGGCTATCTGCCAATCATCATTGCTGGTGATCTTGAGATTGCTCGCTTGGCCAGGTACGACAACGCTGGGAATCCCTGCCCATTCCATGACCGAAACATCGTCGGTAATAGATGCAAGGGTTTCGGCGTCGTGCTCGAGCAGGCGCGGAAAGGCTTCGTGGGCGGCGCTGCGCCGCATTCCCTGGGGCGTTTGTGCCAGCCATAAATCGTTGCGGGATACGGTGGCGGCGATGGTGGTGCTGTCGCTTTGGCAGCGTTTCACCGTTGCACTGCAGGGAATTGCCACGACAGCGGCGATATGTTCGCTTAAGGCCTGGCGGCAGGCAGTAATCTCATTGCTGGATACCAGGGGGCGCGCAGCGTCATGAATTAAAACGGTATCGCACTCTTCGGGTAGGGCTTGAATACCATTCCATACGCTCTGCAGTCGACTGTCCCCACCAGCAACCACTTGGCAGGGGAATTGTGGCGGATCAACCGCTAGCAGGTCCTCCATACAGCGCAGGAGTGGCGCACTGGTTACCACCACCCCCGCATCAACCAAGCCGTTGAACGCATTCCAGCTCCATGCACACACCGGGCGTCCACACAGGGGGCGAATTTGCTTGGGCGTGCCACCGAGACGCGATCCAGCTCCAGCGGCAGCAATGACGACACCGCAGCCCATTAGCGGCGTGGCCGTGGGGGACGGGGTTGCTGACGGGGCCGCTCGTCACTCTGACCCTGACGGTTCGCGAGTCGACGGGCAATGTCATCGACTGCTCGCCGCGTGTTTCCCCCGCCCTGCGCAGCAGTATTCTGCGGCGGCGGTGTCCGAGTTGCGGCTGGCCGACGTTGTGCGGGAGTTCTGCTGGCTGTGCGTCGTGGTTGGTTGCTTTGCGGCCGCCGTTGTTGAGATGGGGTGTCGAGAGGCCTTTCTCGGCTGGATGCGCTACGCGGTTCGGGACTTGCGATAGAGCCAGGGAAAAAGAAACCTTTACAGGCCATGATGAAAAAGAGGCACATGAGCAGGGCCCAAACGCCAGTATGCACCGGCCTACGCCATATCTCGCTTGCTCCATAATTAGTGAGTACCACTCCCCATGCTTGTGGGGCAATAAAAGTGCGCCATTTGAGGTACTGCCAGCCAGCACTTACGGCGTGTTGGGGGCCACGGTCGGCTTCGCGTCCCAAATAATGCCGTTGTGCAATGCCATCACGCAGGTGGCCAGCCCGACGATACGCTGCCGCGGCATTATTGAGCGCCTCCTCGCGCCGTTCAATCCAATCGCTTGCCTGCTCGCCGTCTTCGGCGGCGGCATATTCGGCACTATCTGCTGCCAATGCCCAGGCGTGGCCAATGTAGCGCCAGAGGGCAGGTAGATGCGGATGATTGTTGTTTTCGCTTTCTCGCAGGAGCATTTCAGTTGCCAGCCGAGCTTCTCGCCATGCTGTTTCAGGATTGGACTCAACGTGGTTCAGGGCGCTATTGAAGTATGCTAACCCGAGGTTCACACTGGAGATGTATTCAGCCCCAGGGCCATTCATGATTGCTTCACTGCGCCGCGTCATAGCTGCAGCCTGTTCAGGGTCGCTGGCCTCACGTTGGGCCCCGATCGCCGCTGCAAGCATGTTGTTATAGAGGGCGGCATCTGCCACCCCCAGGGCTTCGGCTTGTTCAAGATGCTGGAGCGCGGCCTGATAATCACCAGCAACATTGCCGCGTTCAGCCAAGCGCAGCAGGCTCATGCCATAACCCGCATGGGCCGTTGCTAGCTCCCGTCCTTGGGTAATGCCCTGGCTGTCGAATTGGTCGATTGCGCGCTTGAGATTACGCTCAGCACGGAGAAAGTTGCCATGGTCAAGGTAGGTTTGTCCCAAGGCAAACCAGGTGCTGGGATCCTCGCTCGCTAAGCGAGCTGCTTCGCCAAAGGCTTCGATGGCATGCTCCCACGAAGCATCATTGCCATCACGAGCCAAACGGCGATGAATGGCTCCCAGATTAAACCATTGATCGGCATGTTCGGAACTAGTGCCAAGGCCGCGGCGATACGATGCAGCAGCACCATGAAGGTCCCCATTAGCCTCTAAAATGCGCCCATGTAAAAAACGGAATTCGGCTGGGATATCGTTGCCCAAGCGACGTAGGGCACCACTGAGGATAGTTTCAGCGGTTTCAATATCTTGCAAGGCAAAGGCAGCCTCAGCCGCATAATAAGCCACCCAGCCGTCACTGTCACGACCGCTGAAAGCGGTATGTATTTCCAGCGCCTGTGCCGATTGACCATTAAGGATGAAGAGGCGCGCGGCGGTACTGGCATTGGCGGCATTCGTCGCATCAAGTTCAAAGGCGCGCGTGGCATCTACTAAGGCGCGCTCAAGATGACCATGGCGCTCAAGTGTTTCAGCTCGCCGCAGATGGCCATAATCCCATTCGGGATAGTTGCTTATGATACGGTCCAATAGATCAAGGGCTTCGGCATCCGCACCCTGTTCAAGGGCCTGTTCGACAGGGCTCCATTCATCGGCACTTGGTGCAAGGCTTTCGCCAGAGGCAAAGGCCGGGAGCGCGAGCAGGATGATGGAAACGAGTAACCAGCTTAAAGAGTGCTGATTGAAGGTTGTATTCATGGCCTAATACCTTCTTGCGCAAATGAAGGGGGGGATCTGAAAATGAGTCGCAGTATGCTTGGCCTACGGTGCGTTACGTCATTTGCGTACTGTGCTGGCTTTTGACTATTGGCAACCAGTATCAGTAAGCCTTATGTGCTAGGAATGCTGATGCCCAGATGCATAAGCATGGAAACCAAAGCGATCATCGGAAGGCCAGTAATGGCCGAATGATCCTGACTTTCAATACTGGAAAAGAGGCTGATGCCAGCAGCCTCGATTTTATAAGCGCCAGCGCAGTCAATGGGATTGTCGTGCCGCACGTAGCGTTCGATGGCTGCGGTATCTAAGTGACGCATGTGCAAGGTGGTGCAATCCAAGTGCTGTTGCTCGCCCTCAGGACTGCAGACATGGAGGGCTGTCAGTAGGCAATGACGCTTCCCACTCAGGGCTTGAAGTTGCTCACATGCCGCCTGCGCCGATCCTGGCTTGCCGAGAATGACGCCATTGGCAAATGCCAGTTGATCACTGCCGATGACTATTGCCTGGGGATATTCCCGAGCCACGCTGCGCGCTTTTTCCTGGGCTAAATACGAGGCAAGGTCTTGTGGGTCATTGCGATGAGCTTTGAGGGCTTCTTCATCGCAAAGGGGCGCTTCTTGGCGAAAATGTAGTCCCAAACGATGCAGGGCTTGTGCTCGATAGGGGGAGGTGCTGGCGAGAATCACTGGGCGCATGCGGGCATACTAGGGCGATTTGCTTCGGCGCCAGTCGCCATACCCTGTCGGCGCGGCAACGTCATGCGGGGTACTGTGCGCTGCTGTTGTGCATGGGTCCATTGCCGAGGTTGCCTCTGCCAAAACTCTGTTATGGTGTCCTTTTTGCATTTGCATACATTTCGGCATGTCATGTAACCGTCTTGTGTGCGTGTTCGCCCTTGTGGCCCTGGCGGCTGCCTTCTCACACCAGCGTAGTTGGCGCGTAGGCGTTAGTGATCAACAGCTTCGACTCATCCTGGGTTTCGGAGTTTCACATTACGTAAAGGGCGGCTAGCCATTGGAGATGCCACCCTTTTGGTGGCGCAGCGCCGTCCTGGAGTTACCGACCATGGATATTCTCAACACCATGAATCCTCCCATCTCCCACACTCCCACCAATGATGACCTGCCTGCAGCCATCAATGGCCGTGGCAAATCAGGCCAAGCAATGCCAGACATTGCTGCCAGTTCTCCTGTGGGGACCACTGGGGCGCTCGATCTGGTGGGGATGTCCGATATTGAATTGCCCCTGCGTTGGTCCAATGGCACCCTCATTCCCGCTCGGGCCAGTGCTTTTGTGTCCTTGGATGATCCCCAGGCCAAAGGCATTCATATGTCGCGGTTGTATTTGCGCCTGCAGGAGTTCCTCGACCTTGGCCCCTTGGATGCAGATGGTTTGCAGGAACTCCTGCGCGGCTTCCTGCGCACCCATGCAGGCCTTTCCCAGCGCGCTCGCGTTGTTCTGGCCTTTGATTTGCCGTTGCAGCGTCCTGCTTTGGTGAGTGATAATTGGGGTTGGCGCAGTTATCCCGCCACGATTGAAGCAGACCTTGGCCCAGAGGGTTTTGCCCTGGCAATGTCAGTACGGATTACCTATTCGAGTACCTGTCCCTGTTCAGCGGCTCTGGCCCGACAGTTGATCCAGGAACGCTTTGATCAGCACTTCGCCCATCGGGAGGCGGTGAGTGCCGAAGAAATGCGTGCTTGGCTGGGTCGAGAAGATGCCATTTGTGCCACGCCCCATTCCCAGCGCTCCCATGCCGATGTGCAGGTGTCGCTCCATAATGGCCACTCCCTTGACCATGAGGCTTTAATTGACTTAGTTGAGGGAGCGTTGAAAACGCCTGTTCAAGCGGCGGTAAAGCGCGAAGATGAACAGGAATTCGCACGTCTTAATGGTCAAAATCTGATGTTCTGTGAAGATGCAGGTCGACGGTTGACGGCAGTGCTTGGTACCCACCCCGCCATTGCCGATTATCGTGTTTGCGCCAGTCATCGCGAAAGTCTGCATCCCCATGATGCCGTAAGTATTGCTGTCAAAGGCATCCCAGGCGGGTATCGCCCCTAATACATGCCATCGCAAGGAGAAGCATGTGAAGGACCAAGCGCTGGTGCGACGTGCTCGCCTCGATGATGTTCCGGCTTTGTGCTCGCTGATTAACGGCTTTGCTCAGCGCAACTATATGTTGTCCCGCACCGCTGGTGAATTATATGAAACCATTCGCGATTTCCTCGTTATAGACGGTGATGACGGCGCTCTGCATGGCTGTGCGGCGGTGCACGTGGTGAGTGCCAGCATCGCCGAGCTCAAGAGTTTGGCAGTTGCCGACGACGCTCAGGGAAAGGGCTACGGGCGTATCTTAGTGGAATCGTGCGTGCACGAAGCTCGCATACTAGGCTTGCAGCGGGTTTTTTGTTTGACCTACCAGCGCCCTTTTTTTGAGCGTCTGGGATTTGTCTTAGTGGATCGCGCCCGTCTCCCTGAAAAAGTATGGGGAGAGTGTGTGCGCTGTAATAAGTTTCTCGACTGTGATGAAATCGCCATGTGGACGCAGGTTGCTGCTCCATCGTCCTAGGAAGCGGTTTTTTGCCAAGAGCTTCGCTGTCGCTCCATCTGTCAGAGCCGAATGGTGATCGAGTGTCTGTTGGTTACACCAGCAAGAGTGTGGGAATACCCGCCCTTGTCTTGTTGGTATCGGATCAACCATATCGCTTGTGAACGTAAACGTTGCGTGATCGTTCACCTGCCTTGCAGATGCAGCTTGATAGGCTGTGCATCCCCGAACTGCTTGAGGAGTACCACTCATGCCGCCGCGTTCTCGTCGTCGGGCCTCCCCCGATCGTTCCTCCCGTCAAGCCCAAGATGATCTCCATCAAGACGACCTGGAGGGCACCGTAGATCTCTCAGATTTCAGTGCAGATGAGGAGGACGTGGATTTTGAGTCCTTAGCTGATGCCGACGGTGATGACGTGGACTTTGAAGCGATGGCCGTTAATGAAGATGATGACGACTTTGAGTCGTTCGAAGAAGATGAAGACCCTGAGCCAGCTCGATCATCCCGAGCGTCTTCGCGTCGCGGGGCAGCATCCAGTGGTTCATCCCGGGGTCGCTCCTCTCGCCGCGCCCGGGTAGAGAGTGCATCTGATCGTAAAAAAGCGGCAAAAAGTGCGCGCCGTCAGGCCAAAAAAGAACGTAGTCCCGAAGAGATAGCGGCACGCCGTCAGGCCCTGCGCTCTGGGCTGCTGCTGGTATTGCTCATTGGTGGTATCTTGGCTGCTGGCGTGGGCTTTTATTATGGGGTGATGCGTACACCTCCGCAGGTGCAGGAGGCGAATTTCCATTTGCGCGAAGCATCTGACCGCCTGCGCAGCCTGGATCGTTTGATTGATGGACAGCAACCAGGAGAAGCAGAGGCGCTTCTTGATCGTGTTTTGGCAGAACACCTGGTCCTCCCCATGTTTGATCACGCTGGTTCTCCTGAGCCCTCGCCTGATAATCCAGATTTGGTGAGTGTACGTTTGGCCCAGTCGGCATTTGACCTGCGCGAACAATTTGAATCCCGTCGCCCTCGAATTCAACGCGTGCGTCAAGATATGCAGGCGCGAGCCAATTTCCAACGCCTCAATAGCCGCCTCAACAATCTTCGTGAGGAGGAGGATTTGAATTCCCTACGTGCCGATATCGATGCCTTTATGGATAATCCCGCCAATCCTGATGCAGGGCCTGATGTGGTTATGGCCGAGCGGTATCGCAATAACTATGTTTTGCCTGTGCGTAATCAGTTATTAAACGTGCAGATGGAACAGGCACGTCGTATTTCGGCAGGAACTACTGATGTAGTCGCGGCAGCGAATCGCGAAACCGATACGCATATGCGCAATCATCGCTACGGCGATGCGGTGCGCCTGGTCGATGAATTGAGTCGGCGTAATCCTGATGCTAACCTGCGCGAAGTACGACAGAAGGTTCTCAACGGCGCACGGCAATCATGGGCTGCGGCTCGTAATCGCGCCGAGAATTTTTATGCCGTCGCCAGTGATCCTGGGTCCAGCAGTACCGCTCGTGCGCAGGCGCGTGAGCAGACTCGTTTGATCCTTCTCCAGGTGATCAATAATTATGGTGAAGGAGTGCGGGGCGTTGATGAATTTGTGCAAGAAGCGCGAACTCTTCTCCAGGAATATGATCTGCAGTGACATCGCGAGTCACAACCATCGCCTCTGCACAGATTGATGTCACCTGGCATCAGGAGCAGGTTCAGGCTGCATCCAGTGCTGCTCGTAGATGTGCGCGATTCTGTGATGGTATTGCTGTCAGCCGCTTTGTGATCCTGCTGTGTGGAGTGCTTGCAGCGGCAGCCGTCGCGGCCCGCCCTGGTGCTGGACCGATTATAGCTGTTGCCCTCATGGCTGCGGCATGGTTGCTCTTGGCTTTATGGCATGGTATGTGGATCGACCGTCGCGATGCCTGCCGCCGCCGTATGCGTTACCATGAGCACGGTGCCCAGCGCTGCGCTGACCAGTGGCAGCACCTTGACGATCCCGCGATACCGTGTTCAGCAGAGCATCCCTTTGCCCATGATCTGGATCTACTGGGCTCCCAGGGATTGCTGGCCCGATTGGATAGCTGCGGTTCTCGCCACGGTAGCGAACTCTTGGCGTCGTGGCTGCTCGACCCCGAGCAGGCCTGGAGTGCGCAGCGTCAAGAGGCAGTGCAAGCCCTCGCTACGCGCCATACCTGGCGTGCCGCAGTGCACGTGGCCGCCGCTCCGCGGCGCGGCGTTCAGGTAAGTGCCGCGCCCTTGCAATCGTGGTTAGCACAGGAGGTACAGACTCCCTCGCTGCTCCTGCGTGTGGCGGCTATCGCGGCGTCGGTGGTGGCTGTGAGCGCCATCGTTCTTGCTTCTGTGGCTCTCGGCCTTACCGCTGGTTTGGCGACTGCCTTGGTGGCGATTCTTGTCCTGAGCGCATGGGAGGGGCGGCGTCTCCAGGGCTCTGGTTTATCGCAGCTTGACGGTGATGCTCAGGTGGATGGTCTTATTGCCTTACGGCACGGTTTGCGTGCGGTGTACGCGCTCAATGATGACTCGCATCCGCGTTTAGCGGCACTCGCAGCCAGTGCGCAGCAGGCCGACCACGGTTTGGCGGCCGTAGGGCGTCTGGCTGCGGCCTTGGCACGGCGGGCCAATCCCCTGTGGACCTATGGCCCAGGAGCCCTGCTGTGTGCGGGCATTCATTTAGAACAGCGCTTCCACCATTGGGGGCAGCAGCACCGCCAGCACTTTTCTCATTGGCTGCAGGTTCTGGCCGAGGCCGAGGCCTTAGCAAGTCTGGCAACCTGGGCAGCCGAGCAGCCAGGAACCTGGCCGCAGCTCAACGATCATGGACCCCTGCTTGCGGCAGAGAACCTTCAGCATCCTTTACTGCCGCGCAGTCAGCGCATTGGTAATTCCTGTAGCCTCAATCAGGGCCAAGTGCTCATTCTCACCGGGGCCAATGCTTCAGGCAAAAGTACCTGGCTGCGCACCTTGTCTTTGGCGGTCATTCTGGCGCGGGTCGGCACCACGGTGCCAGCCCAGCGCCTGCATCTGCAAAAGATGCATGTGGCTACAGTTATGCGGGTGCACGATGACCTGGCCGCACAACGTTCGCGGTTTCAAGCGGAGGTGCATCGGCTTGCCCAGGCCCTTCATACGGCTACGGAGAGTGCTGTTGCGCCCCTGCTGGTATTCGATGAGATATTGGGTGGAACCAACTCTCAAGAGCGGCACGAAGGCACACGCTCGATTATTCGCGCCCGCCTACAGCAACCTGGAGTGGTGTTACTGGCCACCCACGATCTTGCCCTGGCAGCCTTAGCCGAAGAGTTCCCACAGCAGGTGCAATTGGCGCATTTTGCTGATACTGCCGATGCCGACAGTCGCGACCTTGCCTTTGATTACCAATTGCGTTCTGGAGTCATCGCCAGTACCAACGCCTTACGGGTTATGCGTGCGGCTGGATTGCCAGTGGACCAAGCTTCATCCTAATACAGGAGCGTGCGAGGAGCGAGACCCATCGGTGAAGGGTATAAAGGTGGGCGCTCATACTTGGCCTGAAAGATGACGTATTGGTCAGGCAATATATATGTATGAGCAAGCATACATGGTATCTCGCTGCGGCGGTTCTCGCATTAGCGGTAATCGTTACGCTCTCGACGATGGCAACGTCACCTGCGGCAGGTCGTCTCCACACGTCATCTACCGGCGCGTTCAACGGTGCACCAGTTGCATCTTCCTGGCACCAGGTCCAAGAGGGGGAAAGTCTACGGAGCATTTCCCAGGATTACTACGGCAGTGGGAGGCATTGGCGTACCCTACAGATTGCCAACGATGTGGATCATTTTGTGTCACCAGGAACCATGTTGCTGATACCCGGTATGCGTGAGGAGTTGGACGCCCTGGGGAGTGAGGCGCCTCTCGAGCATTCCCAGACGGCAGTAGATGAGGGTCTGCTCAGCCACGCTGCAGGAGATCCTTGAGGTAATGGCCAGTAGCACTGTCGGGATGCTGGGCCACGGTTTCAGGACTCCCTTGGGCGATGATGCTGCCGCCACCTGCGCCGCCTTCTGGTCCAAGGTCAATCAGATGATCGGCGGTTTTGAGGACATCAAGATTATGCTCAATGACTACCACCGTATTCCCTGCTTGAACTAAACGCTGAAGCACATCAAGAAGCTTGCGCACATCTTCAAAGTGCAGCCCAGTAGTTGGCTCATCAAGAATATAAAAGGTATTGCCGGTATTGCGTTTGGCCAATTCGCGGGAGAGCTTGATGCGCTGCGCCTCACCGCCAGAAAGAGTGGTGGCTGGCTGCCCCAGGCGAACGTAGTCCAGGCCAACATCCATCATGGTTTGAAGAATGCGGCTCAATTTGGGATGGGCGGCAAAGTGCAATTGAGCTTCGCGCACAGACATCTGCAAAACCTGATGGATATCCTTGTGCTTATATTTTACCCGCAGCGTTTGCTCATTAAAGCGCTTGCCATGGCATACTTCGCAGGGCACATAAACATCGGCAAGGAAGTGCATTTCAACTTTGCGCACGCCATCGCCTTCGCAGGCCTCACAGCGACCTCCTTTGACATTAAAGCTAAAGCGCCCTGGCCCATACCCGAATAATTTGGCATCCTTACTTTGGGCAAAAATGCCCCGTACCTCATCCCAGGCCTTGGTGTAGGTGGCTGGGTTGGATCGCGGTGTGCGTCCAATTGGTTGTTGATCAATGCATACCATGGTATCCAGGTGTTCGAGCCCGGTTATAGCATCATGGGCGCCCACCGCATGTTCGGTTTTATGGAAATGGTTATTGAGCGCAGGGTACAGGATCTGGTTGAGTAGCGATGACTTGCCCGCGCCGCTAACGCCGCTGATGCAGGTAAGGGTGCCCAGAGGAATGCGGACATCAATATTGCGTAAATTATTTGCCCGCGCACCGTGTACGGCGATTGTCTGGCCATTGCCCTGGCGGCGCTGCTTGGGAACTGGAATGCTACGGCGGCCGTTGAGAAAATCGCCAGTAATTGATGTGCGGCATTTGAGCAGCTGTTTGGGTGTGCCGCTAAAGACCACTTCGCCTCCCAGTTCACCTGCTAGAGGTCCGAAGTCCACCACATGATCAGCCTTGCGAATAGTGTCCTCATCGTGTTCGACCACCAGTACCGTATTGCCAATGTCGCGCAAATGATGCAGGGTTTCGATCAGTTTATGATTATCGCGCTGATGCAGGCCAATGGATGGCTCATCCAGTACATAGAGTACGCCGGTAAGTTCAGAGCCAATCTGTGAGGCGAGGCGAATGCGTTGCGCCTCACCCCCCGATAAGGTGGGGCCAGATCGATCCAAGGTTAAATAACTCAGGCCTACGTTAACCAGGAAGCGCAGACGTCCTTGGACTTCCTTGAGTACCCCTTCGCCAATGCTGCGCTGGGTGGAGCTGAGAGTGAGCGAGTCAAAAAAATGGTGAGCCTTGGCAATGGTGAAGGCTGATACCTGGGGTAGGGTATGATTGGCTAAGCGTACTGCGGCACTTTCTGGGCGTAGCCGAGACCCCTGGCACACCGAACACACATGGTGCGAATAAAAGCGGCTCAAGCGCTGGCGACGACGGTCATTGTCGGTTTCGCGGATATTGCGTTCGAGCCAGTGTACCACCCCATCAAAAAGGGTGTTAAACGATCCCTCGCCATTGCTGGTAGTCCAGGGTACTTGCACCCGTTTATCGCTTCCATAGAGCACGACCTGCTGCTGCTTTGCTGAGAGTTTTCGCCATGGTTTGTGGCAATCGATCTTCAATTTCCGTAGCACCTCGCGGCGGTACTCCACATGCCACGCCGCGCGACCCTCATCACCCAAAGCACCCCAGGGAGCAATGGCCCCGGCATTGATACTCAGAGAGGGGTCAGGGATGACTTTTTCCAGATCAATTTCGGCGCGCGTCCCTAGCCCATTACAGGCAGGACAGGCGCCAGCCGGAGCATTAAAGCTAAACGAGTTGGGCTCCAGATCAGGAAAACTGATATCGCAGTGATGGCAGTACAGATGTTCAGAGAAAAATATCTCTGGCCACTGCGGCTCGACGCCTTCTTTAACGGCCTCGGCGACGATCATTTTGCCATCGCCTTCACGCAGGGCGGTTTCAATAGAATCAGCCAAACGCGAACGGATGTCAGGGCGCACTACTAAACGATCAACAACGATTTCAATGGTATGTTTACGCTTTTTGTCGAGGCTTATGGGTTCATCAAGGAGGAGTTGCTGACCGTTGACACGGACCCGCACAAAGCCGCTTTTTCGGGCTTTATCGAAAAGGTCAGCATACTCGCCTTTACGCCCACTAACCTTGGGGGCAAGAATCAGGATACGGCTACCTTCTGGTAGTCGCAGTATCGCATCGACCATTTCATCGGCAGAGCGTCGGCCGACTTCGCGCCCACACGAGTGGCAGTGTTGGGTACCAGTGCGTGCCCAGAGCACACGAAGGTAGTCGATGATTTCGGTAATGGTTCCCACAGTTGAGCGCGGGTTTTTTGAGGCAGCTTTTTGCTCTATGGCAATGGTGGGTGAAAGGCCGCGCAGGGATTCATATTGTGGTTTTTCCATCTGCCCCAAGAACTGCCGCGCATAGGCAGAAAGACTTTCAACATATCGTCGTTGTCCTTCGGCATAGATGGTGTCAAAGGCCAGTGAGCTTTTCCCTGATCCCGAAGGCCCGGTGAAAACCACCAACTGACGTTTGGGGATGTCCAGGTCAATGGCTTTGAGGTTGTGTTCCTGGGCGCCACGGACTTCGATGAGCTGGCGTTCGTGGATGGAAGTCGTTGTGCGGCTACGTGGCATGGTGGCATGCTCAAAGATGCTAAGGGTGAGGGAAGCGAAGAGTGTGATTGCTCTCAGAGACGATCGTTGTCATTACCACCATGCCTTGCAACGGCGACCGCTATCATGGCACGGCAGAGGTCATGGACTGCGAGCCCGTCAGTACGGACTCTTCGAGGGTCGGCCCAGATTCACCAACCCGACGCTGAGATACGTGACGATCAGCAGGCTGTTGGTATCCATTGTCATAACGGGCATGCCCAGGGCGTTGTGAGGAGAGGAATTGCAGTTGCTCAACAACCACCTTGAGGCGACTTTGGTTCTTGCCGTTGCTGTCCTTCCATTGGTCAAGGCGTAGGCGGCCTTCAATGCAACACGGGTCACCTTTATGGAGATACTGTTGCGCCAGACTTGCGGTGCGCCCCCAGGCTTCAAGATCGACAAAAGTGACATCCTCGTGCTGCTGGCCACCGCTATCACGCCAGCGACGATTGATTGCCAAGGCAAAGCTGGCGACCTGACGATCGTTACCCAGAGACTTGAGTTCAGGATCGCGGGTGACATTTCCAGCCAGGATAACGCGGTTGATGCTTACGCTCATGGAGTACTCCTTATGAATTGGGTCTATATAGACCTTGGATCATTATTGCCCCATGTCAAGGGGTGTGATGAGGGATATGAATCGCCCCTGGCATGATGACAATCAGCTCTAGGCTGTCGCCGCTTACAGATTTCCTCCCTATTGGCCTCTCTGAGCCCACGCTGACAGGGTATACGACAAGGAGTGCAAGGCATGGACGAGCAGCTTACGACAATGCCCCAAGTGGATGTAATCGGCGTAGGTTCGCCCTTGGTGGACTTGGTACTGGAAGTCGATGACGTATTTTTGCAGCAGCATGTAAGTGGTGCCAAGGGTGGCATGGAATATGTCGAAGCGGAAGCTATTGCGAGAATGATTGCCGCCGCAGCGCAGCCACCAGTGATCGTTCCCGGAGGTGCTGCGGCGAATGTTGTGGCTGGTATTGGCGCTCTGGGAGTGCCGAGTGGTTTTGTTGGCAACTGCGGTAATGATGACTACGCGCAAGTATTCCGTCATGGCTTGCAGCATCGTGGCTGCCAGCCACGTTTGTTCACCAGTGACTTGCCGACGGGTCAGGTATTAAGTTTGGTGACCCCAGATGCCCAGCGTACCATGCGCACCTGTTTGGGGGCGGCTGTGGCCTTGGACCCCCAGCTTATGACCCCGCAGCTATTCCAGGGCGCACGCTTAGTTATAGTTGAAGGCTATACCTTATTTAATCAAGAACTCACCGAGGCGGTGGTGCGTGCAGCAGGCGATGCTGGATGCCGTTTGGCCTTGGATTTGGCCTCTTTTGAAGTGGTGAATGCCAATCGCGCATTGTTGGATGACCTCTTGCGGAACCATATTGATATCGTCTTTGCCAATGAAGATGAGGCGCGCGCCTGGACTGGCGATGATGATGAGCTTGCCGCACTTCGGGCGTTGTCGGAATGCTGTTCGGTTGTGGTGGTGAAAGTAGGTGCTGATGGGGCATGGCTGCGAGTAGATGGTGACGAACAGCATATTCCTGCCCAGGGAGTGGAGGCGGTGGTAGACACCACAGGCGCAGGTGATACCTGGGCGGCAGGTTTTCTTGCCGGCTACCTACGTGGCGCACCGTGGAGCGAATGCGGTGTGCTGGGAGCGCAAGCTGCGGCAGCAGTAGTGCAAGTGCATGGTGCAATGGTACCGATGGAGGCCTGGCAGCCCATTCGCGGGCGCTTGGATGCCTGGATTTAGTGGGGTGTCTTGTCCTTTAGCATTCGATTGAGCTCGGTATGCCGATATTTCTTGGAATGGCTAGAGATTTGCGCCTACCCGCAGTCATCTAAGGGGTAATACATTTTTGGCTCTCCCTTGCCTCGTGATGGGAGCGGCTATCCTAAGTCTTTTAGCACGTAGGGGACTGGGCATGGTACAGACACTGGCATTTGGCTTGCCGCATGGCTTTGAATGGCTGATTATACTGTTGGTAGCCTTGCTGATTTTTGGGCCCAGATTGCCGCGCATTATGCGCGGGCTGGGGTCGAGTGTGCGTGAATTCCGTGGCGGCATGGAGCAGGGTGACCCCAATGAGGCAAATGCCCCCAGTGCTGATACATCAAGCTCTGAGTCGACAAATAGTGCAGCGACTAACGATTCTCGCGGAGAAGAGCGTCGCGAGGCGTAAGCCTGGCATGGATAACAAGGCGATTCAAAGCCCGCCATAGGGGAAGGAATGCCCGCCTCGCGGACCATGCTTCTTAGAGCAAAAAGCGTTCTGTTCAGTTTTTTTATTGGCCGATCGGGAGATTGGTGGTCCCGAGGGCAATCGATGAGTCGCCCTGCCATAGATAATGGCCTCCCACTCTTAGGGTGGGAGCTACAGTGGTCCCACTAAAATACTGGCTGTCCAGCGCCGCATGAACCCTGCTTTTTCATATAATCGCACCGCCGAACGATTATTGGCCAATACCTCTAAGCCCAAACAGCGGCACCCCAGGGCATGTTCGTGATGAATGATTCCCGATAAGAGTTGCATCCCATGGCCGCGGCCCTGGAAGCGCGGGTGAATACCATAGAGAGACATCCAGCTGCGGGGTCGCAGACCATTAATTGCCGCCACGCCGATAATATCGCCACCGATCTGGAGAATATAGTGACGGTATTCCTCCCGCTCGCGTTGGCTCAGACTGACGTCACAGTGGCTACTCTCGGGAAAACAAGATTGAATAATCCCAGCAACTTCTTGATGGTCAGTGTGTTTGGCAAGGCTGACGCCAGGACATGAAGGGTATGGGGGATTGCTGAAGGTGTGCTCATAGACATGGTTATCCTGCCAGGGGCTTAAACCATTGGAGAGATAAAAATTGCGTCCCCTGCGATTACGGGTGTCATTGAGTACGCGAATGCTTTCAAACCCCCCATCCCGCAAAGCTTCCTTAGCACGTACCAGTAGAGCACGCCCAAGGGACTGGCCTTGATGTCCATTGGCGATTACCGGTCCCCACAGGGTGACTTGATTCTCGGAGTAACTACAAATGCCAAGAGCGCCAGCGGGACGCTCACTATCATCCAGGCAGATCAAAAGCCCGAGGCATTGTTCAAGATCTGCCATGGTGACTTCCTGGCCCATGCGGCTGGGTTCACCGTGGACGGCATGAAAGCGGCCAGGCCCAAAGCGGCGAAAGAGATGTAAAACGTCTGGACCAAGGTCCGGACGCTCATCTAAATCGGTAAAACGAGGGCGCTGTATTTCGAGCATACACAGAGCCTAGCTGAGATCGGCAGCTCTCCAAGCCCCGGCATGGACCAGCCCAGCGATGGCACGTGCTAGAGCGGCTTTAACGATACCAGGTATAGTCAATTTCCTGGAAAATGGTGTCGCGCCATTCAACTCCAGCAACTGCGGGTTCATCAAAGCGACCTTGACAGAGCATGTCATAGAGGCCTGTAAACCGGGCAATATGGTCACGAGTGCGCCGAGTGGCGTAGGCTGGAGTAGTGCCAGTAGTCATAATAAAGGCCCAGTCACTGCTTTGCGCCAAAAGAAGTTCGCGGGCCATTTGCTTGAGTATGCGCGCTTGTCCTGAATCTGGATTCGGATGTGCGTGCACTTGTTCAATCATGCGTTCTTCGGCGATATGGAGATGGCGATAAATCCAATCATTGCCAGGGTTAAGCCATACTCCGTTATAGCCGGCATCACCCCACGAAGAGGCGCTGGGGGTAATCACTTGGTTGATTGGGAAGCGCTCCAGGTATTCACTGCCAGTAAGAGCGGTGATGGGACTATCGCTGAGAGTAGTTAGGACGCTTTCGATAAACTGGGGCCCTTCAAACCACCAATGGCCGAATAACTCAGCGTCATAGGGGCTCACCACGAGGGGCTCACGGCCAATAAGATCATAGAGATAGTCTACTTGGCGGATGCGATTGTGGGCAAAGTTTGCACCGTGTTCCATGGCGCGAGCAAATGCTGGCCCAGGGTCATAGGCAGCTTTCTCATGTAAGGCCACCTTGCCCGTAACGCGGTGGTATTTGAGGCCAAGATTGCGGCGAACACCATCGGGATGGAGGAAATTTTTGATGTAATCGTACTCACCATCGTAGCCAAGGTCACGGTAAAATTCGCGGTATACAGGGTCGCCAGGATAGCCGCTTTCGGCGCACCATACACTACGACTCGAATCGGGATCGCGCCCAAACGCGGCTACGCCGTTGGCACAATACACGGGAGCATAGACGCCAAAACGTGGACGCGGACTGCCGTAATAAATGCCATGGCTGTCGACAAAGAAGAAACGGATGCCAGCTTCTTGTAGGAGATCTTCAATGCCTGGGGTATAGCCGCATTCGGGGAGCCAAATGCCCTTTGGGTCACGGTCAAAATGTTTGCGGAAATTGGCTGCGGCTATCTGGATTTGAGCGCGCTGGGCTTGCCGCGTTCGCATGAGGGGGAGGAAGCCATGGGTGGCGCCGCAGGTAATGCCTTCGATGACGCCTGCATCCATAAGCATGCGTACCCAGCCGAGAATATTATTATGCCAGCGATCGAGTTGCTGCAGGCAAAAACGATAGTGGTCGCGGTACATGGTCGCAGCCGCAGCCATGGCACATTGGCCCTTGGCGTGGACTTCTTGTTCGGCCAACTCCAGGAGACGTGAGCAATAGTGGCGATAGCGAGCTTGCAATAAAGGGTCTGCCAGCATTTCGCACAGCGAAGGCGACCAGGTCATCGTAACGCGTACCCGATCACCAGCCTGATGACGGCGCTCAAAGCGTTCGAGGAGAGGAATATACGTTTCAGTAATAGCCTCGAAGAGCCAGCTTTCCTCAAGAAACACTGCTTCCTCAGGGTGACGCACAAAGGGCAAGTGGGCGTGAAGCACCAGCATTAGAGAACCGTGAGCCATGCGTATACCTTATGCTTCTGGGCGAAGATGCCAGAAAGGAAGTGGGTCAAGCAACAGGGCTGCTCAAAGCTCGCCCCCGGGATCGCCGATCTCCTGATCGGCCTGCAAAAACGACC
>REDP01000067.1 GCA_007693455.1 Planctomycetota bacterium | reverse complement strand
GGCGAATCAGGGCAATCAGAGCATCAAGACTGCCACTACGGGAACGATAGGGTTCATTTTCCCGGCGTTCTTCCTTGGCAAGTTCCCCGCGTTGTAAGAGACCGACTTGTTCGCTTTGATAATGGCGCAGCCAGCGCAGGCCTGAGGCCAGGATGTCTTCGGGAATTTCCGCTCCGTTTTCACGGGCAATCAATAAACCGCGCACCACCACCGCCGTGGTGTGGGGGCCTGAGCGTTCGCCGTGGCCGGAAAACCATCCCCAGCCACCATCACTCATTTGCATCTGGGCCAATCGATGGATTCCCTGCGCTACCATGCTATCAATTTCATGGGGATCATAGACCGGATTGCGCCAGCGGGGACGTTGATGCTGCGGATCCCGTTGCTCTGGGCTGCCCAGAAGACCGGGGTTAAGTAGGGCCCGCCGTTGGCGCAGGGCTTCCAGATCTATATCCAGATCCTTCAAGAGACGTTGAGCAATCACCGCAGGAACAAAACGATTGAGCGTTTGTTCAGTGCAGCCGTAGGGATAGTCCACCAAATAAGGAACCGCCTCAATCGCCGCCCCAGCCACTGTCGGTGACCAACGAAGGATGAGCTGACTGGCTTCGGGGATGCGCTCTTGGGGTACGGTGAGGGTGAGTTGCCCGTCTTGCTGATCAGCCGCCATTACCATGCTGGCCACTTCGGTGGTTTCGGCACCATAGATGTGAATGGGGATGTTACGCGTGAGGGCATCACCATCATTGACGCCGTTTACGCGGCCAACTACGCTTGCGGTAATACTGACTGTGCCCTGGGCCACTGCGCGCACGGGAATATCCAGGCGTTCTTCGCCCCCAGCAGGGATTTCCAAGTGCTGCTTGGTGTTCCCAAGGATTTCCAAGGCAGCACCGTCAATGCTTAACTCATGACGCACTGTGGCGGGATGATCGTGGTCATTATGAATACTCAGCGAAAGGATAAAGATATCCCCTTCGGTGGCAAAACGGGGGGCATGCAGGCGCAGCATGAGGTCTTTGGCGGCGACGATGTGCGCACTGCCTTCACCCACAGCGGCCCCCTCAGCAATGGCAGCGGCGCGCACCTGCCAGGTGGTGAGGCTATCGGAGAGGGTAAAGGGCAGGCGTGCCTGACCATCCGCATCCAGGGTGAGAGCGCCAGTCCATAAGATGCTATCGGCGAATTCCTGGCGCAGGGCCGGGGTAAAGGCTTGGCCATCGGCGTCTTCCGCATCATCGCCAAAGGCACTCCTCTCATCACCAGCCAGGACTTGACGTGCCACACTGCGACGCGCACCGGCGGGACTTGGCGATGGACCACCAAAGAGGTCAAATCCAGCGCCCCTTTGCTTAGGCAGGTCGATTGAAAAGAGGCCCACCCGCTGCATACCCGGTTCATCAACGCGGCGCATATCTCCCACCAATGGAGGCAAGCCAGATCTGATATTGGAACGATGCTGTCGGGTCCACTGCCAAAAGGTTTGGCGCATGGGCGTGGGTAGCATATCACCAGCCAAAAGATCCAGCCCCTTATCGTAGATACTGACGATGGCCGAGCCGCGTACGGCTTCACCATCCAAGTCGCGCACCTGAAGGGTCACTGCCCCCGCTTCTCCTGGACGCATGCTTGTGGCATCGGCTTGGATATCCACCTGCAGACTACGCTGGCGCGGCGGCACGAGCAGCTGCTGGGTAACCCGATGCACCTGGGCACCCTGTACGGTGAGCGCTTCGACAAATATATTTGGCTGATCGGCCGTGGTCAGCTTGAGCTGCTCAAGGGTTGCGCCATCGCGCAGCCTCAAAACTGTGGGCTTGCTTGGGTAGGTCCCATTTTCCGGGCGCACAAAAAGGAGTACGGTGGCATTGGCTTGGCCGCTGGCGATCAAGAGTTCGGCGCGATCGCCCGGTGCATACTCTTCACGATCAGGCAGGATTTCCAAGGCGCGAAAGCGGTAGTTGGCGGGATCTCGCGGCTGGTCGGCATCACCGATGACGGTGATCAAATGTTCACTCTCGACAGTCTCCTGGCCATACTGCACCCTGATTTGCACGCGGTATTGCCCAGGGTCGTCCAACTGCAGCGGCTTTTGCCCTCGGCCACGTTGGTTTAGTTGTTGCTGCCAGGAATGCACCAGGACGCTGCTGCTGTGTCCCTCCTCATCATAGGAAAGACGGTAGAGGCGAGCCTCAACTTCGCCTGGGATGGCACCGCCATCGGCTCGTTGGGCAGCGGTTTGCACCGTGGTGCTTGTACCGGCTTGGAGATAGCCTGGAGGGGTCCATACACGCACGGCAAAAGGCTGGGCGCTCGCGATGATGTCACCCTGGGCCACTTCCGTGCGCCGTGAGGCGTCGCGCACCTGGACGGTGATGGTATAGCGATGATTTTTTTCCCCAGAGAGGGCCTTGGCCAAGGCGGTGTCGATGGCCAGGTCAAAGCCGCCATCCGCATCCAGCAGGGCTTGCCCTTGCGCCACCAGCTCTGGGGCCTGCCAAGGATTGTGGGAAAAGAGCGGTGCATTGTGCCAGTGCCACCAATAGCCAGAGCCGTAGAGCCAATCCCAGGGCATGGACGGATACCATCTCTGATCCTGGGTGCGGCGGGTGACCGTATATTCAACCTCTGCCTGACGCACCGGCTGGCCCCAGAGGTATTCGGCACTGACGCGAGCGCGGAGCGTATCACCCAAAAGCACAGGCTTTTCTGGAGCATCAATGTGTACGGCGAACTCGGGGAGACGATATTCCTCGACCCGAAAGCGGCCTTGGCCAATGTTCCGCCCTCCTTGCACCACGCTCACCCGATACACTCCCAGGCTGGCATCGTCAGGAAGATCGTAGGCAAAGGTAACGCCACCCCAACGGTCGCTGCGATGACGCTCCTCATACACCCGGTCGCCCCGGGCATTGCGAATACGGATAGTGAACATTCGGTCGCTCTGCAAGGGATCGTGATCATCATCATAACGCGCGTTCACCGCCCAAACCTTGCCCGCTACCCTGCCGCCTGGGCGGAATAAGGGACGATTGGTAAACACCTGAGCACGTTGCCGACGCAGGGAACTCTGGCGCCAGTTGCGCCAGCGCATACCCCCTTCCCACATGGCCAGGCGTTGCCCGTCCTCGGACATAAACAGCCATTGATAGCGGCCAAAATCGTCTGCATGGGGCAGCAACACCATGCCCTGAGCATCACTGGTTACCTCCACCTCGCGGGCGGCAATCTCGGGAGGCTTTTCATTGCTGCCATAGCGCAGGACGCGGTATCCAAATCCCTGCAATGGCAGTTCTGCCACCGGCTCGCCGCTGACGGCATCGGCCACGAAAAGTAACTGGCCAGAAGCCTCACCGCTAATGGGCATCTGAACCACCACCGTATCGATCATCCACAGGAGCGCCCGTGACACATTGCCGCCTTCGGCCTGGGCGGTGACGACGAATGCCCCAGGTTTATCCAAGGGAATCGGCACATAATGGGTGCGGTCTTGATGTCCTTCTGCCGGTTGGAGATCCTCTTCCCAGAACGCCACCGCGTCGCCCAGCCAGCGAGCATTCTCATCATCGGTAAGATATCGGCGCAACTGGATGTGAAACTGTCGCTGCCAGGGCTGGCCGATCTCCGGATTACGGACGCGCTCCCGGTGATGTGCTGCCAAGGCCTGCAGACGCACTGGTTGCACCTGAATGTGGGCGGAGGTGGCATTGCGAAACATTAAGGGCAGGCGCGGTGTTTCGCCCACACTCTGCGCTGGCACCGTACGCAAATGCAACCAGGGCTTCACTACACGCTCATAGGCACTGACATCCTCCGCCTGCAACCAGGCTTCTGCTGCACGCGCGCGCTGATTTCGGTTGGCAAATATTTCAGCCAGCCGATCCCACTGCTCCAGCTCTTGGTAGATGCGGATATAGTTCCATTCCTCAGGCAACGTAAAGCGCTGGATACCATTGGCCAGCCTAGCGATGCTTTCATCGTCAGGCAAATGTTCCAACTTCCAGATAGTATCCTTCTCAAGCTGGGTTCGCGCACGACGCCAATACCAACCCAAAGTAGACACTGAAAACCAGGCTTCTGCCTGTTCAGCCCGTCGCAGGGCAGCCTGGTGTGATCGGCCCCGCTGAGCCGCCGCGGCCAATAACCAGCGCCAGCGTTCCCCATCATTGGCTGCCTGTTCATAGCTTTCCACAAGATCGTACACCACTGGCTGACCAGCGGCATTGACCGGCGCTGCGCTGGCCGGAATTCCATAATCCCCACGATAGATCGGCTGTCCAGGTTCACCGTGCGGTAGCTGCGCCAGGTCAGTGGTGGTTTGTAGGGCCCAATCACCGCGTGGATTCACAAACCAGGCTTCCGCCAGGGTCAGTAATGCTGCTCCGGCTTCCGCATCCTCCTGGGTAAGGATATGCGGCAAAAGCGTTTCGGCATAGCGTAAAGCCCGAACCCGATCCCGGGCCTGAAGATTGCGCCAATCCCCAGCATACCATCCCCGCCGCATCTCCCCATCCACGATCTTAGCAAAGCGCGGTGGATATGGGACTGAATCGATGACATCCGAGAGATTGCCCACCACCTGTTCACCCAAGCGCCAACTCGCCGGATGGCTTGCGATCACCGCATCAATAAAATCGTCATACTCTTCCCATATCCCCAAATGATCAAAACATTTCATGGCAATGATAAAGGATTCGGCCAGATCTCGGTCTTCGCTGGCGCTGGGTGGATGCTCTGGATCGCCAGCGGTCAACATCGACCGCAGCTGCTGCAATGCCTCGCCATAGCGGCCTTTCTCGTAGAGCTCACGGGCTTGCTCATTCCCTTGACTGACGTGGTTTTCCGTTGCTACCAAGGGGGCAGCAATACTTAAACCAATCAGCAGCAGCAAGCAGCAGATACGACCAGACCACATAACAGGCTCCTTGCGGGATATCTCATGCGGCAATACCGGGCAAAGGCATGCCCCCCAAAGCGGCAGAGTCACTGGCGTGCGCTCCTCCGGAATGCAGACACACCAGCAGCGGCGCAAGCGATGAGCCTAACACCACGGCCATAGGGAGAAAGGGACAGCTACGGGGGATTTTTCCACATGAGTCATATAATCGGCAAGCTTGAGTCAGCGCACCCGGAGAGAGATGTTCGCCCAAGCTCACCAAGACAGGCCTTGCCCTTGGATGCTGGGCACAAGCATGGCTTGCCCACATGGGG
>REDP01000131.1 GCA_007693455.1 Planctomycetota bacterium | reverse complement strand
CGTGGTTCAAGGGAAGCGTAATAATTTTGATATCGATTTGCTTCAGGTCATTGTTCAGCGCGTTGCGGGCCTTGCCGAAACCCCTTATGTCGAGGGTGCTAGTGGTGAGCAGGAAGGGCGAAATGCCTTATTGCGACGCATCGCAGACCATGTTCGCGCAGTAACTTTTTGTATTACTGATGGGGCGGTACCTGGCAACAGTGGTCGTGGCTATATTGTTCGCCGATTAATTCGCCGTGCGACGTTGGATATCAATCGCCTGGGGCAAGACGATTGCCGTCTCCACGAAGTGGTGTCATCGGTAGTTGCCGCCATGGGGGATGCCTATCCAGAGATCGCCCAGCGCCAGGGCCTGTGTGAGCAAATATTGCTGAGTGAAGAGCGTTCCTTCCGTCGCACTTTAGGCCGTGGCTTGGAATTATTTCAACGTGCTTTGCAGCGTCATCAAGATGAGGGTGCAACGGTATTTAGCGGCGATGACGTTTTCGAATTATTTACCACCTACGGATTCCCCCATGAGGTGACGGCAGAGCTGGCAGAGGCTGAAGGCTTGTCCTGGGATGAGGAACGCTTTACCCAACGCATGCAGGAGTTTGCTGATATTAGTAAGGGTGGTCGCAGTATTGAGGTGTTCCAGGCTTCGGCCCTGCGCGATGCCAAGGCTGAACTGGGGGCGACCACATTTGTTGGCTATGATGCTCTCGACCATACCAGTGATTTGCTCATGCTGGAGGTGGAAGGGGAGGCCGTTAACCAAGCTTCGTCCGGTTCCACGGTCCGTTTCGTATTATCACAGACGCCCTTTTACGCAGAGGCAGGTGGTCAGGTCGCTGATGCAGGTCAGATTGAGGGCGAAGGATTTGTCATTGAAATCAGCGATGTGCAAAAAGACGATGGTCTGGTTATTCATAGTGGGGTGGTACGTCACGGGACAGCTGCGCCCGGGCCAGTCCGTGCGGCTGTCCATGTGCCCTCGCGTAGTGCCACGGCGCGCCATCACTCGGTGACCCATCTTTTGCATGCGGCCTTAGCCGATGTTCTTGGTGATCATGTCGAGCAACAGGGTTCAAAGGTAGAGCCCCATGGCTTGCGCTTCGATTTTAGTCACGACACCGCCCTCAGCGCTGAGCAAATTGCCCAAGTCGAGGAGTGGGTGTCTCAGGCCATTGCTGCCAATCATCGGGTGCAGTGTCAAGAGATGCCCATTGATCAAGCTCGTGCCATGGGCGCAAAAGCGCTCTTCGGAGAAAAGTATGGCAATGTGGTGCGGGTGGTGCGCATGGGACCAGCCTCTACCGAGTTGTGTGGTGGGTGTCATGTGCAGTACACAGGCGATATTGCCGCCTTCCGTATTGTGCGCGAGGAAGCCATATCGGCGGGTATACGCCGCATTCAGGCCGTAGCTGGTGGCGTGGCCCAGGACCTGATGGAACAAGAGCAGCGCATTGCTGAAGAATTAGCCGAAATTCTTGATTGTGCGGTACCGCAGGATCCGCGCCGTGATGTAGGCGTCCTGGCACAAGCCTTTAAGGTGGGCCTTGACGCCCTGCCCGAACGTGTGCGCAGTCAGTATCAGCACGTGGCGGATCAGGCCCAATCACTTGGACTGTCACTGCACTTGCAAGGCGATGATCTTGTGACTCGCGTGCGTTCCCTTGGTGATGAGGGTAAGCGCTTACGTAAACACGCCGAACAGCACGCTGCACACAAGGCGCTTTCGGCTATTGATGATGTTGTGGCAACACCGCAGCAGGTGGCAGGAGTGGATTTGTATGCCCACACCCTGCATGGCGTTGATGGTAAGGCGTTGCGACAAGCTGCCGAGCAGGTGCTCAATAAGGTGCAGTCAGGCGTTGTTGTGCTTGCCAGCGACCTTGACGCTAAGGCATTGTTGATGGTAGCGGTAAGCTCCGATTATATTGATCGGGGGCTTAAGGCCGGTGCTTTAGTGGCGCAGTTGGCCCCGCTTATTGGCGGTGGTGGTGGTGGTAAGCCAGATCGTGCGCAAGCCGGAGGCAAGCAGCCCCAAGCCTTGCCGCAGCTCTTTGCGCAGCTGCCTGAGATTCTTGAAGCGCAGCTTTCAAGCACTGCTGGAGAACAACGATGAATGCCGCTGCTCGGCGTGTGCGCACGGATGCTTATCGTGCGCGAAAAAAAGCCCTGTATAAGGGTATACCTGTCGTTCCAGGCATTGCTATGGGACGCGTCCATCTCAAATTTCGTCATGTACATGCCCTTTCCGATTCCATTTTAGAGGAATCTGAGGTCCCGCGTGAGCTTGATATACTGCAAGAAGCGGTTCGCCTGTCCAAAGAACAGTTGCTATTGGCGCGACAAAAAATGGCGCGTGAGATTGGCGAACTAGAAGCGATGATTTTTGATACCCATATTGCGATCCTTGAAGATCGAGCATTTTTAGGTAAAGTCCAAGAGGAAATCAGCAAGACGCGTAAGCCCGCCGATGTCGTGGTTTCGGTGATTGTGGAAGGCTACTATCGCGCCATGTCTATGGTTCGTGATGAAAATATTCGTGAACGTGCTGCCGACATTCGCGACGTTGGCGTGCGCTTGCTGGATAATTTACACACCCTCAAAATGGGTAGTAGTGATACCAGTGAAGAAGATGCCTTGGTGCCGCAGGGGGACATCGTTTTCTCACGGGAACTGTTGCCCAGTGATATTGCAACCGTTGAGCGTCGTCATGTCTCTGGGGTTGTGACCGAAGCTGGTAGCGAACGTGGTCACTGTGCCGTAATGCTGCGCGCGCTCAATATCCCATGTGTCATGGGCGTTGAAGGCCTGGCTAGCATCTTAACGGACGGCGACTATGTCATCGTAGATGGATCTTCGGGGACAGTGTATGTTAATCCCAAACGGGAAATACGAGACGAATATAAGAAGATCTTTAAAGAGTATAAGGCGTATTCGGAACTTCTCAGTAGTGAGGTAAAACTTCCGGCAACCACCACCGACAATCACAGTGTCAAATTACATGTGAATATTAGCAAGGAAGCCGAGATTCCATTGGCGCACATGTATAATATGGATGGGGTTGGTTTATATCGTACTGAATTGGGCATGATGGTGCGCAGTTCCTACCCTGATGAAGAAGAGCAGTACCAAGAATACTCGGGTGTGATCAAGGCGATGAAGGGCAAGCCCATTACCATTCGCACTATGGATATTGGCCCTGATAAGAAACTGTCTTACATCAAGCTCCTCCATGAGGATGGTCACGCTCTTGGGCGCCGTTCCATTCGCTTAGCCATGGAGCTTGAAGAATATCAGATGATACAGCTGCGCGCGATTTTGCGTGCCAGTGTCCACGGTGATGTAAGTCTTCTCTTCCCGTTTATTACTTCCATTGAAGATATTCGCATGGCGAAGCGTATGGTGCGTTTAGCCCGCCGTCAGTTAGTGGATCAGGGCGTTCCCTTCCAGCAGGACATCCCTATCGGCATGATGGTGGAAGTGCCAGCGGCAGCACTCTCGTTAGACGCATTTGCGCGTGAGGTGCAATTTTTCTCCGTAGGCACCAATGATCTCGTGCAGTATACCTGCGCGGCAGACCGTAATCTCCCCGAAGTTGCTCCCTGGTATAAAGGCTATAATCCGGGGGTGCTTTACCTACTCAAGCACATTACCGAGACCGCAGCAAAGCATGATCGTAAGTTAACGCTGTGCGGTGAAATGGCAGGCGATCCCTTTTATACCATGTTCCTGGTTGGTATTGGCGTGAATAATTTTTCTATGTCAGCGCCACAAATTCCCTTAGTGAAGAAGATTGTACGATCCATTCACATAGGCGGCGCTAGGCGCTTGGTTGATCGTGCTTTGCAGCTTTCAAGTACCGGGCAGATTCGCGAACTCTTCCAGACTACAGTAGAGCAGATCCTCGGACGCGACCTGACCGCCTGGACCAAAAAAGAGTCCTAAAATCTTGCGGCCGATGACGCATGGCGTCAGTCTTACTGCCCGTTCATAAAGCGTAAGACTTCATCCGCCCAGCCAGGGAGGAACTCGTGGCTGAAGTCGGGATATACGACCATGCGCTTTTCGGTGGTGATTTTATTGTATGCTGCGAACTGACTTGATGGCGGGCAGACCTCATCGCGTAATCCACAGGCCATAAGCACTTCAGCTTGTACCCGTGATGCAAGATGTTGAACGTCAATATAGCCAAGTTTCGTAAACGTAGCCATGGCCCGTTGATGAGTGGGATCAAAACGGCGGAAGTACTCGCTTACTTCTTTGTAGGCTTGATTGGTGCAATCCATTTCCCAAACGCGCAAATAATCGCATAAGAACGGATAGCAGGCGGCAACCTTTGCCACGCCAGGCTCCAGTGCAGCTGCAGCCAGAGCTAATGCCCCGCCTTGACTGCCACCCATGACATACACGCGATTGCGATCCACTTCTTCGATGGTGGCGGCAATGCGTGCTAGCTGAGCGGCATCAAGGAATACATTGCGGAAAAAGAGGCGTTCTGGACGGCCGGCATCAATGCCGCGGATAATATGACCCTTGAGGGTGGTGCCGTATACCCCACCAATATCTTCGGAAAGGCCTCCTTGGCCGCGTACATCCATGGCTGCAACGGCATAGCCCTGTTGAACCCAGGCAAGTTTATCGGACCAGTCACCAGCACTCATCCCGTAGCCGTGAAACATGCAAATTACGGGACAGTTAAAGGCGCCTGGAGGCCGCAGATATTTGGCATGGATGCGCGCCCCACCGACTCCCGAAAACCAGAGTTCAAAGCATTCGGAATTAGGAACTTGCCAGCCTGCTGGCGTCAATACCAGTTGTGGATCTTGGCGCTGCATCTGCGCAACACTCTCATCCCAGTAGGCATCGAAATCTTCGGGGCAAGGATTGCGACCAGGATAACGGTAGAGGTCGTCCAAAGGCATGTCGAGTTGTGGCATGGTTGCTAGTGTGTGGCTTGTGGCACAAGTTCCAGCCTTCATCTGGGCAGGGGGACAGGGCGGCTCAAAGCTTGTCAGGAAAAAGACTGCCCGCCTCACGGGGCATGTTTTTGACACAAAAAACCCATTCGGGGGTCTTTTGCAGGCCGATCAGGAGATCAATGGCATTAAGCATTTTAGGTTCGTGTATTCATTTACACCACCGCACGAATGGCGAGATCAAAAAAAGAGCTAGGTTGTCGGTGTTTAAAGCCCCAACGGGGCTTCGCATACTAGCCCAGGGTTGC
>REDP01000312.1 GCA_007693455.1 Planctomycetota bacterium | reverse complement strand
AAGAGGGCGAAGGCGCAGAGGGTGGCGAGGGGCTTGATCATGGGGACTCCGGGGGTCGTCGTGCGTATAGAATCGTTTGCTTGGGGTCTATTCGTGGTTTCTTTGGGCCGAGCTGGGGCTCGGCGATCCCAGGGGGGAGACTTATTCGAGGCGTTCGAGGGCCATCTGCGCGCTGCGGCGTAGGCGCTGGTTTCTGGGTTGGTCGGGGAGCTTGGCGATGGCGGCAATAACCGAAAAAAGACACACACACACAATGCTATTCGGCTAAGGGGGGTTTATTTTTAGCGTTTGGGGTGTCTGCTGGTAGGGATATGTTCAACATCAATCTTCCGTATTTGAAGCATGATAGGTAAACTGATAGCCATGTTCCTCTAAATCATAGTGTACGCGCAAAATCCCGGATGGCAGACCCACAGCGCTAAACAGGTCACAAACCACAGATCCGAAGGCGCCTTCATTGAGGCTAAGGTCCTCCGCCAGCAGGCGGCCCTGCCAAGTACCAGCTGCGAGGGTCAGGGCTTGTTTGGGCGTTTCAGGAAGGGCTTGATACAGTCTTTCCACGGCGGCTGCCAAGCTTATCCCGGCAGTAAGATGCATTGCTGGAATCTGCTGCGCGAAGGACTGGCGCACGCCATGGATGCCTGGATTATAATAAGCACCTGGACCAAAATAGAGAGCATGCCCTCCCTCCGCATGGGCGACGATTTGGATTGGACCATAGCCATCGCTGATTTTTCGATCGTTATTAAGCGCTCCTTCCAAGGCCTCTGCTAGAGGTTTTCCCGGGAGAAGATGAAAACGCAACGATAACGCACGCCAGTCCAGCGCTCCGGATACCGAATTAATAGAAATGCCGCCTTCGCCCGCCATTGCTGAGTCCCTATCGGCGCCAGTTAAGGTATCGAATACATCCAGCACCGCCGGGCGCTGTCTTGCCACAAAAATCAATGCGCCGTTCTCTGCCAAAAGCTGGGCGCTGGCTAGATCCAACGCTTCGCCGTAACGATGGATAAACCTACCCCCTGTGCGCAAAGTTGGATATTGGGGTTTCTCATCTCGACCAAAGACATTGAATCCATACCAATACCCCTGCCCTAAGATGTTACCACCCGTGGCCCTGAATTGGTAACCGCTGCGTACTCCACGATCTTGTTGTACGTGCTGAATGAGAGCCACCGCTCCCTCACGGGGATTGTCCCACTCCCCAGTAATCACTCCGCGAGGCCGAGAACGGACAAATAGCTGGCCAAAAATACCCAGAGGCCGCAATGAGATACCCATTTCTTGCAAGGTTAACTGCTGCGTGTTGGCCAGTACCCTCACTAACTCGTCGGCGGTGTAGGAACCTGAAATGCGACGCGGCCGAGCCAGACCCAGAGTACCATCATTGTCGTCATCTCTATCAGCATCGCTGATCACCAGAATAGCTATGTCATCAATAATCATTACCTGGGCGCGGACAGCCCAATTGATTTCTTGATCTTCGATGGCCTGCCGCAAAGACTCTAAGTTTGTGGCCAAATCCTGCTGGGGATCTAGGGTAAAGCTCAGGGACACAGGTCGGCGCACTGAGCGGCGAAGACCGCTTCTTATATGAAATGCCGATTCCGGCAGGACATCTTCCTCGTAACCATAGTTCACTTGGTGATAGTCGGACAACAACTCCAGAGCCTCGGTTATAGCTCTTGGATTATCTAATGAAATATGCAAGGGCTCTTCGCCATGCAGCATAAATATCCAAAAACAACTTAAGGGCGCCTCTAAAATCCATGAATTGAAGTGAGGTTTTTGGCTAGGGCCGCAATATTTGTCAAGATCTGGCCAATTTTACGGAAAATAGCCTAAAAAATGTGTCGATTTCATAGTTTTCAATCACTCCGTACGGAGTGCTCCCACGCCTATGCGATTTTCGGTTTTAGAAGCTGCCCCGCCCGCAGCATGTTGTAGACGAGGTTGTTCAAGCCAATGATGCCTCGTGCCCGCACCATACCGATGCAGCGGATGCGCATGGCATTCATGCTATTGGTCATAGCACCGAAGACATGTTCGACGCGTGCCCGAATCCGGGAAACCTCGCGATTATACGCTTTATCTTCGTCGGTGAGTGGATGGCCACGCTTTCCCTTGCGGTTAATGTGGGGCGTAACGCCCATGGCCGTGAGAGCCTCATCGGTCATCTCTGAGCCGTAGGCACTGTCTGCCCACACTTCTTTATCTCGTGATGGCAGGATGAGGCTGAGAAATTCTTGAGAGTCATGGGTTGCGGCGCCGGTAACCGTATAGCGTTCAATCAACTTGGACATCGATGAGACCAAGGTGTGGCATTTGTAGCCAAAGTAGGTTTGGTTGTTTTTCTTGGTCCATTCCGCGTCGATGTCTTTTTGACGTTTCATGGCAATGTCATCATCCCAATGGGCGGGCGCCTCTTTGTTGGCTTTGATGTGCTTATTCTCGTCAGGGGTATTGCGCTGCTTGGGCACTTCAACAAAGGTTGCATCGACTATTTTCCCAGGGTTCTCAACCAATCCTTTGGCGGTCAACTGATCACGAAAGAGGCCAAAGCAGCGCTCTACCGTCTGGGTGCGGGTCCAATCCTCACGGTATTTCCAAATCGTTTTGGCATCCGGCATGCGGTCTGCCACAGACAGGCCAAGGAACCGCTGAAAGCTGAATCGGTCGCGAATCTGGAATTCCGCCTGATCATCACTGAGGCCATACAGGCGTTGAAGGACCAACACTTTGAACATCAAGACGGCATCATAGGCAGGTCGACCGCCAGGAGAGCGGGGCTCGCGGGTAATTGGCGCTTCAAGGACAGCCCGGAACTTCTCAAAGTCGACGATCTCCAAGAGTCGATCGAGGGGAGATGACTGCTGGGCCAGGGATTCAACCCAGTTTTGGTAGTCGAAGATGCCAGGGCTGGCTTTGGGGATGGTCTTTCGTTTCATGGACATGACTCTAGCCACTGACCCTACCCAGTCAACTATTACTATAGTCTAGGTGGGTTTATAGAGGTGCCCTGATATATGTTAGCAATGTGGATACAGGTTACCTTAAGCAGCAACTGCGCCGTTATCTGGAGGAAGTGTTTTCCGGTCAGGTGGTTATGGACGAACACCAGGGCGCTGCAGGGCTTCCCCTGGCCTTACGCGGATTGTTTACGCCGCTGCGCCTGCGGGTTTTTGATTGCGCCTTTACTGCCCTGCTCTTCGTCGGGGGCAATCTGCAGCAGGCCATGCGCTATTGGCAGAAGCCCGCCCTCTTGGATAGCTCCCTTGGTGATGAGCGCCGGGTCCTGGTCATGGAATCGTTGAGCAAGCGGCAGCGGAACAGCTGCATTGAAGCGGGCATCCCCTTTGTGGTGCCAGGTGCCCACCTCTGGCTTCCCTTCCTGGGGGCGGTCTTCGATGAGCAGCGTGGCCGCAAGGCACGGCTGCTTCAGCGCCAGGATCAGGTGCAACCGACCACCCAGGCTTTGCTGCTGCGCTGGCATTACCATGGCACCCATGGCTGTGATGCCCCCGGCGCGGCGGCAGAGGTCCTGGGTTATACCGCTATGGCCATGTCGCGGCCATTCGATGAGGTCGCCAACTAAATAGTAATCGTCGCCAATGGGTTGAAGGACGCATTTTCCCGCTGACCATGGCGAAAATAGCCACTGGGATTGCACACCAGCGGTACCCCCGATGCCTCATCGCGCACCTGAAACGAGCCATGGGTGTGGCCGGCAATCCACAGGGAGATATCGGCGCTCATCAGGTCGCGGCAATCGGCGACGAAATACCCGTTGAGTGTGCTGCCAACAAACTGCGCTTCGATGCCGGCGGGCGAGGGCACAAAGTGAGTAATCACCACCGTCGGACCATCATGCGCCGTGCGCAGGGCATCGCGCAGCCAGGTCCATGACTGCCGATGTAGCTCCCGCATGCGGGCCGGGGTCAATGGCTGCTCACCGCCATCACAGCGGATCATGCGGAAATCGTTAAGAAAACGACACAGCTCATCTTCGCCAGCGATGGGAATGCCCTCCTCCACCGCCTTCAACGGCGACCACAAGGTGCTGCCTAAAAAACGCACGCCATTGATTATGGTGCTCGTATCATCGAGCAGCTGTAGTCCGGGGATCGCCTCCAGATCGGCCCGAATGCGCTCCGGCATAGGGACGCTGAGCCGGTAGTATTCGTGATTGCCTGGGACATAGAGCACTGCAATACCGCGCTCCGTAAATGGCGCGATGAAGCGCTCCAACTCCGCCGGCTGTCGCAACGGCACAATGTCCCCCGCCAGCACCAACACATCGCAACCCGCAACCGGACGCACCTCGGTCAGGTCCGAGCGACCCTGCAGCCCCTCAAGATGCAAATCCGAAACATAGTGAATCAGCATGATCGGCTCTCAATCCCCTTCCCAGATCTGGTCCGGATGGCGCATCGCCGCCATAATGAGCGAATGAACAAAGGCCAGGGCCCCGTAGTAGTCGCCCCAACCATTGCTGGGATTCATGGCCAACAGACGCTCGTGGTTACCTTCCAGGTGATCGCGCAGTGTGCGCAAAACCGGCAGTGAATCGCGACCGGTCATCCCATAGTGCGCCCGAATTCCCCGGTCAGGATAACCATCCCGCCACATGGGCGAGACATTGTAGGTGTAACCGAATGTTTCATCGCCAATGGACATATCGTAGCTCATGTGGTCTCCCGGCTGTCGCTCCTGCGCTATTTTGCATCCTTCTTACCAAGGTAGCACTGCGCCCATGGCGAGCTGCTTCACCCCCCCGTCAACAGCCCAGCACCCGCAGGCGCACACCGTCCACGGTCACTTCTTCCCAGCTGATCTTGTCATCCCAACTGCGGTCTTCGCGGCGGTCGAAGATGATCAGCCAGCCGTAGCAAGCGCCCAGGCTTTGGCAGTAGGCGGCCAGTTGGGCTTCGCCATCGGGGCGGGTTTTCGGGCCGTAGTACAGTTTGAGTTCAATGGGGTAATGGCGGCCGGCGTATTGGATGTCTAAGTCCAGGCGCTTGCGGCCGGTGGCGAATTCGCGGGCGATGTAGGCGCCGCCGTTGATGACGCGCTGCAGATAGGCCATCAGGATCAAATGCGGCGCGGCTTCGCGATAGTCGTACTTGGTGGTCCAGATATCGGCGTTTTCGCGCCAGAATTGTTGGAAGGCGGTGAGCAGGCCGTCGAGGTCGATGGCGTCCGCGCTCATCCAGCGATG
>REDP01000069.1 GCA_007693455.1 Planctomycetota bacterium | reverse complement strand
GCTGGCTGATCATCTTCGATCGCCGCGAGGGCCGCACCTGGGATGAAAAGATCAGTTGGGACGAAGTTCAGGTCGATGGCCTGCGTTTACGGGTGCTGGGTTGTTAGGATTACCGCCGAGGACATACAGAGCACGGAGTAAAAAGGCAGAAGATAGGATGTCTCCGTGAGGATCCCTCATGTCTCTGTCGTACGGGAGCGATGCATCAATGGTAATAACCGTCACGCCCCAAGGGGGCACCAATGGTGTAGCCCAGGGCAAGGCCCTGGGCTACACGGGCAATACATGAAGCCCTGACAGGGCGACATGACGGCTATTGCTGCGGTGAGCAGCGATGGCACGGCAGGAGTCGTTCAAGACTGAAGCGCCCACTTCCCTGGGCCAGCAGCATCAAGAGCCCCCCCATAATGGCGAGATTTTTCATCATCGCAATTTGCTCATCGGGATCGCCTGGAGGGTGAAAAATCAATGTGGTGGGAATAAGAAAGAGTAATAACAATGCAGCCCCATAGCGTGCCGCAATGCCGGCCAAAACAAAAAGTCCGCCAAGCACTAAAAAGGCAATGGCACCAGAGAGGAGGAATGTTGTCGCCCCCATACCGTTGGCTTCCATGTAGGCTGTGGTGCCCGCAAAATTACTGATTTTATTCATGGCCGATCCCAAAAAGATGGCCGCTATGGCAATGCGTCCAAGCAGCAATAAGATGTCCTGGATCAGGGGAGATTTGGCGATGGGGTCGGGAAGCATATACCGTCCTTTCGTTGTCGGTAGGTATTTGAGAATAGTGTCTATGGCATTCGATGGAGCGCTGCTGAGAGAGTGTACGTAGTCTCTCTCTGCTCGTTATGACACATCACACAGTGGATTCCTGGCGACTCCGGCAATGCAACCTGCAGCGTCATGGATCGGTGTGTGTACGGTCATCGAGTGCTCCAATGAGCTGGTCGAGTCCTTTAGCTAGGGAGCGAATGTCTTTGCGGGAAAGAGTAGAGAGACGTTGTTGCTGCAGGGTGGCAATGGGTTCGCGTAATGCCTGGAGGCGTTGTTTGCCATGCTCGCTAAGGGCTGCACGTACACTGCGGCGATCAACCGAATCCCGCCAACGCGTTACCAGCTCTAAGCGTTCCAGGCGATCGAGCATGCGCGTCATGTCAGGGTCTTTGTCGATAACTCGTTGGGCAATGGCACTGCAGGGTAAGCCCTGTGCACCGGCACCATCAAGAATTCGTAGCACATTGTATTGGGCGGCACTAATGCCAAATGCCTTAAATACTTGGTCTTGGGCATGCTTGAGTTTTTGTACGGCCACTTGTGCACCCACCCACAAGGCCAAGTGATCGTCAGGATCCGTGCGCAGGGCCAAAGCATGACTGAGGTGGGGGTATTCACTCATGGTGCTCAACTATGGCCATGAAAAATATCTGTCAACACGACATTCGTTGCAACGCCTATAATCGTGTCGCGCGTTTTTTTTGCAACCTTGTCCCTAATAGCCGAGCTTCCATCTCCTCAGGGAAATATGCCGAGGGTTTGATAGGTGCTGGCAATTTTATCAATGGCACTGGCGAAGGCAGCCGTGCGCAGATCTGGGCAATCGTTGTCTTTCCAGTAGGCACGAATTTTCGCGTAGCTACGCACCATAGTGTCCTCCAAGGCGGCATTGACGAAGTCCAATTCAGAAGGGCCGCGCAAGTGGTCGATATCAAGCGCTTCTTGATCAAGGCCTGCTGTTATCGCAAACTGACGCATCAGGTCTTTTTGCATATTCAAGAAATAGCGGCTGTTCATGCGCTCAAAGCTGACCCGGTTGCGGTTTTTCAGCCACTCGAAATAACTAACGGTTACCCCGCCAGCATTGAGGTAGACGTCGGGAATAACCATAATCCCGCGGTCGCGTAGGACGCTATCGCCATCAGGGGTGACGGGGCCATTGGCGCCTTCACCGATTACCTTGGCTTGAATGCGACCAGCATTGTCGCTGGTGATCACATGTTCGAGGGCGGCGGGCACTAAGACATCGCAGTCTTGTTCAAGAATGGCGGTTGGCTCGGCAATAAATATGCCGTGGTCGCTGCCTTCGAAACTCCCGTGGGAGCGGAACCACTCTAAGGCGGCGTCAATATCAATGCCGTTCTCATCATACAGTCCGCCATTGTATTCGCCCACACCAACGATGCTCGCGCCAAGTCGTTGCAGGCACTGGGCGGCGTGATATCCCACTTTGCCCAGACCTTGGATAACGACTCGCTTGCCGCTAATGCCGGGAGTCAAGCCCAGGGCACGGGCATCTTCGTCGATGGCTAAAGCTTCACGAATGCCAAAAGCCACCCCTTGCCCGGTGGCTTCACTGCGCCCAGGAATGCCATGGAGGTCTAAGGGTTTGCCGGTAACGCAGGCGTGGTAATTGGGGACACCCTTGCACAACTGTTTGTAGGTATCACAGATCCAGGCCATTTCTTGGGCTCCCGTGCCGTAGTCAGGAGCAGGGACGTCTATTTCTGGTCCGATGAAATCTTTTTTGATCAGTTCTGCGGTATAGCGACGAGTAATGCGCTCGCGTTCACCATCGCTGAGTATTTTTGGGTCGATATTCACCGCCCCTTTTGCGCCACCAAAAGGCACATCCACAAGGGCGCACTTGAGGCTCATTAAAGCTGCCAGGGCCATGGTTTCATCCATGCTTACCCCAGGGGCAAAGCGTATGCCACCTTTACAGGGAAGTCGATGATGGGAGTGCTCAGCGCGAAAAGCTTCTACCACATTAATATCGCCATTGTCCATGCGCACGGGGAAACGAATTAATAAGCTGCTATTGCAGAATTTTACCTGCTCGAGTAATTTGGGATGATAGTCTAAGTAGCTCCCAGCACGATCGATAAAGAGGAGAACGTCTTCAAAAAAACTGCGCTGGCTGGACATTACGAATACCTTTCAGGGCATATAGATTACGATGGAAGCGGCACGAAAAAAAACGCAGTCCCATGTATATCGTGGGACTGCGCTCTATACTGGCGGCAATTCTACGTATTGCCAGAGCTATTTATCAGGGCTCCATTCGCTATAGACGGGCAGATCGCCAGTGAAATCCACTTGATAGCCATCGCTGCCATCCCAAGCGCGCAGAACGCCATCGTCGAGACTGAAATAGGGTCCAGAGAATACAGGCCAATCAACGAAGGTAAGTAATTGGTCATCAATATGGGTTTGCGCGTGGCGTTCTCCAGGCTGATGCGATACCTTAAGATCGCGCCCATGCAATGTGGTGAGGTGAACCTGCCAGGTGTCCTCATCGTCGTCAATGCGCACCGCACTCTCATCAAGAGCCCCAAGAAGATCCTCGACAGATGCGATTGTTGATCGTTCGGCTACCTGGAGAATAAAACCAGAACGTCGTCCTGGAATATGCAGAATGGTTTCTGGATGGTTGCCGCGGCGTTGGTCGCGACTGCTACGCGGGGCAAAGGCGGGGGTTACCGCCTCGGTATCGCGGGTGAGAGGGTGCACGGCGATCCAGGTATCATCGGTGCGCATGATCCACCAGTCTTCGTGGCGTTCAGGCCACGTGGCGTTTTCGGGAATATGGATCATGGTGAAGGGGTATTCATCATCTTCGGGAATATCGGCCAGGAGTACCAGGGTGCTGTCGGCCTGAGCGGTTTGCTCATAGCGCCCCAAGCCGTCCCAAATGCGACCCATGACTGGATGGCCTCCGGTCATGGTTACTGCGCCATCGCGTCCGCGCGTGCTCAACTGCCAGCGCACGGTTTGCCCATGCCGATCCCAGCCCCACCAGAGACTACCCAGGGAGAACGAGGGACTAACAAAAAAGGATTCATGGTAGTGATTGCCACGGGGTTCAATGCGCTGGCCGAACCAGTAATTAGATTTGCTATTGCGCCACTCGGCAGGGAGTTGGGGAAGATTGCGGGTGGCGATATTGGTGAGCACCCGATTGGGGCGCCAGCGACTCGTCCAGGTATGACTGGAATAGCGGAAGTGATGGTGATTACGCTCAGGCACCAAATCATCCGACGATCCCCACCACAGCCAACCCAGGGCATCAGTAATCGAGGCGCCACTGTGTCGACTAAACCCACGTTGACTGGGCCCAGAAAGCACACCATCAGTATATTTGAGGGCATAGGCACCAACAAAGTAATCCAAGGCTGCCTTGGCAATCAGCCGCACCTCTTCGTCTTGGGCAAAGTCATAGACATTTAAAAAGCCATTGATGGTAAAGGCGTGGTAGGTACTGCTCTCCCATTCGCCCATGCCCACGGCGTAGATATTGCGCACATAATCGCGGATCCATTCTTTGCCCGCTTCCAAGGTGGCATCGCGATCAAGATTGCCCAGGCCGTGATCGGTATACCAGGGCAAAACCAAAGGTCCCGTGTACTGCATGGTTTTATGGTTTTCGGTGCCGCCGCCAGTCAGGTAGTCGGTATAACGGCCCCCTCGTTCGTTGAACAACTGCATGGTGTCTTCAGTCAGAACATCAGCAAAGAGGGGGATAAAGCGGGCCCAATTAACAGCGGCAAAGTGGTAATGTTCGCGGGCCGAGCGCCCATCATTCATATATTCGCGGACCATGGTATCATCGGGGTTGATAAGCAATTTTGCCATGGCTGCCCCAGGAAGGTACTTGCCAGGATCACCCCCAGTAAAAAAGCCCCGTCGCCAGCGGGCAAAATCCTCATCGGCAAACATCCGAATCACCCGTTCGCGGCGCTGCGCAAACTCATCCTCAAGAGGGAAGGTGCTGGGATCGCTAGCGGGAGCGGCGTCACCACTCGGATCATCGGCAGGCGCAGGCGGAGCGATATTCCAGTGGTCAAAGTGCAGAGGGCTCTCCTCAGCACCCTGACTGCTGGCGATACCCGCCCAGCACAGCAGGGCCATGCAGCCCCCACGCAGTAAACGAGATGATCGCCGCAGGCAACGGCTAGAGGGGGACAGGGGAATTGATAGCATAGTTCCAGTGTTCTCCGAGCGCCGAGCGCAAAAAGAGGGGTTTTGGTGCAGGAAGTACCGTACCAGCGGCTCCACGGTCACAAGACATTTCGCTAAGGGCCTTCCAGGGTTGCGCAAAGTTTAGCCTCGAGATCACCGAACCCCCGATCAAGGGCATGAAGCATTGGCGAAACCCAGACCCGCGACCTGATCGAGCCCCAACGGAGCTCCGTAGCGCAAGCCCAGGGTAGCGCTCCTTGAGCGCTACCCTGGGGACAAAAGGCAAAGCGGATC
>REDP01000070.1 GCA_007693455.1 Planctomycetota bacterium | reverse complement strand
TCGACCGAAACGCCTCCCTGAGCCTCGCCATAGCCAAGCTAAAGGCAGCCTGGGGCCTCAAAAATGCGTGAAAACCGGACACCGATGTTGTGGAATAATCTTGCATGTCCCTGAAAATCCCATTGTTTTTTGAGATATCTTTGCATGTCCCTAATATGAGAGCCAGCTCGCCGCTGGCCAGCGCAAATCGATATCGTCGGAATCCCGATCGCCGCCATCATCAATGCCATCTGGGCCAACACTCCACACCCGTTCGAGGGGGCCCTCTTCAGGATAGCGGCGCAAACCCTGACCGGGGGTGGCCCAGGGGTCTTCGGGCCAAGGTCCGTGATCCATTTGATGGCGTAAAACTTCACATTTCAAACCAATCGTGACCCAGATGCGCAAGGCTCTTTCCGAGGACGCAAACCATTGGTCGCGCAACATTGCATGCCACTGCCGCCACCAACCGGCATGGCCGTTAGGGCGAAAATAAAAGTTCTGCATAGCAAGCAACAGAAAACGTTTTGTTTCATACTGGCTGCTAAACGCCATGAGAAGATCTGCACTATTGTGGAGATAGCTCCCTGCACCCAGACGGATCTGTATAGCTTCAGTAAAAGATATATCGCTGAATTGGTATTGTGCCAATGCTTCGGTTTTTGTGCGTAAATCATAAAGAATAGCGGAGGCAAAATACGGCTGCCATTCTTCAAGGTGGCACCAATCCTCAAACGATGCTAAAAGCTTTTCGCCGTAATCATCCCATAATTCTGAACTTTGGATAAAGTAGTTTATCACCTCTGAGGCAATGCTGTTATCCACCAAGAGCCTCCGCACCGATGGCTCTTCACGGAGGGAAAGAAGATGCGTGGCGCTTAAAAGGGCCTTTGCCCGCTCACTCTTATTTAAAGATAATCGCGCTCGCTGGACACAAAGTCGAGCCCACTCTCTCCTGGGCACCTCCCCATATTCCCCATAGAGAGATGTTTCATAATCAGAAGTCGTCCTGCGCAGCAAAGGCGCAAGGCCACGATGATGCCACTGACGCAATTCCTCATCAATGAATGCTATGACCTCATGATCAAGCTGAGCATAATGCTTCCTTGCCACATCTATGTCCACATCCATTTCTGGGTGCCAAGTCAGCAAGAAATGAGCCTCATCGGTTGCAGTTACGGTATTGATCGCGTTATAAATCCTATCCGCCCACTCACGATCCTCCAACGAACTCAGTTCGCGCTCTTGCACATCCTCCCAGCGCGAATCAATGCCCTGCTGCCGCAATTCCGCATGCGCCCGATGGAGGCTGATCGGCAGGGCGTAGTGCCACCAGATCAGAAACGCCACTCCCAAGAGCACACACACAGCCACCCCGGCGATCAGCATGGTACGAAATGGGGTAGAGACGAGGTAGCCCATATCCGCAGTCTTCCGCAAATACCACGGCATTCAAGTGCTGTCGGGTGAGATCTTTGCAGCCTTTTCCTGACAAGCTTTGCGCCGTCCTACCGTTGGCCGAAGGCGGCGGCCTGAATCAATTGCGGCCTGTAAACTGGTGGCACAGGGGCAGGGCATCACCATACTTGATGGCGCGTTGACGGATCTGTGTCTGTTTTCGCATCTGAGGAAACCATTTGCGATGGGTATTGAAACCTGTGATGAAAGCCGAAGCCATTCGCCGACAACGCATGATTCTCATGGCCTTGTGTGGCTATTCCTATTATAGCATCAATGATCTTGGCGATCACTTAGCGCAAAAAGGTATTTTTGCCGATTGGTTTACTGCCAGCGCTGCGGTCTTGGCCAAGCAGCGTCGCATGGTCGAACGTGATATCACAAAAATCGACCGAGCCTTGCGGGCGAATGGCAGAGATTGCTGGCTCGACCACCGGCACACTACACCGGAACATGGTGGTAAGCCGGTGCATACGTGGCGCATTCGCGCCCATGCTGGCTTACCCGTAATGGATGAACATGGTCGTATTGGTGATCTCTGTGAACAACAAACCCTTGCGGCCATGCACGCTATGATTGCCTGCGTCGATACTGGGCCATTAGCTCAATCCGTGCAGCGCGTATTGAATGATCGCTATGGGCACCCCGCATCCACTCCTGAAGCCATTGCGTTTGCTCTGTGCAGTAAGGGACATGGGGTTCAGGCCCGACATGTGGAGCGATTGCTCAAGGTATGCTGGCGTAATGACTACCAGCATCATCACCGTGGTCGGGATGGTTATCGTCGCTGCATTCACCTCCATCATAGCGATGGCAGTAGAACGACCATGCTCCCCCTACGCTTAGTGATTGCGGGTGATGGCTGGAAGGTACTGGGCTGGCTGCCGCGTGTGGATGGTATTCGCGCCGTTGCCTTGGCTGGTCTCACAGACCTGCACAAAGATCAACCACCACGTGAGCCCCCTCATCATCAGCTGTGCAAGCAGTTGGCAGACCGCACCATCGCCGCCAGCTTTTCTGGATCCTGTGGCGAGGATGCCATTACCAACGTCACGCTGCTTGTAAGCCAGGAGCTGTGGCAGCGCGAGCAAGGCCGCCACTGGGGCGATCAGGTAGACCACACCCAAACACGGGATGGGGTGCGCCTCCAGCTCCACACCAGTGCTCCGAGAACGCTTGCGGCATGGGTTGCCGGACAAGCTGGCGAAGTAACCGTCCTTGACCCACCAACGCTACACGAAGAAGTCACCCATCGGGTCCACTCGGCCCTGGCCAAAATAAGGAACACCGAACGATGAGTAACCGAAAGCCCCAATGGAATATTGAACACAATCCCACTTCAAAGGGCGTCGCTGGTAAAGTCCAGCAATCCTTGGCCAAAGACAGAAGCCCCCTTGACATAGTAACGCTAAGCGATCTCTATCCACTTGATCCTGATAAAAAAGATGCCATTCGTGCCGCGCTTTACTCACATGCTTTCAATACACCAGTATCACAGAGAAACAAAACTTCTATCGGGTATGCCCTGAAGGTTGAAATCGCTAAGACTAAGAAAGAAATATTTTGCGCGCTTCCTGGCATGCTTCGTCAGTGGATATTGATAAATAACGATAAGGACTTTGTGAAATCGGTAAAATTTCGCTGTGAGCAGCTGTATGGCAAGGCCGTGGTGCAATATATGCTACAGTCCCTACAATGGAGATCCGTTGATCAAGCAAGTGCGGCCATGCGTGAAGTCAAAAAACAATCCAATCATAAATGCCGCATGTGTGAAGCCCTCGGCATTACTGCGAAACCGCCGCGAATTTCAGCCTGTCATATCATTGATCGTAGAACGGTCTTTTGGTTAGCTGTGGATTCACTGCTCCACCATAATATCAATATTCTTTCGGAAGAGGGCCTAAGCTGCCTACAGCAAGCGGTAACCAACAACCTCTATCACAGTTCGCCTAAATACATTATTCCCTTGTGCCCCCAACACGACCAGGACATGCGAAAAGCTATTCGCAATGTACAGCCGCTCCCCGGAGAGCAGCTTCAGCCAATCGAATGCTATTTTCAGTTCGCCACTGAGCACCAGACATCCTAATGTCTGCTGTCTCAATAACGACTTCATAGACTCCATGGCAGATAAAAGGAGATCTGCCATGTGGATGATAACCCCTTTGGGATTTTTTAGTGCCGTGTGTAAGGACGGCGGCGATGACGTGTGTATTCGCGCCCGCTCCCGCCACGATCTGGACCGCCTGCGCCACCAGGTTTTGCCTTCGTTAACTCGCAGTCAATTGGGTGGGGGTAGCGATTATCCGGCCCGTGCCTATTGCCCACGCCAAGCCTGGGCCCAGGCCCTGGCGCGTATGGCCGAGGCCATCGACTACCCCAATTTTAAACAGCAAGTACATAAAGAATGTGGCCCTCAGCGTGCTCATATCTATGGCGCAGTATGGCAGTCCTTGCTCTTGATTGAGCAAGAGCCTGGGGCCACTGGTTGGTGTATTCCCGCGCCTCCGCAAGGGGCCAAGCGCGTGTCCTACGGCGGCGTGGTGGTGTCGGCAACAGGTGATTTGGTCCTCCTGCGCGAAGTCAGCAATCATTACGATGGTTACGTGTGGACCTTTGCCAAAGGCAGGTGCCATAGCTGCGAAAACCCCACTACCACTGCCTTACGCGAAGCGGAAGAAGAGATGGGAGTGCGCTGTCGCATTACCAGCAGCTTGCCGCAATGGTACCAGGGTGGTACTGGTGCCTCTTGGATGTTTCTTATGCACCCCGAAGAGGATCTGGGATGCACCAACGCCGAGACGGCGCAATGCAAATGGCTTTCTTGGCAGGCGGCGGCTGATCACCTCTGCGCTACTGGCAACCTCGTCGGCCGTAAGCGCGATCTGCGGATACTCGACGATGCTCGTAAACTATGCGCGGAGACATCTCATGAGTGACCAAGCACACCAAGACAGCTGTCTACTGGGCAGGGCGTGTCGCCACGGTGACGAAGATTTAGTGGCTCAACTGCTTCAGCAGGGCCATCATCCCGATGGGCCACAGGGCATCAATCGTCGCCCCTTGAGTGAAGCGCTCTATGGAGCGCTGCCAGAGCATCATGGCAATCGCCCCGTTGTGCGGCGCATTGTCTGGCGATTACTGCAAGCTGGCGCAGACCCACGCTTGGAGACCCACACCCTTAACTTTCGAGGCACCCCACTGGCATGTGCCTGGCGGCTGCTCTGTGATCGTCAACTCTGCGATATGCTCCTGGACTATGGGGCTCGAATATTTACCAATGGGATCTATTCCTTGGGTATCGGTATTCGCGATTATGCGACCCCATTGCTCCCCAGCCATGCTTCGCCAAGCAACCCCCAGGAACCGCATCCGCAACTCTTGGCGCTGAATCGTCACCTCATTCGTCGTCTTCCACAACCGAATGAGCGCTACGACTGGGGTCGATTACTTGCTGCCTTTCTGTTCCTAGCAGATGCTGGATCCGATGCGCCCGTGATTGCGCGGGAGCTTATTGATGCAGGGGCCGATCCGACACTGATATGGGATACCACCCTGGTTGATTATGACTCCGCCGAAATGCGTAAGGAATGCTTCCTGCATGCCCTGGCCCGTCTGCTTGATATCCTCAAACCCGAGGAAGTTCAGCAATATTGGCCCAGTGGTCTTCGTTTATGGGATGCCTGGGAGAACGCCCACAACCTCAGCCTTTCCAAGGGCGGCGAGTTGATCTCCCGCGCCGCCACCGGTCGCGGTCAATGGCAATCTATTGCCATGGGCCACCGTGATTATGCGGAGCAGGACTTCCTCGCCCAACTGTGCCCGCAAGGGTTGCACCTCAGCCAACCAG
>REDP01000071.1 GCA_007693455.1 Planctomycetota bacterium | reverse complement strand
TGCCAGTAACGGTTGAGTGTATCGCTGATTAGCGACCTGGGGTAATACTGTAGCTGCTGAGCTGGATTTGGATCCTGCACGCAAAGACATGGAGCTGAAGTTCCGTATTGATGCCTCTGCATTGGGCATTGATGCGGGAATGAGGGTTTCTGTGTAGCCGTTTGAGCAGCTGTCTTCATGGGGACGGGACCATGTGCTTTGAGGAAAACAGTTTGCATGTCCCCATATTATGCAGGTGGTTTTTCTGGGTTTGGTGGTAGGTTGGGGTTATGAAACGATGGCTTATTACTGGTGGTGCTGGCTTTATTGGGTCGCATCTTACGCGGTCTTTGTTGCGTCGCGGAGATGCGGTGGTGATTGTGGATGATTGTAGTACTGGATCGATGGAGAATGTTCCTAATGATCCGCATGTCAACATGTTGCATGGTTCCGTCTGCGATGAGTTGTTGGTTGATGAGGCTTGTGATCAGGTGGATGCGGTGGTGCATCTTGCGGCTGCGGTGGGGGTGCGCCGGATTATTGATCGTCAGGTGCGCTCTATTGTTACCAACGTGCGGGGTACTGAGGTGGTCCTGCATGCTGCCGCAGGCCATGGTAATGTGCCCGTATTCCTAGCGAGCACCTCTGAGGTGTATGGTAAGGGGGCTCGTGTTCCGTTTTGTGAGGATGATGATTCGGTCTTGGGTTCGACCAGTTTACATCGTTGGAGTTATGCCTGCTCGAAAATGATGGATGAATTTTTGGCCCTGGCGTATTATCGGGAGCGTGGTCTGCCGGTTACGATTGGTCGGCTGTTTAACACCACAGGGCCTCGGCAAAGTCCTCATTACGGTATGGTGCTGCCCTCATTTTGCCGTGCTGCCATGCGCGGCGAACCCTTACAGGTGCATGGTACGGGGAAACAAACCCGTTGTTTTTTGCATGTTCATGATTGTGTCCGCGCCATTGAAGCATTACTTGATGAGCCACAAGCTGTGGGTCAGGTCTTTAATATTGGTGGTAGCGAAGAGCTGAGTATTCTTGATTTGGCGCATCGGGTGAATGTGTATTGCAAGCAATCGGCGCCCATCCGTCATATTTCGTATGGAGAAGCGTTTCCCCATGGCGGGTTTGAGGACATGCAGCGTCGCGTGCCTGATACAACCCGCCTGCAGCGGGTGACTGGTTGGCAACCCCAGTGCGATGTGGAGCGTATGATAGCAGACTGCTGTGCGTCTTTATAGCCCTTTTTGCATGAGGTCGCGTCCGCAGTATGTCGGTAACAGCAGGATGCCTCGCTACTTTCGGCGTCATCCTCATAGTATGCCCGTTGCCAGCGTTTATCGTTGTGCTCAGGGCTGAAAGGACGAATAGTTATGTTTCGATGTCTCCTTACCGCATTCGTGATGTTTGCTGCAGTAATTGGGCCTTTTGCACACACGGCAATGGCAGAATCGGCGCCTCTGGCCCAGCGTATAGCTGCTCAAGCATTACGTGACCAAGCGCAGGACCATCCCCAATCCCAGCACGTGCATGCCTTGGCCCAAGGGGTTGCCGATGGCAGTGTAAGCTTATTGGAGGCCGAGCAGGTCATGCGTCTGCTCGCTTTTGCTCAGGGCGGAGTTACGGCCGAGAATCCCGCGTTAACTACAGCGCCCGCACCTCCATCACCCTCATCCCAGCCTCGACCAAGCCCATCTCAAGATCCCCGCGAGGTATTGAGTCTGCTTGATGAAGCCCCAGCGCAGGCAGAATCTGCCACAAGCGAAGATCCCACTGCAGTTGCTGGTCCTGGGCAGTTGCCTGCCGCCGAAGAAGCTTCCATCGCTGATCTTGAGGCTTGGGCGGGGACGCGTTCTCCCAGTATTCCTGATGCTGATGACCCAGGGCCAGCGAGCCCCCAAGAGGACCGCCTTGATATGCCGGAAACGGACGCCGATGGGCGTTTGACGACTGAAGACCTGCCGCCGCCAGCGGCTGATGCTGAGGAGGACATCCACGTTGCGGAAGCCGAGGATGGGCCTGCTCCTGCGCAGCCATCCCTAGCTCAAGCCTCGCCAACCCTGCGCAGTGATCAGGCGGCAGACCTCCCTGCCATCGATGGCCGTGTGCGCATGGTTGAGCAGCGTGATTCAGGCGATCGCACTATGACCATGGTGATTCTTGACCAGGGGGAACGTCACGGCCTGGAAAATGGCCATCGCTTGCGTGTAGAGCGGGAAGGTGAAGCCGTAGTGTTACTGACCGTCTTTGATGTGCGAGATCAGATTTCGGTGGCTGTTGTGCTTGATGGCTCCTGGAAGGTGGAGGGCGACCACCGCCAAGTGCGTATCGGGGATCACATTGTGCGTGACCGTTAACCGTGTATGAGATCTGCGTGCTGCAGGTATAGAAGGATTCTTTGCGAAGATGAATGATCGCCGTCACGATGGTTTTCTTGATGCTCGACAGCAGCGAGATCGGCAGGTAGCAGCCCGTCCCCATTATGGCCCACGCCGAGCCGTTCCCGTTGATAGCTTGGTGCATTCTATCATGCAATCTCCTGAGGTGCGCCGCCTCAAACGGCAGCGTCACCTCAGTGCTGCTCTGGCGAGTGTTTTTACCGAGCGAGAGCGTGCGCAGATACACGTTCGCCGCTGGAGTGGTAATACCCTTACCCTGGCCGTGTCAGGATCGCCGCTCTTGGCGGAGTTGCGGCAGTTTCGCTATACCGCGCTGCTGAAGGCTTGTACAGCGCATGGTGTTGGGGTGTCCAATATCCGCTTCGTTTTGCAGCGCTCTGGCCGTTAGCCAAGTGGAGAGATAGTACAGGCGAACCCCTGTGCTTGTGCTACGTTAACCATGCCATGGTTGTGGCTGGAACTCTGGAACTTGGCAGGCAGCATACGGCCGGAGCGTCTATGCCAGAACACCGACATGATGATGGGGACCCCCAGCTTGGACAAGAGCCACGCTTGGCGACCCCCAGTGATAGTGATACGCAGGTTATGGAATGCCTGCGTGATGGCGATGACGATGCTCTGGAAATCATCGTAGAACGCTATCAAAACGAATTGGTTGGCTATTTCTATCACCACTGCTGGGATCAGCTCACGGCTGAGGATCTCGCGCAAACGGTGTTTATTAAGCTCTTTCGTGCTCGTTCTCGTTACATAATTACCGCCAAATTGCGCACCTATCTCTATCGCATCGCCTATAATGCCTGGGTTGACCATCTGCGCCGCCAACGCCACCATGCCAGTTTGGATGCCCAATACGGCGGTGAGGGAGGCCCGAGTCTGCGCGATTCCTTGGCTGATCCCAAACAAGCTGCCGCTGGTAGTGAGGTGAATACGCCCTTTCTGCGTCAACGCATCCAAGAGGCGGTAGAGCGTCTTCCCGCGGGTCAGCAAGATGTGTTTATTTTGGCCAACAATCAAGATATGCGTTATCAAGAGATCAGCGAGGTGTTAGGCATACCCGAAGGAACGGTGAAAAGCCGAATGCATGCGGCAGTACGGCGACTGCGCACCGACCTTGCCGATTTAGTGGAGGAATTGTGAGCGACCAATACGATGACGATGCGATTCTGCGAGCCCTTCGGGATGGTGATACCGCCATGCCCGATGGCCGCGCATTGGCTCGTCTTGGCGCCGTGTTTCGTGAGGCTGCTCAGCCCCCCCGTCCACCGCATCTGCAGCAGCGCGTTAGCCAAGCCTGTGCCAAAGATATGGCGCAACTCAGTGATGCTGTTGATGCTTGGTATAACGGTGATCGTTCGGCTGCGGTAGCGGCAGATCCGCTCCTGCAGCGCTTGGGTACGGTCGTACGTGAGGGTGCAGCCCTGCCGCGCCAGCCTGATTTGGTACCCCGTATTGCTGAACGCCTGCAACGCTCCAACTCCAGTCGTCGTCACACGGTGGAAATGGACTCGCTGTCGCGTTGGCGTATTTACACTGCTGTTATCGTTGGCCATGTTGCGGCTCTTATCGCGCTCGCCGCCTTACATGTTACGGTTGGCCGAGGAGCGGCTGTGGCTGATCCGATTATCGCCGAACAACAACTGCGCGAGCGTCCAGGCTTTCACCGCATACCCCCCAGCCGCCCCAGTGCTGGCGCCCAAAGCCTTGCCACCCGTTATGATTTACCCCAGTCCTGGGCGGAGTTACGCGGCGGCGCGCATCGTCTCTTTGCCCTGCGTGAAGATGCTGCTACTCGTGCCCATGCTCGCCAAGCTCTGCACGGGCAATCCGCCGCAGGCGTGGTACAAGGTGGTATGGCATGGTTGCTGGCACAGCAAAACGCCGACGGCAGCATTGGCCCCGCCGCCCCCAATCCTGATGCCCACATTATGGTCCAGGCAGCAGTAGCCCTAGCCCTCTTGGGTGAAGGTCGCGATCGGCCGGAGTTTGCTGCTGCTACCCAGCGCCTCCTCGGCTGGTTGGCCGACAGTGTTGATGAACATGGTGGGCAGCTGGATGTACGTGCCCAGTCCCTGGCTCTTCTTGCCCTTGTGGAGGGCAGTGTGCATTATCGCGATAATCTCCTGCAGGGCCGCTGCGAGCAATTGCTGCAACGCCTCGGCCCCACCCTTATGCGCGAGCCTGGAGCCGCTGGCTTAGGTGGCTTTGCCTTACTTGCGGTGGAGATTGCTGGCCTGGCCGAGATGCGTGTCCCAAGCAGGGTGCGCTCTGGCCTGGAAAGCGGCGTTGCCCGAGCAGTGCCTCCAGCCGATGCCGATGTTGGCCGCCTCGGTCTTGCCGCCTTTGTGCGCCAGGTGCGCGGAGCCGGAAATGCTCTCTCCACTGCCGAACTTCTCCAGGCCATTGCCGCAGATCCTCCCCGTATTGATGCGCAGCGACTAGACCTTATGGCCTGGTACTTCCCCACCTTAGCCATGCGCGAAACTCGCGACCGCCGCTGGCAATCCTGGAATGAGCACCTGGAAAGCGCCCTCTTTGCCCGTGTGCAGTATAGCGACGATGGCAGTGTCTGGATGCCCGCCGCCGCCATGCGCTACAGCGAACCCTTCGCCGCCGCTGGCGACACTGTTGCTACCGCCATGACCATGCTGCTGCTGCAGGCGCCCTATCGGTATTTGCCTTTGCGGGGCTGACGTTGGTTTTGGTTGTCGGGGGGCAGGCTTTGGTTGTCGGGGGGCGAGCCCCCCAACGGCCCCCCCGGTGCGTCCTCGCTTAGGCTCGGACTTCCCACGACCTTTGTCGGGGGGTCGGTGCTCCGCACCTTAGGGCGGATCGCTTCGCGATTGTATCCGCCCTTCCCCCCTCGGCGGTCGGTTTTGGTTGTCGGGGGGCGAGCCCCCCAACGGCCCCCCCGG
>REDP01000153.1 GCA_007693455.1 Planctomycetota bacterium | reverse complement strand
GGGCTCCGTAGCCCAGCCCATGGTTGCGCTCTCCCGAGCGCTACCATGGGAAGGGATGGAGAGGCGAGCCAACCCCAACGGGGTTGCGGAGGCGCCATTATTGCGACACTCCGGGGCTGCGCCGCCGTTTATGGGCATATTATTCACAACAAGCACCGCGCCTCCGGCCTGCTGTTGAGTCTGCGCAACCCTTTCAGGGTTGATCCCAACGGCACGCACACCCAGGGTAGCGCCTGTGGCGCAACCCTGGGCTAGTATGCGAGGCCCCGTTGGGGCCTGTCGGTGGACCAAGCTTGGTATTCAACACGCGAAAACGCTTAATGCCATTAATCAGGAGATCGACGATCCTGGGGCGAGCTTTGAGTGGGCCTGCTGGTCGCCTCCAAATCTCCGTTGACCCGATTGCTTATTTAGGGATGATGGGAGGTATATGGCTGATGCTATAAATCGATCACAAGCTCTTGCTGAAGATGTATGGCGCTTGGTTGCCGATGAATCTGCGCCATCGTGGCTGATTCATTTATGCAGTACCTTGGAGCAGCATCAACGAGAGGAATTTCTTCTGGCCTGGCAGCGCCACCGGGCTCGCCATCAACAGACGAGCTATTGGGGTGAGCTGCTCCAGCAGTTTTACCACCGCTTACCCGTTGGCCTGTGTTCGGTTGATTCCAAGGGTGAGATTCGGCACCTCAATGCCGCTGCGGCAAGCCTTCTCACGGCATCTGAGACCACCACCGAGCTCCACGGACAAGACCTCACACAGTTTCTGCGTGAAGGCGATGCGAACGCTTTACATAGGGCCCTAGCGAGCGCACAGCAGGGCAACACTCCTGCCGCGCAAGAACTCCACACCCGCGCTAGAGATGATAACGATCGCATCCTTCGCTACACCCTACTGCCGCCGTCATCGCGGGAGAACGATGATATCATTGTGGTGATCGAAGACATTGATGCTATCACTCGCAGTCAAACCGCCTTCCAATCGATTATTGAAGCAACTCCGGTAGGCTTGTGCATTACCAATGCACAGGGCATCTATGAATTTGTTAATCCAGCATACTGCCAGCTTTATGGCTATCAGGCAGAAGAATTACTGGGCCAATCATTTACCACGGTTGTACCTGCTGCCCATCGCCAGGCCTTAGCGGCTGCCCATGACCATTTTATCGCTGGAGGGTATGAGGTGCGCGGGGAATGGGAGGTACAGCGTAAAAATGGCGATACACTCACCGTACTCGCCGACGCAGCGCGCATTCCCGGCAAGAATGGTGGCTGGTGTAAAGCAACCTTTGTCCTGGATATTAGTGAACGCAAGCGCCATGAAGCTGCCCTGGATGCGGCAAAACTGCTCGCCGAACGCCATCGCTCTGCCGCTGAAGCTGCCAATCGGCAATTGCAAGAGGCTCTGGCCACAACCAACGCCGCTCGGCGCGAAGCCGAACAGGCCAATCAGGTCAAATCCGAATTTTTTGCGCAAATGAGTCACGAAATTCGCGCCCCTCTAAATGGCATTCTCGGTATGCTCGGCATGCTCGACTTGGACTCGCTCACTGAAGATGATCAAGGCCACCTACATACGGCGCGCTCGGCAGGCGAACATCTTCTCGATATCCTCAATAATATCCTTGATGTCAGCACCCTCGAGGCAGGGCGACTCTACCTGGAAAAAAGCGCCTTCATGCTCAATGAAATGATGAGTGACGTGGCTGCCCTTTTTCGCCCCCAGGCCGAAGCAGCAGGGCTCTTTTTGCGGACCCACTTTGACCGCTCCCTTCCTCATACCGTCATGGGGGATGGTGGGCGCGTGCGGCAAATCCTGGGCAACCTGTTGGCCAACGCGATTAAATTTACCAGCCATGGCGGCATTACCGTCAGTGCTACGGCTGAAGCCAATGGGGCTACACGTATTGCGGTTCAAGACACTGGGCCGGGCATTCCCCCCGACATTCTTCCCCAGCTTTTCCTGCCCTTCACCCAGGCAGGAGATGGTCTCTCTCGGCGCAAAGGGGTTGGTCTGGGCTTGTCCATTTGCAAGCGCCTCGCCGAGGCAATGGGGGGGCAGCTCTACGGCGAGAGCAAGCCTGGCGAAGGCTCTACCTTTTCCCTGCAAATCCCCCTCCCTCCAGTACAGCAAGATGTACAACCCCGACGGGGGCCCTTAGAGCCCCTCTCGTTTACCACTCAGCAGCCAGTCAAAGCTCTGGTGGTTGAAGATAATCCCGTAAATCAAAAAGTGGTTGCGGCCTTACTGGAACGTCTTGGCCTGCGCTGCGATGTGGTTGGCAGCGGCCATGAGGGAATCCAACAATCCCAAATCATTGCCTACGATGTCATTTTGATGGATTTACAATTGCCTGATATGGATGGCTGCACTACGTGTGAACGCATTCGCGCCCTGGGGGGCAGGGCTGCACAGTGCCCGATCATCGCCCTCACCGCTAGCACCGATTCACGCGATGAGGATCGTGCGCGTGCGGCTGGTATGGTTGCGATGATCACCAAGCCCATTCGCGGTGATATTCTCGCGCAAACCCTGGAAAAACACCTCAACCAGGAATATGCGCCATAAGTGCCACAGTCTCCCTGCCGTCGCCCTATGACAGTAATAAATAGACACTGGCCAGGGCCGCGAGACTCAACACACTCAACTCGAAGAGGCGCTCGGACACGGCGCGAAACACGTGACGGCCAAGGATAACGCCCAGAATAATTAATGGGGCGACCCAGAGATTGACCATGAGACTGTCTGCAGTGATCAATGGAGCCTGCGGCACCAAGATCCCCAAAAGTACAAACAAGGGCACCTTGATCACATTCAAGAGCAGAAAAAACCAGGCGTTGGTCCCCATAAAGGCCTGTTTTCGCATGCCCATGGCACTGAGATACAAGGTCATCATCGGCCCTGCCGCATTGGCCATAAAAGTGGCGACCCCAGCCCCCGATCCGCAGAGCACCACCATCCCAGGTTGCTGGGGGGTAAGCTGATCGCCCAGCCATCGCCGTAGGACCAGCATCAGCAGCATCAGCATAATCACTGCCCCCAAAAGGGGCGTAAACCAAGCGTCAACGGCCTGTTGCTGCACCTCCATGAGCGCCAGCCACCACATGAGGACAAAGCCCACAGTCAAGCCCACCACCACCCAGGGCACGAGACGCCGCAGATGAAGCCACTGGGCATGGCGACGGTACCACCACACGGCACAGCAGTCGGCAACAATAAGCATGGGTAATAACGCCCCCACGGAAACACGGCCACCAAATGCCACGGCCATAAGCGGCACTGCCAGTAAACCCAAACCAGGCAAACCAGTCTTAGCGCAGCCCACAATCAGCGCGGCAAGGCCCGCCAGCAGCCACTGCCAAAGGGTGATATCGCTCACCCTTGAGGAGCCCCTGGCATGGGCGCCCCCTGCAGGGCAATACCAGCCGCAGCATAGCCAGCCCCAAAGCCGTTATCAATATTGACAACCGTGACACCCGGGGCGCAGCAGGCCAGCATCGCATGCAAGGCAGTATGCCCGTTATTACATACACCATAGCCCACCGAGGTGGGGCAGCCAATCACCGGACACGATACCAACCCCGCCACCACGGAAGTCAGCGCCGCCTCAAAACCCGCCACCACCACCAGTGCTTTGACATCATCAAGTTCCGGCAGGCGAGTAAGGAAACGATGGAGTCCCGCCACCCCACAGTCACGCAGGCGATGCACCGCAACCCCACGGGCCAAAGCGGTAAGTTCGGCTTCTTCGGCGACGGCCTCATCACTGGTGCCGGCACTGATCACAGCAATAGGACCATGGCTCATGGGGGGCTGCCCCACCAGCATCGCCCCACTTCGTTCACAAAAGCGTCCCTGGGGAAAGCATGTACGCAGGGCCTGCATCTGCTCTGGACGGCAACGGGTCACCAAGGCTCGCTGATGGGCAGCAAAAAGACCCTGGGCGGCGGCGCAGGTTTCTTCCACCGTTTTACCCGCGGCGTAGACAACTTCCGGAAAACCACAGCGACGCACGCGATCAAGGTCAAGATTGAGCGTAGCCGGCGGGGAAGGAGAAAGGTCAGTCATTGTCGTGCACCTCTGATGGCTGAAGGAGTTGATTAAAACCACCAGACTGCAAACCCGCCAAGTCCAGGCTGATAAAATGATAGCCATGGGCACGCAAAGCAGGAAGCAGCTGTCGTCGCTGGGCCATAACCGCATCCAGGTCTGATTCAGGAACCTCGATGCGACACAGATAGCCGCGCCCAGAGCCTACCGCGTGATGACGCACGCGACACTCGCGCAGTCCGGCCGCACGCAAGGTAGCTTCTGCTGCTTCAATCATCCGCAGCCCCTCCACCGTAACCGTTTCACCATAGGGAAAACGCGATGAAAGACAGGGCTCTGCTGGACGATCCCAGGTGGCAAGACCCATACGCCGCGAAGCCTGGCGCACCATATCCTTGGTAAAGCCAGCATCTACCAAGGGCCATTGCGCTCCAGCCTCGGCCGCTGCCCGTAAGCCAGGGCGCACATCGGCAAAATCATCCACCACCGCCCCCAGCAGCAACGACACACCGCCGGTAAGGGAGCCGTCAAAGGCCACCGCATCCACCAAGCCATGCATGGCCCGAAATAACGCCGCCTTACACTCATAACAACGCATGCCTTCATTAGCGCGATAGGCAGAGCGCTCAAATTCATCAGTGGCGACAATGCGATGGACCATACCACGGGCAGCACAAAAGGCCTGGGCTTCACGCAAACTCGCCCGCGCCAAGCTCGGGGAATCGGCGGTAACGGCCTGCACTCGCGGGCCCAGTACATCATGGGCTACGGCAAGCAAATAGGTGCTGTCCACTCCCGCACTAAAGGCCACCAAGGCCTGATCCAGAGACGCCAAACCTTGGCGTAAGGCTGCCTCGGCACGCTCATAGTCTTGGGCGCAACTGGGCTGGGGTGGGGATGGGATGGATGGCATGGGAGATACCGTTACCACTCTTGCGGTATTGGCAAGGGTGACAAGCTGGCGCATCATGCACCTAATCCTTGGCATTGAATCCAGCTGCGATGAAACGGCCGCCGCCGTTGTCGGCGATGGCCATCACGTATTAGGCGAAGTCGTACGGAGCCAAGCCGCCGACTTCGCTGCCTGGGGAGGGGTTGTTCCAGAACTGGCCGCACGCGGACACATACAGCACCTGCCACAGGTCATTGCCGAAGCCCTCGATCAGGCCCAGTGCCAGGGGCATGACCTGAGTGCCATTGCCGTCACCAGCTACCCAGGCCTTATGGGCAGCCTCCTGTGTGGGGTCACGGCCGCCAAAATGTGTGCGGCGCGCTGGAATATTCCGCTTATTGCAGTGGACCATATTCAGGCCCATCTCTGCGCCGCCCATCTCAGCCAAGCCTCGATCACCTACCCTGCCATTGGCTTGGTGGCCTCGGGTGGTCACTCACATTTTTACCATCTTACTGGGCCCAGCCAAAGCCGCCTGCTGGGCGGCACCATCGATGATGCCGCTGGCGAGGCCTTCGACAAAGCCGCCGCCATTCTCAATCTGGAGTACCCAGGCGGGCCAGCCATCGATCGCTTGGCCGCCACTGGCGACCACACTGCCCTGCGCCTGCCGCGCAGCCTTTTACATTCGGGCGATCTTCGTCTCAGCTTTGCGGGGTTGAAAACCGCACTCCTCTACCAGATGCGCGGCCCCCAAGGCAAGGACCCTCTCACCGCATCAGCGGCAGAAATAGCCCATGCCGCCGCAAGCTTCCAGGCAGCAGTGGTTGAGGTTTTGGTGCGCAAACTGCTGCAGGCCGCCGCCAGCCATACGTGCCAGCAATTAATTATTGGCGGTGGCGTGGCATGTAATTCGGGACTACGCAGAGCTCTGCAGGAAGCCTGCGACAAGCACCAGCTTGCCCTCGCCCTCCCCGAACCACGACACTGTGCCGATAATGCAGCAATGATAGCCGCCTTGGGCTACCACCATTGGCAGGCGGGACACTACGCAGAACCCACCCTAAGCCCCCTGCCCACTACCGCCGTAGGACCTCGGCGCCATGCAACACCCGCATCACCAGGTACATAAACTAGGCCCCTGAGTCCACACCAAGCGATCGATCGGCTGGTCACCCAAATACCAGGGCCGCAGTGGATGTACCACTGCGGCCCTGGGAATAATCTGCAATCTGCTCAGGATGAATGCTTTAGAAGCGCCAGCCCAATTCGCCGCCTAAGGTGGGGCCAGAAATACGCAGGCTAGTGGTCTGACTAAACACATCCATGGTGTGATTTGCATACAACCACCGCGCGTTGACACCAATCTGCAGACCAGGCGAGAAGGTATAGTACATACCGGCACGCACACCAATTTCGTAGTATACACCCGTAGTATCGTCTTCACGCAGCTCATCATCGCTGACATCTTCCCAATTGATCATCGAGAAGCCAAGGCCAGCGAAGCCAGTCAGTTCAAAGTGAAGAATGCCAACAGAACTTGGATTGGCAGCAAAGCCCCAGCCAAGGTGCATCGACAAGGCAATGGTATCTACATCTACTTTTGGCACACCTGGACCAACTTCGGCGTCTTCACCATCATGGCCGAAATAGATATAGCTCAGCTCTAAACCAGCGAGGAGGTCAAAGCCACTGCGCGATGGCTCGTGCCAAGTGACCCCTTCCAACTCAATGAGATCATCATACTCATGACCTGAGCGCGATGAACGAGAGGAGCGAGCTGGCTGGCCAGTAAATCCACAGCCCAAAGGAATCATATTACACACTGGGCCAATCAGCGTCACCGAAGCACGGAATGCGGTATCAAAGTCACCAGAATAACGATTTACGGCTGGGCCACCACTAAAGCTATCTAAGGGCATGGTGTGCACGCCAAAGCGCAAATCAAGGTAACCAAAGGAATCTTCAGCTTGGGCTACCGAGGCGCCCAGTCCACACAACCCTAATAGGGCTGCAGACACGGACCACGGGCGAAGCGAGCGCGACATAGGCATGAGACAGTGCCTCCTGAGTATGTGAGCACCTTGATTGATCGCCAACGACATGCGGCGATCAGGTTAGGCAGTGAAAAAGAAGCGACATCAGAGAGAGAAACCAGAGGCGCGGCTCATCCGCACCCAATAAGTAACATGAACGTGGAGAATAGGCCTGGGCACTGCATGTCCAATCTCCCGCAGTGAAGGATGCATATTTCCGTGTGACATACGGACCATCATCTTTCACGTCCCAATCAGGCAAGAAGCCCCAGAAGCAATGAGACTCAAGGGCGGCGAGGTTGTACCACTTTGCGTGACGTTTGCGATTGGGTTCCTGGCGATCCTTGCTTACGGGTGGCAGCAGTGCCAGATTGTTTGACATCGCGATACTTGCGCAGAAGGCGCAGAAGCTCGGTGGCATTGGGGTGGCGTAGCTGCGGATCAGGCTGCAGACAGCGATCAATAATATTACTGAGTGTGGTGTCTATTGAGGTGACTCGCTGAGATAATGGCGGAATATGCGCAGCCTTGATCGCTTTGGCCAAGGCGAGCCGATCATCAGCAGCAACCTGGTATGGCGGTGAGCCGACAAAAAGAACGTGGGCCATAATACCTATGGCCCAGACATCGCTGGCGTAGGTGCCTTGCTTTCCCGACAGAAGTTCTGGGGCGCAGTAGGTTAAAGTGCCCTGGAAACCATCGCTGGATTTGAGGCGACGAAAAAAAGTACTCGACAGGCTTTGCCGCTGAGCAGCACCGTAGTCAAGGAGGTACAGCCTGCCCTTGTGGGACATATGAAAATTTTCCGGTTTAATGTCGTTGTGCACCACATTCTGCTCATGGAGATAGGCGAGGGTTTTCACCGCCGACATAAGAATTGCCAAGGCTGGAAGCTTGCCGCCGCGCCGCAATACCACATGCAGACTTTCGCCTGCCACATACTCCATGAGGATCCCATGCTGACCTTCGACTTGCACCTGGCCCAAGAAATCCGGCACCAATGGGTATTCAAGGTCTTCAAGAAAATCGGCCTCACGCAGGAGCAGCTTGAGCGCTTCGCTATCATCATTGCGACTGGGCAAGAGTAATTTCATAGCCGCCTGCTGGGCGCTGGACTGATGCTCGCAGAGATAAATCTCACAGGCCCCACCACGGCCAATGGGGCGCAAAATGCGCCAGCCATCCACCACCATGTCCTGCAACCGCGCCCAGGATGGACAGGCGCGGCGAATGGCAGTTTCCGAGTCCTGAGGATCAGACATAGCCAGAGCATGTACAGCGACACCCACACTGAAAAGAGCCTTTACCATGTCGCATCGCCCTGTGTGCGGTACAGGGAATGGAACTCATCTAGCCACATACGCACACAACCCAGTGCCCGGGGCACTGGGTTGTGTGTTGAAGGCGTCCTCTGGGAAAGAGGTGCCTATAATTGATGCGGAGACTTTCGGGTGTTGTGACTAATCAGATGAATCAGATGAAAGCTCAAAACGGATGAACGCCTGTTGGCGATGGCCGCGTTGCCAGTTATCAAAGCTAGCCTGACCATTGCGGATAAAGATGTTTTGCGCATTTGCGTCACCTGACACCTTGTCATTGAGGAAGATCACTTCAGTGTCTGCACCTGTATCAGGAGCAACGCCATCTTCGGCTCCCCGGTTTTGCAGACGGTTGGCACTGTGGTCGCCGTAGGCAACGGCAACCGAGTCACTACCCCAGGATTCCCAATGTTCTGCCAAGACGGCACGCACTGCAGTGGCAGCACGAGGAGCAGAGAAGTCCCAGCCAAAGGACAGATCTGCCGCTTCCCAAGCAGTACCAGTATCGCTATAAATATCGTCAACCTCACGTGGCGCGGCGGTTAAAGCACGGCCGCTACCTGGGCTATTAAAGACTTGGAAAGGGAGCTCATTATCTGCTGCCAAGAGTTCCATGGAGAGAACAATATCATCGGCATCATAGTTGTCAGTATCATCCACCGCATGTGGGCTACTATTCCAGTTTTCCTGGTAGTTAAACAGGGCCTGGCTGATCTGGCGAACGTTGTTGAGGGATTCTACCTGGCGCGCGCGTTCGCGGGCGGAGGTGATGGCTGGCAGTAAGAGGCCAGCGAGAATGGCAATGATCGAGATCACCACGAGGAGCTCGATCAGGGTAAAGCCGGAGCGTTGGGTACGCATGGCAGTCTCCTTAGACCCGAAAGGGTCGGTTGGGGCGGCAAGTGCCACCGGATGTGTAAAAACGACCGCGGTAGAGAATAGAATAGCAGCGGCCGGACATCTTCATTCTACCAAAGAATGCTTCTCCATGCAACAGGTGTTTTACTGGTACAGGGACACTCTCTATAACCGTGTCACACGATACTTGATGCCTAGCCGTTCTCTGCTCAACACCAAGAAACACCCCTTTCGTCTACCGCCCATGGGGACCGAGAAGGGAGCCAGGAGCTTGAAGGCGCGGCAAGGCGCGGGAGCAATCGTAGCCTTCGCTGCTTAGACCTGCTTGGTTGGCGGCACCGATTTGCCAATGCTTTGCAGCTGTGTGCGTAGCCAGTGGGCTTCGGTTTTAGCCTGAGTGAGGGCCATCTCGTCATCGTAGGTGGCGGCATCAAGGGCCAGCAACTTTTCGATGAGGACGTTTTCACTGACATCGGCTTTAAGGGTGGCGGATTCAGCCAGGACGGTGATGGTGTCATCATTGACCTGCAAAAGCCCACCATCAACCACATACACCACTCGTGGTTCGGTTGCGTGATCTATGGTGAGATCTCCGCCCCCTAACTGGCATACCATGGAGGCGTGGCCAGGCTGAATGCCCACAAAGCCATCGTGGGCGGGGGCCATGACATGATCCGCCTGATGATCAGGAAGTTGGCGTTGGGGGGTTAGGATCACCACGCGCATACATTAGCCCTTCATGGCTTCCGCTTTGGCCACCGCTTCTTCGATGGTGCCCACGTACATAAAGGCACCTTCGGGGAGGTGGTCGTATTCACCAGACAGCACCGCTTCAAAACTGCGGATGGTATCTTCCAGCTTCACGTATTTACCAGCCATGCCCGTGAATTGCTCGGCCACATGGAAGGGCTGAGAGAGGAAGCGCTCCAGGCGACGCGCCCGTGCCACCAAGCGTTTGTCCTCATCGGAGAGTTCATCCACGCCAAGGATGGCGATAATGTCTTGGAGGTCTTTATAACGCTGGAGCACACTTTGGACGCCGCGAGCCACACGGTAGTGACGATCACCGACGATGTGGGGCTGAAGGATACGACTGGTCGAAGCCAAGGGGTCCACGGCGGGGTAGATGCCCTTTTCGGCGATGCCACGATTGAGGTTGGTGGTGGCATCCAGGTGGGCAAAGGTATTGGCTGGGGCTGGGTCGGTATAGTCATCGGCAGGCACGTAGACGGCCTGGATGGAGGTAATCGAACCATTCTTAGTGGAGGTAATACGCTCCTGGAGCTGACCCATTTCCGATGCCAGGGTGGGCTGATAGCCCACCGCCGAGGGCAAGCGTCCCAGCAGCGCCGACACTTCAGAACCGGCCTGGGTAAAGCGGAAGATATTGTCGATAAAGAGCAGAACGTCTTTACCCGATTCATCACGGAAGTTTTCGGCAATGGTGAGGGCCGAGAGGGCAACCCGCAGGCGGGCGCCTGGGGGCTCGTTCATCTGTCCATAGCAGAGTGAGCAGCGACTTTCGCCGGGAATGACTTTGGGGTAGCCATTGTCATCCCATTGGGGCTCGCCTTCGGCATTCTTTTCTACGGCAATAACGCCTGATTCGATCATTTCGTTCCAGAGGTCGTTCCCTTCGCGCGTCCGTTCGCCAACGCCAGCAAACACCGAAAAACCGCCGTGACCTTTGGCCACGTTGTTGATCAGCTCCATAATAATAACCGTTTTACCAACCCCTGCACCGCCAAAGAGTCCCACCTTACCACCCTTCACATAGGGGGCGAGGAGGTCCACCACTTTGATCCCCGTTTCAAATACTTCGTCTTCGGGATTGAGCTGGTCAAAGGCTGGAGCGGGGCGATGAATGGAGGAGCGGGGGCATTCGTCGCTGACCTGGGCACCGTTGTCGATGGTTTGCCCGAGCAAGTTAAAGATGCGCCCGAGGGTCTCGTTGCCCACGGGCATACGCACGGGGGCGCCGGTATCGACAACGGCGGCGCCACGAGCCAGGCCATCGGTACTGGCCAGGGCTACGGCGCGGACCCGATTGCGCCCCAGGTGCACCTGCACTTCGGCAACGAGGACCGTGTTTTCTCCAGTGGCAGGATCCAGCAACTCAATGGTAAGCGCGTTGTAGATTTCCGGGAGGTTGTCAAACTCGGCATCAAGGGTCGAGCCGATTACCTGGACCACGGTACCTGTGTTCTGGGCGGTAGCAGTTTGCGACATGGATCACTTCCTTTTGGCATGGTCTCACACGACCAGGATCGAACTAAAACGCATGGTAACCGTGTAGGCCCAACGGGTATAAACAGTTACCACCTTATGTGGCGCCCCATCAACGATGGGACCTAGCGCCGGATGGCGGTGGGCACATACAATCGCAAAGCGATGTGCCCTCATGTGCAGCGGCGAAGTCGCTGCACATGAGCCACGACAAAGCCAGGGGGGAGGCTGCGAAGCAGCCGTAGGGGCAAAGCCCCTGAGCAAAGAGCTAGGACATGGCCTCAACCGCGCCAACAATCTCGGCGATTTCCTGGGTAATCTTACCTTGTCGCACGCGATTGTAGGTACGATTGATGGTTTTGAGAATATCTGAGGCGGCATCGGTGGCATTCTTCATGGCCATGCGTCGTGCATTATGTTCACCAGCAGAGGTCTGCAGGAGAGCTGAAAACAGGGCCGTGCGCACCGTTTGCGGAATCAAGGTGGCGAGCAACTCTTGCGGCGGTGGCGAGTAGATAAAGTCTACCATGGCAGCGCCGGCCGTTTGATCACTGGCAGCTTCATCGCCACCAGCAGGCAGGAGCACCCTGGTAACGGGTTCTTGCCGAGCAATATTGATAAAGCGCGGATAGACCACTTCAACGCGATCAATACTGGCCGCGGTAAAACGCTCGATGATGGGGTCAATCAATCGCAGGACTTGGCTGTAGGTGGGCGCATCCATGATTCCCGAATGGGATTCACTGGGGGGATGTCCCAAAAAGCGTAGGGTACTGGCCCCCTTTTTGCCCAATGAAATCACTTCTACCTGACGGCCGGCGGCCTTGTGGGCCTCGATAACTTGCTGCGCATGGCGCAGTACATTGGCGTTGAAGGCGCCGCAGAGTCCACGATCAGAGGTTGCCACCAGCACCATGACGCGCTGGGGATCGCGCTGGGCCATGAGGGGATGGGTGAGGTCGGTCTCTCCAGCAGACAAGTCACTGACGACTTGGGCCAAGGTTTCGGCATACGGACGCGATGCATCTGCCGCGTCCTGGGCCTTGCGTGCCTTGGACGAGGCAACGAGCTCCATGGTACGCGTGATTTTACGCGTATTGGAGATGGACTTGCGCCGTTTGCGAAGTTCTTGGGTATTGGCCATGGCGGCTTAGTGCTCCCGAAAGCACAGCATTAGTTGCTGTGCTGCTCCTTAAAGGCGGTGACGAAACGTTTAATCGCTTCCTTGAGAGTGGCGAGGCCTTCATCACCAAGGACTTTCTTGGTGGTGATTTCATCAATCAGCTGGTGGTATTCCGAGCGCACCCGCTCAAGGAAGAATTGCTCGAAAGCACCGACCTGATCCACAGGGATGGTATCAAGCATGCCCAAGCCAGCACCTTGGATGGATAAGACCTGATCGGCCACTTCCATGGGCGCGCCTTGGCCCTGCTTGAGCAGTTCTACCATACGTGCGCCACGGTCTAACTGGCGCTGGGTAGAGGGGTCAAGCTCGGTACCCAACTGGGCAAAGGCTTCCAGTTCACGGTAGGCAGCAAGATCCAGGCGCAGGGTACCGGCAACCTTTTTCATGCCCTTAATTTGCGCCGCGCCACCAACCCGCGAAACCGAGATGCCAACATCCACAGCAGGGCGCTGACCACCATTAAAGAGGTCTGGCTGGAGGTAAATCTGTCCGTCAGTGATGGAGATCACATTGGTTGGAATGTAGGCTGACACTTCGCCTTCTTGGGTTTCAATCACCGGGAAGGCGGTCAGCGATCCACCACCGAGCGGGTCGGAAAGCTTGGCAGAGCGCTCCAAAAGGCGTGAGTGGAGATAGAATACGTCGCCAGGATAGGCCTCGCGGCCAGGGGGACGACGGAGAAGCAGAGACATCTCACGATAGGCAGCGGCCTGTTTGCTTAAGTCGTCATAGGCGATAAAGGTGGCGAAACCACGCCCCCCATCGGCAACCGACTGCTGCACATAATTACCATCCCCATCGACCACGGGAAGGCCATCATCGCCGTGCTGCCAGGTGGCATACATAAAGAATTCGGCCATGGCGGCACCCGCATAGGGGGCGAGAAATTGCAGGGGAGCGGGAGCCGAAGCGGGCGCCGAGACGACTATGGTGTAGTCCAGGGCGCCAGTGCGTTCGAGCTCTTTGACGATACCAGCAACCGTAGATTCCTTTTGGCCAATGGCGACATATACACAGACAACGCCCTTGCCTTTTTGATTGATAATGGTGTCGACGCAGATCACGGTTTTCCCGGTTTTGCGGTCACCAATCACCAGTTCGCGCTGACCACGGCCCACGGGGATCATAGCGTCAATACATTTAAGGCCGGTCTGCAGGGGCTCATGCACGCTTTTGCGGTCGGCCAAGCCAGGGGCAGGACTTTCGATTTTACGCGTGGCCTCTTGTTTGATTGGGCCTTTGCCATCCACGGGGCGGCCCAGGGGATCCACTACGCGGCCAAGTAAAGCCTGGCCAACGGGGACCTCGAGCACGCGCTTGGTGCGCTTGACCACATCGCCTTCGCGCAGCGTGCGGTACTCTCCCAGCACCACTGCACCGATGGATTCTTCTTCTAAGTTGAGGGCAAGGCCGTAGCTACCATTGCTAAACTCCAGCATTTCGCCAGCAAGGCAGTTACGCAGTCCAGAGATGCGGGCAATGCCATCACCCACCTGGAGGATGTTGCCAACCTCGTCCACCGAAACTTCGGCGCCGTAGTTACGCAACTGTTCTTTAATGACCGCAGTCATCTCATCGGCACGAATTTTCACGCCACATCTCCTTCATCCAATTCAATTACTGCCAGGGGAGCCGCACAGATGGCGGCATGGGCATCAGTTAAACGCCGCCGGGCGCTTGCATCAACCAGAGTATCACCGTAGCGCAAACGCATGCCCGCTACCAGGCTTTCATCGGTCTGCCATTGCACATCTACTTGCGCGCCGAGACGCTGGGCCAGGGCTTGGGTAATGCGATCGCGACTGGCATCATCGGCGGGAACGGCGGTAACCGCCTGTACCCGAACGATACCCGAGCGATGCTCGTGCTCTTGGATCGTGGCATCAAGAATCGCCGGCAGGGCAAGCAGGCGATCACGATCAGCCAAGAGACTGAGAAAGTTTTGCAGCAATGGGCTCAGGCGATCGGCAAAACAGGCGCGAACCATGTCTTTGGCGTGCTGACGGCTCAGTGAGCCGCCCTGTAGACCAGCCATCAGTGCGCCACCAGGTGCGCAAATAGTGCGCAGCGCCTGCACCTCCTCCATGACCTGGGGACGCTCACCCGCCTCATCGGCGAGATCCAGGAGCGCATGGGCATAGACGGCAGGAACGGAAGCGGGAACACTCATACGAGACTGTTCCTGTCCTGCTCATAGGCATCCACAGCAGCAGCAACCAGATCGCGCTGAACGTCTGCATTCAATTCGCGGCGAATGACGGATTCAGCCACCTGAGTGGCGATATCAGCAACTTCTTCGCGGAGGGCCACGATGGCGCCATGGCGGGCATTATCTATGTCACGCACGGCACGACGGCGCAGGCGCTCGGCTTCCACGCGGCCTTCCTCGATGATACGCTGCTTGTGATCGTTACCTTCGGATTCGGCACGGCGAATCATGTCGGCAATTTTGGCTTCGGCCCCGGCCAATTGACGGTCCAGGTCGGCCCGTAGTTCAGCCGCCTTGGCGTTGGCCGCATCGGCCTGTTCCAGCTGCGAGGCGATGCGTTTTTCGCGCGCATCAATGGCTTGCACCACTGGTTTGATACCCCACTTAAGGACCACCATACCAGCAATAACAAAGGCCAGCAGCGAGAACACCACATCGGGAACGGTGTTGAAAATGAATTCGATCATCGCGTCCTCAACCAATCACCCGCACAAGCGAGCAAAAAATCGGTGATGGCACCCAGTCGGGAGCCAGGAGAGCAGGCAGCGAAGGATCTCAGAGCACCAGGGCCAAAAGACCAACCACGACGCCAAACAGAGCCACACCTTCGATCAGGGCGGCGCCCAGGATCATGGTGCCTTTGAGATCGCCAGCAGCACTGGGCTGGCGGGCAATGCCTTCGAGGGCAGCCGAGGCTAACTTGCCGATACCCAGGCCGGCGCCGAGAACGCCAAGGCCAGCGGCAATGCTAGCACCGATGGGGGCGAGGTTCACAACTTGTGCTACAACTTGGTCTTCCATGAGGAATCTCCTTGGAGAAACACCCCGGCATGGGGTGTCGGGTGAGTGGTTTAGTGATCAGGATGAATGGATGCCCCAACAAAGAGGGCACTCAAAAGGGTAAAGACATAGGCTTGAATAAAGGATACCAGGATTTTGAGCAATATAATAGCAGCGGCGAGTAAAAGCCCAAATCCACCGAGCGCAGTGGCCATCAGTTCATTGGCACCAGCACTCATAACGATAAAGAAGAGGCCCGTAAAACTGACAATGACAGCTTTACCAGCAAACATATTGGCAAACAAACGAATCGCCAGGGCTGCAGGCTTGATCACCAGGCCAGCGACTTCAATAACAGCCAAAATGAGCCAGATAATGAAATCCATGGGTTTCAGTGAAAAAGGCACTGGCACAAGGTTCTTCCAATAGGCAGCCACCCCCTGCGCACGCATGCCGAATACCAGCATGGCGAAAAGGGTAGCAAGAGCGAAGGCACCGGTAACCGCAATATGGGCAGTAGGCGCACCGCCACCTGGAATCAAACCGAAGAGATTAAAGCCAAGAATAGCAAAAAACAGCGCCGTAAAGTGGGCTGTCCAGCCATCACCGTGGTGAATATTGGGACGCACTACTTCATTGCGGATATACAAGGTTACCGCTTCAATCATATGTTGAATGCGATTTATCGGCTTGAGCTGCTCAGCCTTGCGACGACCCCAGACACATAAGAGCAGGGCCACCAGAATCATCGACACACAGCCGAAGAAGGTCATGTGATTGAAAAAAGCCAGCGGCTTGGGAAACGAGATCAAGGCGCTGTCATTGGCCACCACCATGGCCTTGGCCAGCTGTTCATGGCTGGGCATTTCGCGTTCGCCAAAGCCTTCGACACGTGCTACATATTCTTGCGCCCAGGCCAATTGCGCTTCACTGGGCTGAGCGGAGTCAAAGCCTTCATTGTGCACTAAATACTTAAAGGAGTAATCAGCATACTTGGGCTGATTAAAGATAATGAGCTTGGCTGGGCCAACCTCCCAAGCAGGCCAGGGCAGGCTGTACTTTTGCAGGACCCCGGTAAACGAATAGCCCCCACCAGATGAGGCGACATCCGCTGCGGCTTGGGGATCTACGGCGGTGTCATAAGACTCAGGCACCAGCAGTCTCCGATTGAGTGGGAGTGGGGGGCGGCGATGAGGCCGACAGCCTTTGTGCCAGGCAGGCGCTGTCAATAAGCAAGCAGAGCAGTACACCACCAGCTGCGGCAAGGCAAGCGGCAACCAGGTGCACATCCGGCCACAGGGTCATCGCAAAACAAAACACGGCAACCCCACCCAAACGCAGCAGCATGCCCACCACCATGGCCATGAGCAGATGCCGCATACTTTGCCCTGCAGCAATGTGACTCAGGAGAGAGCCCATGATCGCCAAGAGCACGGTGAGCCCCCCCGCCGCCAGAAAGGCTCGGGTGAGGGCCGGGTCGCCGATGCTGACACCCGCGAGGAGCAGACCCAATCCGGGTAACAGGGCCCAAAAAGCATCGCGCATACTGCGTGCCCCAGAACCCATCAGGAATGTTCCTTCACGACTTGATAGAGGCCCGCAACGATAAAAAAGGCAGTCGCGCCCACCATCCCCCAGGGCAAACTCTCCAGCCAATGGTCGATACCGTAGCCCACACAGAGGCCAATCAGGACTGCCGCAGCAAGGGTGTAGCCAGCATGCAGCCCGCTCATGGTTTGCCCTGGCCGCGGCGTAGGCTGCGGCGAGCTATCCTGTGGCGAGGAATCTGATGGCTGCTGATCCGACACGGGCACACACTCCAGAAAGCGTAGGCGGTTGTTGAGCCGCATTGCTTTTGATACAAGGGCGGGGCGGCACCATAGGAATATGGCATACCTGTCAACGGCAATAACACCCCCCTCCCTCTCTGTCACTGCTGCACGCATACTGCAGAGCACACAGTCCACATCCTTGGCACGGCCATGGCTGAACCCCCTACCTACCCTCTTCGTTGTATATGTCTGTCCCAGGAGAGCTTTATGATGTATCACTACCACGTTGCGGTTGAGTGGGATATGCAGCTACGCTTTACCGATGATGTCTTTGCCCCAGAGAACACCTGCCTCCTTGACCTCCTGGAGCGGGACCCCACGCGCGGGGTGCGCTGCCTGGTATTTATTGACCAGGGACTGGCTCAGGCTGATCCTGCATTACCGGAGCGCATCCACCATTGGTTTGCCCAGCACGAGGATCACGGCGTGCATCTGGCTGCGGTGCCGCAAATGGTAGATGGGGGAGAGCAGGCCAAAGATGGCCTAGCCGTGGCCGAGCAAGTGGGACGCTGCTGCCTGGAGCACCACATCTGTCGCCATAGCTATATTCTTATTCTGGGCGGCGGCGCAGTGCTTGACGCAGTGGGCCTTGGAGCATCCCTAGTACACCGCGGCATTCGCCAAATCCGCCTCCCCAGCACAGTTCTTGCCCAAGATGATGCTGGACTGGGGGTCAAGAATGGCGTCAACGCCTTTGGCAATAAAAACTTCTTCGGCACCTTTCAGCCACCCTGGGCAATCGTCAACGATGCGCGCTTTTTACGACTCTGCCACCCGCGTGAGCGTCGCAGCGGCCTTGCCGAAGCAGTCAAAGTCTCCCTGATCAAAGACGCCGATTTTTTTTCCTGGCTCGCGGGGCATGCCCGCCATCTCCTCGATGAGCATGCGCCCCATCTCCTGGAAGAGGCGGTGCAACGATGCGCCCACCTCCACCTCCAGCACATTACCAGCAGCGGCGACCCCTTTGAACATGGCTCCTCGCGGCCATTGGACTTTGGCCACTGGTCGGCACATTACCTGGAAGTCCTGTCCCAGCATCGCCTTAACCACGGCGAAGCAGTGGCAATCGGCCTCGCCTGGGATTGCTGTTACGCCGAGGCCATCAATCGCTTGAGCGCTGCGGAATGCGAGGCGGTGATCGAAAGCCTGCATGATATGGGCTTTGCCTTATGGGACCCCGTACTAAACCTTCGTGATGCCCAGGGTGAACGCTTGGTATACCAAGGATTAGAACAATTTCGGGAACACCTTGGCGGCAATCTTACCTTAGCCATGCCCGATGGCATTGGCCGCCGACGCGACATCCATAGCTACCAACGCAATACGGGAGAATGGGCGCTCAATCGCCTGCGCCAATTGCAGACGCGCTTGTGCCGCACTCAGGCCACGGGCCCATGTAGCTAGTGTCACAAAGCCCTCACTGCTGCGTTACCATGGGATAGGACATCGCTTATCAGGGAGATACCGACCCAGGAATAAGCTCTTGCCACTCTCTTGACGATAGTCCCCTGCAAGACGCTCCCCAACAACCTTCAGGCCACAATCACATGCGCAGTGACATCGCCGTCCCATCGCCATACTCTGCCCCTGTGAGCAGCGAACGCGACTTGGCAAAGGCTGAAACCATGGCCCTCAATACGTCGGGCCAGGAGGCAAGCCGCCTCCCGTCACAGCAACGGGTGGGGCCGTATCAGATTGTACGCCTTATTGGCAGAGGTGGCGTTGGCGCAGTGTACCAAGCGCGGGTTGTCGAAAGTTGCGCCCTGCCGGTAGGGCGACAAGTGGCCCTGAAAATCCTCCGGCAAGATCAGCTCTCGGAATCGGATCATCGTCGCTTTACCCGTGAGGCTGCCTATCTCCAGGCGCTCAGCCACCACGGCATCACCCGTATCTATGATGTGGGGGAACATCAGTCGCGGCCCTATCTGGTTATGGAACTGATCCGCGGACGCAGCCTTGATGACATCCTTCATGCCGATCGCCATCAGCCACTCCCCGTCGATCATGCCTGCGATGTGGTTATTCAGGCCTGCGAAGCATTGCATGTGGCGCACCTTGCGGGCATAACCCACCGCGACCTCAAGCCTGGTAATTTAATGATCACGGCGCAAGGAGAGGTCAAAATCCTGGACTTCGGCATGGCCCAGCGGATTAGCGGCGAAAGCCGCCTTACCGCCTCGGGGTCGATTCTCGGCACCCCTGCCTACATGAGTCCAGAACAGGCGCGAGGGCATCGCGAATGGATTGGCTCGCACAGTGATATCTATGCCTTAGGTGCAGTGCTCTATGAATTGGTTACTGGCTGCCAGCCGTTTCGCGCGGAGAATTCTGTTGCTGTCCTGCGAGCAATTATCGAAGACCCCCTGCCTTCGCCGCGCGAATTAGTGCCCGATTTGCCGATCGCCATTGAAACCATCATTATGCGCGCCATGGCCAAAGATCCACGGGATCGCTACTCGCATGCCGAGGTGATGGCCGAAGACCTCCGCCGTTTCCGACGCGGGCAGCGCCCTCTTGCCGGGCGCATACCGTGGTGGCGGCCGTGGTGGCGCAGGGTGTACTTTTATCGTCGCAGTATTGCCGCCGCCGCACTCGGCGCGTTTCTGCTGGTGATGCTGGCCATTGCCAGCTTACTCGCAGTGCTGCGGGACCCGGTGGACGAGTCCGACCCTCTACTTCCGGTGGTTATAGACCCCACTCCCCAAGAGGTCTGGATTGCCGAATGGCAGCATCCCGAACGATTGGGCGACTCCATCATCGCCGCCGCGCGATGGATTCCTGGGCTCGGCCCTGGTGAGATCCTCTATACTCCGGTGAACCCCGATAACCGCGACGTGGCGGTGAGTGTGGAAGCCGATATCCGCATTTCCTTTCATTGGCAGCGCTCTAACGGCAGCCACAGTTCTCGCGTCCTCTTTAGCGACCGCGCGATTGGTGAAGGGTATGCCCTGGTACTGGGCGAAACGCTTGCCCTGCAGCGCTACCGCAGCAGTAGCGAAGATGCCGATCTGGTCACTGTGGCCACCTACTCACAACCATTACCCGATCAAGCTCTCCGCATCACCATCATTCGACGCGGCAGCACCATTACCATTTCCTACGAAAAAGCGGCTCCAACACCAATTCTCGCAGACGATGACAACACCAGCCTTGCTATCCCAGAAACCCTTCTGGAGAGGAACCCAAACACGGTTATTGAATACACTGATTTAATCCCCTTCGAAGGCACCGATCATGGCGGCATTCATTTTCACATTGATCCCGAGCGAGCATATGTCTGGGATATTACCATTGAACGTAAGCCGCGTTCGGAATTAGTCAGTCGCCTGGAACTGGGCGATGCCCTCCGTCAGGCTGGTGAGTTCCAACAGGCAGAACGGTTTTATCGTGACTTCTTGCGCGATTTCCCTGATTCTCAGCGAGCCCGCGATGCGCGCTATCGCCGGGCTTTGTGCTTGGTTGCCATGGGCCGCGATAATGAGGCGCTCAACGTGTTTTTGCAGGTCGCCCAGCATAGCGATGACGATCCCCTCTACGCCGTATCGGCAACCTTCCAGGCCTGGCAAAGCGCCCTGCGCCTGGGGCGTTTCCGTGAAGCCGAACGCTATTTCGATGTTATCCGCTCACGGTACGATCTTGATACCCTCCAGGCATTTATTAGCCAAGATATCCTTGCCGCCATGCCCCAGCGCTACCTCGAAACGGCGCGGAATTCAGCCTATTCCGATCCCTACCGTGCGGTTCGGCTGTATGATTCTGCTGCCGAATTGGGCGCATTCCTTGGCAATGCTCGCGTGTATAGCAGCGCCCGCCTGGGCAGTGGCGATGTGCTCACCGCACTGGGTGAATGGGATGAGGCGCAAGAGCGCTATCAACTCGTGGAAGAAAGCAGCCTCCTGAGGCCCGAACAACGGTGGCAGGGATCACTCCACTTGGCCAAGATGCTGCGTTTACAAGGGCAATACGCCCAATCGGCCGAAACCTACCGCACGATTCTTGCCGACCCCGTAGTTTCCGAAGATCAGCTCCACTGGGCGCAGTTGTGGTACGGCGACCTCCTTGCCGCCAGCAACCAACATCAAGCCGCCCATGCCCAATGGCAGGATCTCGCCGACCTGCCAACGGTTCCCGGGGCAATCGCCGCCAATCTGGCACAGCGCCTAGGCGAAGTACCCCTGCAGGACGCCACGGATCGCGCCAATGACATTGCCTACTTCAATGCCGTGGCTGCCATCCTCGCGGCAGATCGCGATCGCTTTGAGGAGTGGTTTCTTGCCGCCATGTCCCTGAGTGACCCCTATTCCTGGCCTCTTCCGCTCCTGCAAAACCGAGAGACGGGGGAAATCACCATGCTCAGTTTCTGGAATCGCTACCCACCGCGCCAGGGGCTTGGTGAAAGAGACGCCTGGGAACACAGCTGGTAGGTGGCCTCCACCAGTTGGGCGAGACCACAACGAGCCCTACTTGGGCCTTGCAGAGCGCCAGCAGTCGGTTCACACGCAGCAGAGAATGCCTGCACGACCCTACCTTGCCTCGGGCAATTGAGACTCCACTATGCGCTCAGCCACTGGCGTGTGCGTTTGCATATCGCCGTAGCCGATGAACGGGAAAGGGCTGGCAATGAGCGTATTACACTTGGAGCATCAACGCAGCGATGGTGAGCGTGATGTATTTCATCTCAAAAACGTGCGTCGTTATCATCTCGGTCGCGGGTCAGTGTGCGAACTGCGCATCCTTGATATGAAGATGAGTCGCAAGCACTGCGCCTTTGAATATGATGATGGTGCTTGGCGCATTTTTGATTTGGGCAGCACCAACGGTGCAACCCTTGAGGGCCAACGCATTCACGGCAGCGCTCCCCTGCAACCTGGGCAAACCATTCAAGCGGGCGCAACGCAGTTGAGTGTAACCGCCATTACCGACCATGTGGATCTCTTACCGGAAACACTGGTGAATCTTGACGATGATCAGCAAGAAACACCTTCCGCAACCAGCGAAGGTCCCGACGCAATATCAGCGGAAGCAGTATCAACCGTGCAGCAAGAAAGCATGCCGCCGGCCAGCGAGGAAATCCGCATCCCCGCCAATGATAATCCCTGGGATGGGGAACCCATGGATAGCATGCACCATGATGAGCATGAGGACACCGTTGCCGTTGAACGTAAAACCGCCTCTGCCAGCGATCATCCAACAAGCGCTGCGCTGCGCCGCGCCAACAAGCCCATTCGCACGCCAATACCCGAACCTGCCAACGCCCTCCCCTTTCAAGACGGCGATGCCCTTGAAGTTAATAACGAGAGTCGTGAACCGCTGCAGTTTCCAGAAAATGACCCCCCACAGCCGGAGCCCAAGCCGGAGCCCAAGCCGGAGCCCAAGCCGGAGCCCAAGCCGGA
>REDP01000072.1 GCA_007693455.1 Planctomycetota bacterium | reverse complement strand
GGCGTGCATGAACGGTTCTTTCTGCGATGGCTTGCTAGCCGCGTGCAGATCTAGGGGGGCCAGCGGTGGTAGATCGCTTGCCTCGCTGGCGTTGATCGCTGCATCGGGGGAGGATAAGTCTGGGGGAGACTGCGAATCCTGAGTTGAGCTGCTGTTGGTTGATGCAGGGGGGTTGACTCGGCAGCGGTGGGTGGGCTATGACCATTGCCGGCGAATCAGCCAATCGACCCAACACGTCGTTGAGCAGCGATACCACGATACCCGGGTTGGCGGGACGCAAACTGCGGTCTTTGACCATGCAATGCTCTATCAATTCAGCAATCTCTGCTGGACAACCAAACTGCTTCGGATCCGGTAGCGGATCCTTGAGTACGGCGGCAACGGTAGCCCAAGGTGATCCCCCGATAAACGGCGCGCGGCCACAGATCAGGGCAAATAAACTGGCTCCCAACGAATAGATGTCAGAACGAATGTCCAAATCGGCTACGCCCTCGGCCTGTTCGGGGCTCATAAAAGCCGGCGTTCCCATAATCGCGCCGGTATGGGTCATGCGGTCATCCAGATCAAGGCCACGACTGAGGCCAAGATCCGCCAATTTGGCCATTTCACCAGACGATGATTGGGCAAGGAGGATGTTGGCAGGCTTGACATCACGATGGATAAGTTGGGCGGATTCAATAGCGACTAATCCCATGGCCGCATCACGGATAATGGCTAATGCACGTTGTGGCGGTAAGCGACCTCCAGCATTTTTAGCTGCCTGCTGGGCGTCGCCGCCATCGACCCATTCCATGCCCAGATAACGCTGATTTTGATGAACTCCAGCATCGTAAACAGCAATCACATAAGGACTTTGCAGGCGGCCTGCGGTGTGCGCTTCACGCACAAAGCGCCGTGATGCCACGGATTCTTCGGGGTTAAGATGATGAGGGCCATTAAAGAGTTTTAAGGCAACCACCCGCTGCATGCTTAATTGCTCGGCCTGATAAACCGAACCCATTCCCCCAGCACCTACGCGATGTAATACACGGTATCCAGGGATGGTGATTCCGAAACCATTGCCATTTGAGGAGGTCATGATTACTGGAAAACTTCATAATGAGCAGCGTTGATATTGAGACCACTCGCCAACTGACATGAGCAAATCAACGGTGACCAGACGCCATTCTCAAGGAGCATCCAACGGCCGCCGTAAATAGCCATTTCGACACCTTCGCTAGACCACCCAGATAGCGGAATGTCGCTATAGCTGGGCCCAATCACTACGCGGCGCTGCACCAGCGCCGCGTGTAGTTGCGGCCGATTGTGTGGGCGACGAATCAGCACCGCGTCATAGACTGCATCGCTATCAATACCACCGGGCAAGGGGCCCTGGGGTGCAGACGGTGCTGGGACTTGGCGTGTGCGCTGGGGAAGGGCACACAATTCTAGGTCAATGGCATTGGGCACTCCGACTATGTGTGTCTGGCCATCATGCAGGGGCCAAGCCTGTTGCGGATTGAGGATGCGCCCATCAAGGCGGGTGCCATTGGCGGATCCATCATCGCAGATAGTTACGCGGCGCTGTTCAAAATCATAAGCTAGCCGAAAGTGTTGACGGCTAATCATTTGGCAGCGCTGACGTTCTAACTCAAGGGGGTATACGCGTAAGCAGTAGTCCACGGGTTTGGTGCGTAGTTTGCCAAATGACAGACTATCCATAGCCCATAAGAGAATCGTTTGCCCTTGCCAATCTAAGCGTAACCAGTGTTGACTGGACGCCGTCTCTAAGCCATGGCGAGGTAATGATGGCTCTGCCGTGGCATCTGACTGGAGCGTCTGTAGGGCATCGTCTTCCGCGCTAAGGCCTTTTAGATCAGCCTCCATCAGGGTGGGTTGGTCATCCAATAGATCATCGCCGGATTCATCTTCTGCGGGCAGCGATTCTGGTAATGGTAACTGGGTCGCGGGCGTTGCGCTTGACGCTGAGGCCGGCATCGGTGTTGTGGCATCTCGTGGCGGCGATGGAGCAGTTTCGATGGAGCATGGGAGTGGTGTCCACTCGGGATCAGGGCCCGATGGGGGGGTCACCTCAGCGGTCTCTTCCATGACGCTGCCCGCTGGCATGGCATCGGTGATGGTGCTGGCGTCCAGCCCACCATAGGGGTCGGCGCCCAAGTCGCGGAGTTGGCCATCGAGTGCGGCAATCAGATCGGCCGGACATTGATAGCGATCGGCTACTGCTTTGGCTAAACAGGTGGTGAGAATGGTGGCCGTCCCGCGATTGAGATCGTTACGCAGGCTGCTCGGTTCAGGGACAGCGTCATTGAGGTGACCGCGCAGAATAGCGGCGGTGGGGCCAATAAATGGTGTCCGACCGCACAGGCAGGCATAGAGAACCACGCCCAAGGCATAGATATCGCTGCGGATATCAATGTCTGCATCGGCGCGGATTTGTTCGGGGCTCATATAGGCCGGGGTTCCCAGTGTTGCCCCATCCATGGTTAATAAGGTGCGTGTTTCTTCGGTGCTGCGCGCACAGCCAAAATCGCCAATCTTGGCGCATAAGTCAAGATCAAGAAAAATATTCGCCGGCTTAATATCACGGTGAACTAATTGCAATTGATGAGCCGCGTTGATCCCATCAGCGGCATGGCGAATAATACGCAGGGCTTCGACTTCACCAAGATGCCTGCGGCGCTTTAAGAGCTGACTCAGATCGGCGCCATTAATATATTCCAAAGCCAACCACATCTCACCAGAGTGAGAGCGGCCATGACCTAAAGCCGTCACCACATGGGGGTGGCGCAGTGAACAGGTGATGCGCGCCTCCCGCTCAAAGCGACTCAGAAAATTTTCATTACTGAGCTCGCAGCGTATGGTCTTGACCACCACCAACTGGCCATCTGCATGGCCGCATAACCAAACGCGGCCCATGCCCCCATCGGCCAGATGGGCGATGGGCACAAAGTCTCCAAACGGCGGTAAATCATCGGGGGCCAGTACCTTGTCGAAAAAGGAGACCAGACGGGGGTCTAATTTTTTCTGCGTGGCCGCCCACTGACGCACGGCACAGACCCGCTTGGCACCCAGCACCTTCAGCCGTGTATTCAAGCGATCTAACATTTCAGGGCGCATCTTTGTGCGCCGACTCAGCACCGCCCGCACTGCGGCACGCAGGGTACGTCTACGACACAATGAGGAGGGTAGCGGAGTGGTCATGATGAGTCGGCATATTAGAACCACTTGAACAGGTTGCAAGCTGACTTGACTGGTCATTTCTAGGCTCATCCCCCCCCGTAAAGCCGGGGCACCCGACGTTGAATCATGCGTCCAGTGCAAGTGCCTGGAGATGATGCCATCTTTTCGTTGTTCAGCGGCTTTTCACCGATAGCGTTCTTAATGCTATGGATATAACCCTTTCTTAATCGTTGTGCTCAAATCCCCCCCGTGAGTAAAGCATGCCAGAACCCTCCCAAACCGACACACTCCTGCTTAAGCTCGCCGTCGCTAAGGGCCTTGTCGACAAGACCCTCGCGAAGGAGATTTTTGCTCAGGCGCGTAGCGAGGGGCGTTCACCTGAAGTATTGCTCATTGAGCGGGGGGTTCTAACCCAACACGGAGTTGATGCTCTACAGAAGGATGCTGCCAAGGCGCGGGCGCCCAAAGAAATCGGTGGCTATCGCTTAGGCAAGAAACTGGGACAAGGCGGTATGGGCGCGGTGTACCGGGCGACCCAGATCAGCATGGGTCGTGAGGTCGCGGTGAAGCTGATCGCTCCCGGCAAGGCGGGTGGCAAAGCAGCAGCCGAACGCTTCATGCGCGAAGCCCGAGCGGCCGGCAAGGTCAACCACCCCCATGTCATCACCGTCTACGATGTCGGCCAAGTTGGTGGTACCCTTTATCTCGCGATGGAATTAGTCACCGGCGGTGATGCTGAACAGGCAGCTAAGGCCGCCGGCGGACGCCTGCCAGAGCGTCACGCCTTAGAAATTATCCGCGATGCCGCGCGTGGTCTTGCTGCCCTAGAAGAGGCCGGCCTTATGCACCGCGATATCAAGCCGGCGAACATTTTTATTGCCAAGGACGGAAGCGCTAAGCTCGCCGACCTTGGTCTTGCCCGCAGTGCCGATGGTGATGATCGGATGACCCAGACTGGGGCGACCATGGGGACCCCAGCCTATATGAGTCCCGAACAGGCCAACGGTGCCGAAGACATCGACATCCGCACCGACATCTATGCCCTCGGCGCCACGCTCTATGCCCTGATCTGTGGTGAATCGCCCTACCGCGGCAATTCTCCGTGGGCCGTAGTGGCGGCAGTCATCCGGGATCCGTTTCCAGACCCAGCGGAGCAGGGATGCTCATCGGCTGTTGCAGAACTTATTTTACGGTGCTGTGCAAAAAACCCGAAACAACGCATTGCCTCGGCCGCACAACTCGTGGAACAAATCGATTATATCCTCAGTGTTGGACCAGGGAATAACTCGAGGCCTGTGGCCAGTACTCCTTTGTTGCCCTCATCCTCTCCACATGGAATCCCCAAGCCGAGCCCTATGACGGCAAGTAATGGTGCGCGAAACCCGGGCCACCAGCGCAAATCCCACGACGCTCGTATCCCAAGTTCTAGCCCTCGATCTCGCATGCTGCCATTAATCCTTATTGGCACCGTTGTCGTAGTCCTGCTATCATTGCTGGTCACAATAGTGATCAGTAGGGGTGACCATACTGCCGAGCAAGTCCCCATCACCAACCTGACAACAACCGCAAACAACGAGCCAAGGGCGGCCGAGCCATCAAACGTACTGCTGGCGGAAGCGCCCCATGTTCTACACAGTCCTTCTAATGCGGCACGCATCACCGACCCTTCGCGGTGGCCAAGCCAAGTCATTACGAGCAGAAGTGAGCGAGCGCTGATTATCGGCCCTGTCGAATTCGGTGATGTCATAGCCATGCAGTATATCGGGGGTATGTGGAAGGGTTGGGGAGGCATGGCCACCTCATCACCAGATGACGCCAGCGATAAGTACGGAAATCGTATACGCCTTTGTCTGGCTGAGGATATAGGCCCCGATCAAGCCACCCATGTATTGCAAATAGTTCCCCCCAATACGGCCGAGACGCCGTTCTTATGGCATCCACCGAGACGGATTGAACGATTGGTGTTCCGTATAAACGACGGTGATGGCCGATTTGACAACAACCCCGATGGCGGCGTGACCTACCGTATTGGATGGCATCGGGACGGATCGCTGATGCCCCTCGTGTTCGAAGCAAGCGAAGATGTGATTGGCAGCAATGACACCGTGGCCAATTCTCGTGAGCCAATGTTAGCACAGGCGAGTCA
>REDP01000172.1 GCA_007693455.1 Planctomycetota bacterium | reverse complement strand
GAGAAAGCATCCCCCTTATGAAGGTCTGCACCTATGCTGATGTGGTTGCGGCGCAGGATCGAATTCGCGGCCATGTGTATCGTAGTCCCTGTGTGCCTTCCGACATCCTTTCGCGGCTGTGTGGGGCGCAGGTGTGGAGCAAACTGGATCATTTGCAAGCTACGGGAAGCTTTAAGGAGCGAGGAGCCCGCAATCGTTTGGCTTCCTTGAGCGCCGAAGAACGGCAGCGCGGAGTCATTGCTGTATCGGCAGGAAACCATGCCCTTGGTCTGGCGCGGCACGGATCGGAGTTAGGCATAGCAGTGCAGGTGGTTATGCCGCACTATGCTCCCATGGTAAAAGTTGCACGCTGTCGGGAACTGGGCGCCGAGGTTATTCTTCATAGATCTGACTTTAGTGCTGCCCAAGCCCATGCCCATACTGTGGCCAAGAGTAGTGGTGCGGTATTTATCCCCGCCTTTGATCATCCGCAGATTATCGCTGGGCAGGGGACCATAGGTCTGGAGATTTTAGCGGATGTGCCCCACTGCGCGGCCATTTTTGTGCCGGTTGGTGGCGGTGGTCTCGCCGCAGGGTTGGCTTTAGCGGTCAAGCAGCAGCGACCAGATTGCAAAATTATCGGGGTTGAGCCAGAGCATGCGGCGTCCATGTATCATGCGCTACGGCATGGTGGGCCGTGCAGTGTTCCTACTGCTCCAACCTTGGCTGATGGTTTGGCGGTGGCCCAGGTAGGTCGGCACTGTTTCGATATCTGCCAACAGCTTCTTGATGATGTTGTTTTAGTGGATGAGAGCTCCATTGCCCAAGCCATTGTGCGCTTGCTGGAGCATGAAAAGACCTTGTTGGAAGGTGCTGGGGCCGCGGCTTTGGCAGGAGCTCTTTCGGCCAATGTCCTGAAACGTCATGATCTACTCGGGAAGACCATTGTTTTGGTATTGTGCGGCGGCAATATTGATGTGAATATTCTCAATCGAGTAGTGCAGCGCGGTTTAGCCGCGGATGGGCGTATCTGCCGAGTTGTCTGTTCTCTCAAAGACCGACCTGGGGTAATGGCGCAGCTCTTGGCCATTATTGCCGATGCCGAGGGGAATGTGCAAGAGATCAATCATGATCGCACCTTTGGCCCCCGCGATCCTGCCTTGGTGACTGCCTCATTAAGCATCGAGACACGTGATCATCAGCATATCACCGCCATTCACCATGCCCTTACTGCAGCTGACATTGATTGGCGAGAGGGCTGATCGCATGAATAGGGGGGGCTCTCTCAGGGCCTCTGTGACGGATAGCGACCATGCCCAGAGACGTGTCAGATCCCTAGATGTCTTTGCAGCAGCGCAGTGAATGCTGCTTATTATCTGCGTATCTCAAAGCGGGTGTATGGTCGCTAGGGTTTGTAACCCCTGGTAATCCAAGCCTTCACCCTGAGATGTTGGGGTGCGGAGTGCGTAGTACAGGGGAAGCCACTGGTGCGAGAGTCCAAACCGGGCCTGAGTCCGATAATGGACCCATGGGTTGCGGATTCAGGTCCAGTTGCGCCGCTTAGCGCTCGAGTATGGGGTCAAGATCACTTTGTGCAGCATCGCCGTTAATACGCCCAATGCGGCAGTGATGGCAGTCAATGATTTCGGCCGCATAGGAGGCCCATTCGGGAATAGGATCTTTCCAGCGCACCGTGATATCGTGAATGCGCGAATCCACGCAATGTGCGAGGAGGAGAGCGGGACATGGAGCCTCATAGAGTCCACCGTGTTCCTCGCCTCCTGAGGGGCGGAGATCATGCTGGCCGCCCTGCCAGCGACTGGAACGCCCCACGCAGATACGAACATCGTGAAGACTGAGGTCGCGAATTGGCGCGTCGGGGTGTCCATGGATGAATACGCCATTTTCCCCATTGCAGAGTATATTGTGGATGTGCACGCCAGTGATTGATCCCACCGAAGTAGTGTCATTGCGAGGGGTAGCAGTAATCGAAATGGCTTCGGCCTGACCCCACCACAGCGGGTGAAAATGTCGTGTTTCAATGGTACAGTCGGCAAATATGACGTCTTCGACATTGCCGTGATCACGAAGTTGAATAGTCAGACCGCGATGGGACTGGCAAATCGAACAGCCTGTGGCGACAATGCGGCGGAAATTACCATGGCTTTCGGTGCCGATTTTGAGGGCGGCACTGGTACTAATCAGCGTGCAGCCTTGGATCAAAATATCTTCACAGTCTCCCAGTTCAGGCTGATCTTTGGTGCATTTAAGGACGATACAATCATCGCCTGCTTCAATATGACAGCCAATGATGCGCACCCGTCGACAGCGATCGGGATCAATACCATCGTTATTGGGAATATCAGTGCGGTTGAGGATGCGCAGACTGTGGCACAGTACATCCTCACAACCAGTAAGATGAATAGTCCACTGAGCCGCATCGCGAATGGTAAAATCACGCAGGGTAATCCGCGTGCAGCGGGTAAAACCCAGTCCGCGAGGTCGCCAGTCTTGGGCCTTGCGAATAAACGGCCCTTCGGGGGATCGGAAGCCATCCATAAAGCTGATACCGCGGCCATCAATGATGCCGGTGCCAGTGATGGCAATATTGTCGCAATCGTTGGCTTCGATCAGAAAGCCACCTTCGCTGCCACCGTATTCCCCAGCAATCGCCACTTCGCGGTAGTCCGCACGCTGTTCGCTGCCTTGCAGAATGGCCCCGTGGGCAAGGTGAATTTCCACCCCAGAACGTAATTGCAGGGTGCCGGTGATCCAACGCCCTGGGGGAATAAGTACCGTTCCGCCCCCTTGGCTATGTACGTGGTCAATGGTGTTTTGGATGGCGTTGGTGCAGCAGGTATCAGTACTGGCAGCATGTTCGGTAATGGAGTGCATAAAAATATACCGTTGTTTGGGGCAAGGGGAGGAGTGAGGGTCTCAGCGAGAGGCTGATACTTTACTGAAGCGCAGCCAACGGGCACCGTGTCGTTCAAGGTCAATCCCAGCGCCGAGGGGGAGTGATTCTCCTGTTTCTGCATCAATACAACTGTGGTAATCGTACGCACCAGTGTCCAGGTGTACGGTTTGCGCCTCGTGGTCATTCATAAAAAAGTAATGATCGGCGTTTTCCGATGCCAGGCGATAGACGATGGCATCGGGGCAGCTATAGGGGCTGACATGGGGGCCTAAGGCGTGGCTGCGGATGAGATCTTCGAGATCGTCGTGGCCAGGTTCAAAGCATTGATGGGAAAGTTCGGCGCCAATAAAAACGGCGCTTCCTTGGCCGAGATGATGTTCGGTAATGGCAGGAGCTCCATTGCTAAAGTAGCTCAACACTTGCGCGGAGGTCACTTCCAAATCACAGGTCCATCCATCGCATTGGCGATGATGTAGGACATAGGGAACATTATTAGAGTATTGGAAGTCGCGCAGTTTCACGCCAAAGAGCTGCTCAAAGGCAGAGTCCTGATTGGTTGGCAATACACGCCCACGTTCATCCAGCCAAAAAGAAGGGGCATCACAGACCACCCTGCCGCCTTCACGTACATAATCCGTGAGGATGGCGATGAGATCCCGGTCGACGCTAATGTGAGTGGGGATATAGATGCTGCGGTAGCGTGCAGCCAGGCCAGCACGCAGGTCAGAGGCAAGAACATGTTCCCAGGGAATATTGCCATTAATCAATGCGCGTGCGGCACCAATTCGTGAGCGAATGGGGATGTGACGATATTTATCGCGATTACTCTCAGAAATAGCAGCCCAGATACATTCTTGATCCCAGTTGACGAGAACGCCTACGTAGGGCTCTTTAAAGGCATTCCACAGTTCATCACGAAAGCGATTGGCGGCCTGGGCGATGCGCCCAGCGCGATAGGTTCGTTCGCAGGGCTCACCGTTGCGGTCAAGCAATTGGTATTCTCCGGCTTCCCAGCCCGCCCGGCGGCAGTTCCAGCTCCAAATACCCACGCCTTTAAAACCACCGGCGAGATAAGATAGCTGGAGTTGGGCCATGGTCCCTTGGTCGCAGGTGAAGCCCGCGGTCTCTTCGGCCGCCTTGGGGTTCCAGCCCTTTCCGCCAGAAAATTGCTGGGGGCCACCAGTGGACTCCCAGGTAGCGCTCCAGCCGCCCTTAAACCAGTCGACACAGATGCTGGATTGCATGTAGATACAACGAGTGACTTCGTAGCCAACTTCTTCAAAGTGCCAGGCTAAGTGCAGTGAAGGGTAAAAGGAGCCATATTCGCGCATAAGTTCGGCGTAGCCTTCCATATCGGTGGCTCGCCAGGCAAAGGGAAGAAAAAGGCCCATTTCACCACCAGCGCGCTGTGGTTCGTAGGGATCCCGTTCGGCATTGGCTTCGCAGCGTTTGCGTAGGCGCGCCAGGATGGTATCTGCTTTAAAGCGGAGAATATCACGAATACGACGGTATTCGCGATTATTGTGGCGATCCGGGTCGAAGTCTTCCCAGCTGGTAAAAGGTTGGCAGCCGGGGCTAATGCCCACTTCGCGGGTGTTCCAGGCATCATTAAGGGCTTCTATATCCCCATATTGCTCGCGACACCAGGCGACAAACGCTTCTTTGAGCTCATCAATCAATACGGGGTCATTGCTAATCGGAACAGCCTCGCCAGATCCTTGGTAGCCAAAGACAATAGAAGCGATGCCGAGATCCAGTTTAATAGGTTTATAATCAATGCGTTTGCGCAGCACCTCGGTTTGATGGGCAATCATCGCGGGATGCTGACGCAGTTCGCTCATGGGAAGCGTGGGATCAATGCCCAGTTGGGTGCATAGCTCATCGCTGATCGGCTCCCAACCGCCTTCACCGTACCAGAACGGAATAATGCCCTCTTCCAAAGCAATGGTGAGGAGGCGCTCCTTGCTCCAGCCCGGCCCTTCCATGATCTGCTTGAGATTGGTGAAACCCAGTTCTTTCATCAGGCGATAATGGCGACGTAGCTCTTCCTCTGTGAGCCCTTCCCAGGGCAGAAATACCACGCCAAAGGGCATGGGGGCTACACGCCGGAAGTGTTGTTGCATGGGGGAATCATGCAGGGCGAGGTAGGTGTCCAGAAGATAGTCGTGCCGATCGCTCATGGGAGTCCTTGTGCTACTGGGGCTGGATGTTGGAGGTGGTTTGGTCAGCACAGTAGCTTGCCAAGGTCTGGTGCAATCCCTTTGCAGCTGCCCATCTACAGGGAGTTATAGGTAAAGTTTTTTTTCGCGAAGTGTGTCCCTGGGGCCTTAGATTTCCTGATTGACTAGAAAAAACGCCCTCAATGCACTTTTTTTGCTCTAAAACTAGGTCTCGCGAAGCGGGCATTCCTTCTCCATGTTGAGCCTTGATTCGCGGCGTAGCGCAGGGGCTACCAGCGATTGCCTTCATCTATGCCCGCGGTACACCCTTGGTATGATGGTACCTGAACCCAACACCTGTCAGCAGTGGATGCGCCAGGGCTATAACCTTTTGCCGGTGTATCGCCGTCTGGTGTGCGATGATCTCACGCCTGTAGGGGCTTTAGAGCGTCTCCAAGACGACGCCTATGGGTTTATTTTTGAAAGCGTGGTAGGTGGCGAACGGGTAGCCCGTTATAGTATGCTGGGAGTATCGCCGCGGGCTCATCTGGTGGGCCGTAATGGTTCGCTGGTTCTCTACCCTGGTGATGGTCCTGAGCAGGGGGCCGGTGAGCCACTTGCCGGTGGTACGATTGATGCCGTGCGTGCGTATATGGCGCAATTTCGCACTCCTGATGTGGAGGGCTTGCCGCGCTTTAGTGGTGGTTTAGTGGGCTATTTTTCCTACGACTTTGTGCGTGAAGTCGAGCATCTGCCCAATGTCCCCGAAGATCAGTTGCAATTACCGGATGTGCATCTCATGCATTTTGATACGGTGCTGGTTTTTGATCATAGTTTTAACCATTTACTGCTCATAACCCATCTCGATATGCGCAATGGTGGTGATGTGGAACAGGCCTATGCCGCTGCTCAATTGGAGCTAAAGCAATTGGAGCACCGCCTGCGCTGGCCCTCTGCCCCGCGTTTGGTTGAACCAACCGATCCAGAGCCGCTTGCTGTGCAGCATCATACGAGTCACGACACGTTTATTGATGCTGTGGAGCAGATTCAGCACTACATCCGGGCTGGTGATATTTTCCAAGCGGTTCCTTCCCAGCGCTTGTCGGCAGCCTTAACCGTAAGCCCACTGCAGGTGTATCGCTCCATTCGTAGCCTCAATCCCTCACCGTATCTTTTTAATCTCCGATTAGGAGCAACAAGTTTAGTCGGCGCCAGTCCTGAAATATTAGTTACTGTTGAAGGGGGGCGGGTGGCAGTTCGACCTATTGCGGGCACCATTCATCGTGGGCGCACAGCCGCTGAAGATCACGCCCTCGCCGAAGAGCTGCTTGCTGATCCCAAGGAACGCGCCGAACATGTGATGCTGATTGATTTGGGGCGCAATGATGTGGGGCGGGTGTGTACGCCAGGCAGTGTGCGCTTGGATGAACAAATGACTGTTGAGCGCTACTCCCACGTGCAGCACATTGTTTCCCATGTAAGTGGTGCCTTGCGCGAAGACTGCGATGCCCTGGATGCCCTGGCGGCAGTACATCCCGCAGGGACGGTTTCTGGGGCTCCCAAGATCCGAGCCATGGAAATCATTGATAGCGTCGAGCCAGTGAAACGCGGCCCCTATGCAGGGGCTGTGGGGTACATAGATTTCCGAGGAAATCTCGATACCTGTATCGCCCTGCGTACGGCCATTCTCCATGAGGACCAAGTGCATGTGCAGGCTGGAGCTGGAATCGTGGCTGATTCGGATCCTGAAAAAGAGTGGCAGGAAACCCTTAATAAGGCCCAGGCCATGCTACGCGCAATTGCGCGTGCAGATGCATTTTAGGATCTCAGGCCTAAAAATAGCGTTCTTCCGGTAATCGTGGATTGGATCCAAATTACGCGAAGTCGTCATAGCAGCCAGCACTTACCTGCCAGCCATCGTAGGTTTGATTGGGTAATAACGGCTGCCAATTACCCGCTGAAAAATATTCCCAGCCATCCTCGATGGGCCGTAAGGTAATATCTGCCTGGCTATCTCCGGGCAGGCGAATATCGCAGCCATCCCCGCCAATGGATATGCTTGACCATATCATGGCATAGGCGGTTTCGCTGTAGTTGCGTGGACGATGTATAATCACGCCACGTCCCATAAGGGGCTTCACCATCCACACGAGAGATTTGGGAATGCTTACGACGGAGGCCTCATTTTCACTCAGTGGCCAGGCAGTGTGGGCTGGTATGCGTGTGTTGTTGACGAGAAGTCCATTGGTACTGCCAAGATCGGTAATGGAGATTCTCTCACCAGGTGTGGCATCCAAGCGGCAGTGCTGGCGAGAAACGCGGCTATTCTCGGGGGTATAGTCTTCTTTGGGGTAATATCGTAGGCAGAGGTCTACAGGCTCCGCCCGTAACTTGCCTATTATCAGGCTATCCCGGCGAAAGAGGTGCACACAGCGACTACTGGATTGATGACGCAAGACAATCCAGTCCGGTTGGCTGTGTGGTCGTGGGGAGCTCAGTACGGCGATGTCATTATCCTCTTCGGATAAATCAACATCAGCAATATCGACAATACTTTCCTCGGTAAACTGTGCCGGAGGTAGCACTTCCGAGCGTGTAAAGCCCGTGATGGAAGTATCGAAACGCCGTGTTCCTCGTTTCTCTAAGGCTTGGGCACAGGCTTCCGCAAGATCATCGGGACTTTGATAGCGGGCTAAGGGTTCTTTTTGCATGCAGGTTTCAATGATATTGCGCAAACGCCGGCCAACGCTCTTGTTAATGCGACGAATATCAGGTACTTTGCTGCTTATGTGTGCCCGCATGATATCAATGCTGTCACCTTCAAAGGGAGGGTGCCCAGCGAGGCAGAAAAACAGCACGCACCCTACGGCGTAAATGTCCGAGCGAATGTCGAGATGAAGATCGCCGTGGATTTGCTCTGGCGACATATAGTCGGGCGTACCCACTGTTGAGCCAGCAAGGGTTAAAACGGTGCGGTCAGCATTAGTCGTACGCGCCAAGCCAAAGTCGACGATTTTGGCATCGCCAGAATCGCTGATAAGAATGTTCTCTGGTTTTAGATCGCGGTGCACCAGATTCAATTCATTGGCCTGAACAAGTCCTAAGGCGATTTGCTGACCGATGCGCAGGACTTCGTCTTCATCAAGATGCTGTCGTGAGCAAACGAGATTATGCAAATCGCCGCCAGGAACATATTCAAGGGCGATGAATACACTGTCATCAGCCTGACCATGATCAAGACAGCGCACCAAGTAGCGGTTGGTAAAACGCGAGGTAATCTCCACCTCGCGTTGAAAACGTAAGACAAATTCATCATCTGTGCGCAATTCAGGCAAGAGCGTTTTGATCACCGACAGTTCTTCGTGATCGCTGATGGCAAGCCAAACATCTCCCATTCCACCCTCAGCGAGATGGCCGATGACGGTGTGCGGCCCAAAGTGGGGCTGAAGCGGTACACGTAAAGCATCAAGGAGATTACTGCGTAAAGCTTCGGTAACCTTTTTTGTATTACGTACCCATTGCACGAGACTGCTGTGGTCATGCACCCCAGCAGCAGTAGCGAACTGGACCAGGCGCGGGATGTGCTCCTGGTCGAGGACAGCCCGTTTGCTAATCAGTTCGGTAAAGGCGGCGATCAAGCATTGTGCAGTTATCGGCATTTACATCATATTCGCCTCCTGGAGTTGATCATCAAGGGGAATCATCGCGGCGGTAGGCGGCGTGATTGGGGTACTCGGTAGCTGAAATCATACCTTTTCACAAGCCCTTGATGGAAACCTCTGTCACAGTGCATTATGCAAGGAGTGCGGAATGTCCTCAATCCCGGTAGCAGTTACCACCCTCGATCATTTTGCTGGCCTAGCCTTACCCAACTATGAAACTGATCTGGCAGCGGGTATGGATGTGCTTGCCGCATGTACTGAGGCAATGGTATTAGCCCCAGGGCAGCGCTGCCTTGTGCCCAGTGGAATGTGTATTGCTTTGCCTCCAGGTTGGGAAATTCAGGTCCGCCCACGGTCGGGACTTGCCTATAAACAGGGGGTCACCTGCTTGAATACACCAGGGACCATCGATGCCGATTATCGCGGAGAGATCAAGGTGCTCTTAATCAATCACGGTGACGCGTCGTTTACCATTGAGCGCGGTATGCGAATTGCCCAATTGGTACTGGCACCCGTATTCCGTGTGCAGTGGCAGCAAGTCGCAACCCTTGATGACAGCGCCCGTGGAGTGGGTGGTTTTGGCTCAACGGGAATATAAACATGGACTCTGTGCTCCTCGTCATCGACTGTGGGAATACCCGATATAAGTATCTACAGCGTCGACAAGGCGGGCGCTGCACAGCCCTGCAAACGGCCGTTCAGCCCTCACTCATCCTTGATGCCGTGCCTCCCTCGCGGAGCACCATTCTGTTAGCCGGGGCAGCCCGTCAGGTACAGGCGGTTATCCATGACGCTCGTCGTCTGGGGTGGTTGCAGCATCAAATACACATACTGGGGGATGATATTCCTCTGCCCGAAATGGGGCAATATGCCCGATGCGGTATTGATCGCTGTTGTGCGGGCTGGGCAGCGGCGCGAGATGAGTCGGCCATTGTCTGCGATTTTGGCACTGCCACGACCATTACCGCATGGCGACAGGGCCCGCAGTTTTTGGGGGGCGTTATTCTTCCTGGCTATCGAGCCTGCTTGGCAGGGCTCCATCGAGCTGCTCCAGCCTTGCCCAATATAGCCCAGCAACTCCAGGATCAGGACAGCCACGAGTCGATCAACCCTTTAGCCGATAATACCGAGGCAGCCTTGCTCGCAGGCATGCAAATGGGCTATCCTGCTATGGTAGAGGCCTGCCTGCAGGAAATACGGAGATCTTCGGGGATTGACCGTGTTGTGGCCAGTGGCGGTGGTATGGAGATAATACCAACAGCGATGTCGCAGGATTGGCATGTGGATAAGAGCTTAGTTCTCCGCGGAATGATGTCGCTGTATGACGGCAGTGCTGCCTAGCTCCTGTTGCCTACGCCGTGTTCTCACTGCAGCTGAGGTTGGCAAATGTGCCTGGGTGGAATTGTCTATGCACTCTGCTGTCGAATATTTTATGAATGTAACACTGAGCATAAAATGGTTTGCAGGGTGTCCATTGAGTACGGCTTCTCAAGGATCCCATTATGGATAGTGGTATCAGGTATTTCAAGGGCGTCATAATCATATCCACTTGAAAGAATGATGCCTTCTGTGTAACCGTTATTGCGCAACGTTTGCGCGCAGGCAATGCCGCCCATATACGGCATGGAAATGTCGAGAATAATAGCATCAATCGGTTCAGGGTGGGAATCATAGATTTCCAGCGCTTCAATCCCATTGCTGCAAACGGTAACTCTCAGGCCCATGCTTTCCATCATGTTTTTCCCCAGCTCTCGTAAGATGGGATCATCGTCGGCAAAGAGAATATGTCCGTCTACGCGATGAGCCTCAGAAATGGAAGGGGTGTTGTCGTAGTTGTCGATGGCGGAGGGCTTGGGGTGTATCGGCAGAAATAAACTGATGACTGTGCCATGGCCGGGTGTGCTGGCTATATGGATGTCGCCTTTAATGGCATTAATGATTCCCAGAGTAGCCGCTAGCCCCAAACCTTTGCCATCATCTTTGGTTGAGAAAAAAGGCTCAAATATGCGATTTTGCACCTGTTCACTCATGCCTATGCCGTTGTCGCATACCTGAATGACGGCGTATGTGGCCAAGCTCAAATCACGTGATAAAACGGTTTCAGCCGGTAGGGTTGCACTCGATGAGAGCTCTTGCAAGGAAATGATAATCCTTCCCCGATCTGTACCTATGGCATCCCGAGCGTTGGTGATGAGATTCATGATTACTTGTCGCAAAGCGTTGGCATCGCCGATAACGGGTGGTATATTAGGGGCCAAATCCAGGTGAACTTCAGCATGTGGTTCAATGATGCTGCTGAGAAAGCGGGTTATTTCGGCAATGAGTGATTGCAGATCGACTTCGTCCTGGGGTGCTGGATTGGAGGATCCAGCAAAGGACATCATATGCTGGCAGAGTTCTCGAGCGCGCTGTGATGCACTGCGTATTTCGTTCATATGCACCACGGCCTGCGTGCCTTTGCCCTGAGAAAGTGCATTATGGGCGAGGTCTGCGTGGCCAATGATAGCCATAAGTATATTGTTAAAATCGTGTGAAACCCCAGCGGCCAGCAGGCTTAATGCCTCCAGTTTTTGAGTTTTTTGAATGCGTTGATCCAATAGGTGCTGGGCTTCGGATTGCTGTACTGCCTCAGTGACATCGTTAACAAATGCAGCAAATTGCCCTTGGCGAGGTGAGTAGGCACTGACACGATAATGGCGATTACGAACGGCACTAAAATGTTCCACGCTAGTGGGGCGCTGAGTAAGAGCGACTTCGCCAAAGGTGACAACCCAGAACTCTTCAATCTCAGGGAAGATCTCTTTAATCCGCTTGCCTTTTAGTTCCCTTGCGGGCATGCCCATGAGTAACTCAAAGGCAGGATTCACCGCAAGAATGCGATTGTCGCAGGGAGCACCATGTTCATCGACAATAGTTTCCTGCAGGCAAAAGGCTTCCTGCATGTGCATAAAAAGTTGTCGATAGCGTTCTTCACTTTCCTGGAGAGCAGCTAACGCTTGTTTGCGTTCGGTGATATCAATGGCAGTGCCAATAACCGAACGCGGCACTCCTTGGGCATCGAGAATGGTGCGATCTCGCCATGCCAGCCAGCGCCAACCCCTGCGAGTGAGTGCCCGTTGTTCTAGGTAGCATTGGTAGGGAGGCCTCCATAGTGCCTGCATGGCGCGCTGGGTGGCGTCCTGATCATCTGGATGCACTAATGGCATAAATGACTGGCCGAGAAGCTCCTCGCGTTGCTTGCCGAAAAGCTGGCAGTATGAGTCGCTGACAAATATAAACCGTCCCTGATCATCGACTTGCACCATAAGCTCGGTCTGTTGCGCCAGGAGGTCCCGATATAACTTCACCTCAGGATGTTCCGTATTGTTGGGATCTGGTGAATGCATATTCGACATACTTAATAATTACTCTATAAGGCGGTGCTGTCATGTAAATACGTGCTCCATGGGGCCGCCGTGAGTGTCGCAGCCAAAGCCATCCCAGCCCTGGTGCACGCTTGACCCAGGCATAGTCGGCTTCACCCTGCCAAACGTTCGCTGGGTATTGAGACAATGTGGATGCACTGACCGAGCGATATGAGAACTTACAGGGCTGGCCATCTGGGGGTGGTTTTCCAGACACGGCATTTGGGCAAGGAGCGACAATGGCAAAAAAGACATCGGTAGCCTATGATGAAAAGGCAATCCAGACCCTGGACCCCTTGCAGCATATTCGCCTGCGTACCGGTATGTACATTGGCCGTATTGGCGATGGCAGCAATCCCAACGATGGTATCTATGTGCTGATCAAAGAGGTCATCGATAATGCCATTGATGAGTTCATTATGGGTGCTGGCAAGAAGGTTGAGATCACCTTTGACGGGGAGACGGTGAGTGTGCGCGACTTCGGTCGCGGTATTCCTCTGGGCAAGGTGGTGGACTGTGTGTCCAAAATCAATACCGGCGGGAAGTACAACGACGATGTCTTCCAATTCTCGGTGGGCCTCAATGGCGTGGGCACCAAGGCGGTGAATGCTCTGTCCCAGCATTTTGAAGTGTGTTCCTGGCGCGATGGCAAATACAAGCGCGCTACCTTTACCCAGGGCAAGATTACCAACGAACAGGGGGGCAAAGCCTCGGACCCCAATGGCACCTTGGTATCCTTTCGCCCAGACCCGGAGATCTTCCCCAAGATCAAGTGGAATGAAGACTATATTCGCCGCCGCTTGCGCTATTATGCCTATCTCAATGCCGGCTTGACTCTCATCTTCAATGGCGAGCGCCTGGTCAGCAAGGATGGCCTGGCTGACCTGCTGCGCGAGGAATTGGGCGAAGAAGAAACGATCTACCCCATCTTTCATCATCGCGAAGAACGTCTGGAATTTGCCTTTACCCACACCGGCAACTACGGGGAAACCTACTATAGCTTCGTCAACGGCCAGTACACCAATGACGGCGGCACCCATCAAAGCGCTTTCCGTGAAGGCGTGCTCAAGGGTGTCAACGAGTTTGCCAAAAAGAACTTTGCTGGAGAAGATGTCCGCGATGGCCTCATTGGTGCCGTGGCGATCAAAATGCAGGATCCGGTCTTTGAGTCGCAAACCAAAAACAAACTCGGTTCAACCGAAGTGCGCTCATGGATTGTCGATGCCGTCAAAAAAGCGGTGGTGGTATGGATGCACCGCAATAAGGCTGATGCGGAACGACTCCTGGAAAAAGTACGCTCCAATGAGCGTATCCGCACCGAGCTGGCATCGATTAAAAAGCAGGCCAAAGAGCGCGCCAAGAAGGTCGCCATCCGCATTCCCAAGCTCACCGACTGCAAAGTGCATTTGGGAGATAAGGATTCCCGCGCCGAAGACACTACGATTTTCCTCACCGAGGGCGATTCAGCCGGTGGTGCCATGACACAAAGTCGAGATGTCTATACCCAGGCCATCTTTGCCCTGAAAGGCAAGCCGCTCAATTGCCACGGCATGAAATTGGATGCGGTATATAAGAATGAAGAGCTCTACAATATTATGCGCGCTTTGGGTATTGAAGATGGGATTAGCGGCCTGCGCTATAACAAGGTGGTGATTGCCACCGACGCCGATGTGGATGGCATGCATATTCGCAATCTGTTGTTAACCTATTTCTTGCGCTATTTTGAAGATTTGGTGGTGCATGGCCATGTCTTTATCTTGGAAACACCCTTGTATCGCGTGCGCAACAAACAAGAGACGGTGTACTGCTATTCCGAGCAAGAAGGCCATGATGCGCAAAAACGTATTAAAAACCATGAAATAACCCGTTTTAAAGGTTTGGGTGAAATTTCGCCCAGAGAGTTTGGCCAGTTTATTGGCGATGACATCCGCTTGGTGCCCGTTGACTTAGGCAGTCTCGGTGAAGTGGCCAAGGCCCTCGAGTTTTACATGGGCAATAATACACCAGAGCGCCGTACCTTTATTGAAAACAACCTCATTGCCGACATCGCCTAAACCGCGCCAATCGATCCTGATCTGTCTGGAGAGTGATCTATGACCACCGTTGAACCGCTCATGCGGCAGAATTTCCTTGAATATGCCAGCTATGTTATCGTTGACCGGGCCATCCCGGAACTGCGCGACGGCTGCAAGCCCGTACAGCGACGTATTTTGCATACCCTGCATAGCATGGACGACGGGAAGTTTCACAAGGTGGCCAATGTGATTGGTGAGTGCATGAAACTGCATCCCCATGGCGACGCATCCATTGGTGAAGCATTGGTGGTCTTGGCAAATAAAGAATATTTTATCGAAAAACAGGGGAACTTTGGCTCGGTACTCACCGGACACCGTGCTGCGGCAGCGCGGTATATCGAATGCCGCTTAACCCCATTGGCGCGGGAAACCCTGTTCAATAAACGCCTCACCACCTGGCAAAAAAGTTATGATGGCCGACGCGATGAGCCATCGTGGTTGCCGGTAAAACTTCCGGTCCTGCTCTTGGGTAACGAAGGTATTGGTGTTGGTATGAGTACCAAGATCTTGCCCCATAACCTACGCGAACTGCTGGAGGCCCAGGTCAAACTACTGCGCAATGAGCCCATTGAGCTCTATCCCGACTTTATTCATGGCGGGCTCATGGATGTCAGTGAGTACGCCGATGGTGCGGGAAAAATACGAGTGCGCGCGCGCATTGAGGCCCGCGGTGATAAAACTGTTGCCATTACTCAAATTCCCTTTGGCACCACCACCGAGGGGGTGATTTCCTCCATTGAGGCGGCGGTGCAAAAGGGCAAGGTGAAAATCGGTGGTATTAACGATTACACCACTGAAGGGGTTGAGATTGAACTGGCTCTGCCGCGTGGCGTGTACGCCGACGAAGTTATCCCTCAGCTCTATGCCTGGACCCTCTGTGAGGTGTCCTGGAGCTCGGCAATCTGCGTCATTCGCGACCGGCATCCGGTGGTGCTTACGGTCACCGACGCCTTGCATGAACTCACCGTCCATTTGCGCGACCAGATTCGCGCCGAGCTGGAGTTGGAACTCAGCGATCTACTCGACAAACAACACTGGCTCACTCTTGAGCAGATCTTTATCGAAAACCGCGTCTATAAACGTATTGAAGAAGCTACTACCGGGGAGGAAGTCCATCAACAAGTGCTGGATGGCATGGATGCCTTCAAGCACCTGTTTGTACGCGACTTATTGGATGAGGATGTAGAGCGCCTACTCAAAATCCCCATTCGCCGCATCTCCTTATTTGACATCAATAAAAACCGCAAGGAAATCGATGATATCGTCAAGGCGATCAAGGCGGTGCGCGCCAAGCTCAAGCAGCTCACCAAAACCGTAATAGCTTACCTGGAAGGGATCCTCGACAAGTACGGTGCTGATTTCCCACGACGGACGCAAATCACCACCTTTGAAGTGGTGGATAAAAAAGCTGTCGCCCGGGCGGCCTTCAAATGCAGCTATGATAAATCATCGGGATTCTTTGGCACCAGTGTCCGTGGCGATCTCTTTGCCATGCAGGTAAGCGAGTTTGATAAGATCCTCCTCATCTCCGATGACGGCAGCTATCGCGTTATCGCCCCGGAAGAAAAATTCTTGGTTCCCGGAAAGCTCATCTGGGCTGGGGTCATGCCTGAATCGGGAGGCTTGGTATTTACCGTATTGTACCGTGATAAACAAAAAAATGCCTTTGCCAAAAAAGTGCGGATTGAGCGTTTTACCCGCGGCCGTGAATATGAGCTAATTAAAGACCGGGCCGGCAAGCTGGATCGACTGATCGAGGGCGAAGCCAGCGGCACCGTACATATGGACTTTGTCGCTGCCAAGCGCCAGCGGGTCACCGAAGCCACCTTCGACCTGGAGCAAGTGGACTTCTGCGGGGTCAGCGCCCGCGGCACCCGCATGGCCCCCAAACCGGTGGCAAAGGTGAAATTACGTAACAGCTAAGGCGTCGTGGTGGAATACGGTGGTGAAAAAACTTCTCGGCAATATGGATTTCTATGAATCATCTTTGGATGATGCCATAGAGTTGCCTGCCCATTTAACGCACATCATTCTTGATCATATCAATGAAGGTGAACACCCGCTCTTGACTGCGGTGACAACGGACCACGCAAGGCGCTATGCATACACCAGTCACGAGTCTCACCGACTCTTAGGGGAGATCCTATCGCTGTTGGAGTACGCCTACCCAGATCGCTACGCCCTGAGCGTAATGATACAACTATGCCGAAAAATACATGGAATCGTGGAGAGCGGGTCGGAGTTGAAACTGGTCTTGGACTGATGTGCAGATAGCTGGCGTTTGTGTTGCTCTATCGTGTTAGTGGTGCTAGAATCAGCTAAAGAAAAGAGGGTGCCATGCATCGTATGATCCCGCTATTCCTGGTACTGGCTTTGCCCCTGCAGGCTTGGGCGATGGTTGCCAACTGGTCTGCATTAGATACTGAGCTCGGCGAACGTATGGAAGAACTTACCTTAGAGGCGGCTTGGCAAGCGCGAGATGTTATGGATGCAGATATGCTCCGTCGCGCTGACGTTCGCCATGAAATGCTTGCTCTTTCGGATTATTTTCATGTTCAATACTTGGGTCTTGCGGCCATCACCCACTATGAAGATCAGGAGACGGCCCTGAGGGCCACCGTGTCCTTGTTACTGCGAGGTCCCGATGCTCTTGAAATATACGGACCTCTCTACCTGTCCCTCGAAGAGGTGGAGGTCGATTTGGCTCCGATTATTATGTCTGAGCTGGACCCTTGGATTTCGTATTCTCGGCTAGTGCTGTTAATGGCCTTCCTCCCTGCCGGAACGGCGGAAAGGATGCTGCACTCGGAGCATTTCTCTCGCCTTCGAGCAACCCATCGCGCGCTAATTCTTGAATTCTATATCGAAGAAACCAGCGATGACCTCAAGCTCCCTGAAGACTTGCGTTCGCATATGGATGAACTGCGATGCGTGCCAGGGGTCCCGGCACAGATCGCGTTATTTTATGGCAATCCTGACGATTGGAGTGATGAATCACTGCGCGCCATTCTCACCGACCCAGTAGTTGATCGAATGTTTTTGGCGGTAATGCTGAGTCGCCATGGAGCGCACATATTCCCTCGAATCACGGTGGAAAGCCTGGATCTCTCTGAGGAAATGCAGGAACTGTGGCTGGATATGAAAAAGCGAATCGAGCAACGCTCAGACTTCGCTGAGTGATTTGGCCAAGCAGGTGATCCTTTTCGCGGGATGGAGACGCTCAGTCAAGCTGGTGAATTCATCTCAGTGGCCCTTCGGAATTAATCTTTCTGGAGGAGTTTAACGATCATTCCCGCCACATCCTCGTGGCGGGGGTGGTCATTGACCAGATCAGGGTCTGGGCAGATGAGGATGGGGCCTTCTTCCGGCCGGGCGGGTGGGCGGCCGTGGCTGCCGCGTACCAGGCGGTCGTCCAGGGGGACGGGGTTGAGCATATAGCGCAGGCCGAGTTTTTTGCGTATAAGGGCAGTGAGTGCCCGGCGTTTGCCGCCGCGGGGGTCGAAGAAGAGTTCACGAGGGTCGTAGCCGGGTTTTTTGTGAATTTCGACGCAGTGGGCAAAGTCCGGTTTATGGGCGTCTTCCAGCCAATAATCGTAACAGAACCAGGTATTGGCTTCGGCCATACAGACAATGTCGCCGCTGCGCGGGTGGTCCAGGCCCCATTCGCTGCGCTGGCTGCCCATGAGGCAGCGCTCAATGCCAGGGAGGCTCATTAGGGCGCGGTGCACGGCCTCCCGATCCTCGGGCTTGGCGACATAGACATGGGCCAATTGGTGGTCGCAGACGGCAAAGGCGCGGCTGGTGCCGGGGTCTAAGAGTTCTCCGGCAAGGTTGCTGGTTACCGAGAGGTAGCCCTGTTCGCGTAGGAAGCGGTTGATGAAAGTACCGTGGTCCACGGCTCCCAGGCCGTATTCACTCACCACCATCACTCGGGCTCCGTGTGCCTGGGCGTGGTCACTGACGATGCGGATGCAGCCATCCAGTTCGGCCAGATTGCGCGCCAGATGATCGCCGCGCGGGCCAAAGCGCTGCAGGTCATAGTCGAGATGGGGGAGATAGACCAGGGAGAGGTCTGGCTGCTGCTGGTCGTAGGCGGTCGTAAAGCTTTCGGCAATCCACTGACTGGAGGCCAGGCCGGCTACCGGTCCCCAAAAGTTGAAGAGGGGGAAGGTGCCGTGGCGCTGGCTTATGGCGGCTTTCAGTTCCGGGGGATAGGCGTAGCAATCGGGGCTTTTACGGCCGTCGTGATGATAGACCGGACGGGGAGTGACGGTGGCCTGGGCGCTGGTGTTCATGGCGTACCACCAAAAATGCTTGAGCACTTTGGCAGGCTTGCCGTTGAGGCTGAGATTGTCCCACAGCATGGGGGCTTGCACCAGGGCCTCTGACTGCCGCCATAGCCACACCTCGGCGAGATCGTGGAAGTACCAGCCATTGCCAACGATGCCATGCTCCTGCGGCGATACGCCGGTGAGCATGGAGCTTTGCCCGGTGGTGGTGACTGCTGGCAAGCTGGGTGCTAGGGGCTCCATTCGGCCTTTGTCGGCCAGGGTCTGGAGGGTGGGCACATGGGGGCCAATGTGCTCCGGCGTGAGGCCGACGGCGCAGATGACAACCAAGGGGGTGGACACGGGCGACTCCTCTCATGAATGCGCGCGGCCCATCAATCTATGCCAGGGCCTCTGCGAGCCAATGGCAACTCCCTGGCCATGGCTTTCGCCTTGCATCACGCTGCTGGAGTGCGGAAGAAGGGAAGGGTGTCGTTTTTCGCTTGTGGGCTTGCGAGCAGGGTGGCTCAAAGCTCGTCCCCGGGACCGCCGATCTCCTGATCGGCCTGCAAAAACGACCTGAATAGGGCGCTTTTTGCGTTAAAAGCATGCGCCGCGAAGCGGAAATTCCTTACCCAAGGTGAGCTTTGAGTCGCCTTATCCAAGAAGGCTGAAACAGTCTTGATCCCGCTTTCGATCGCGCTTGACTCAACGCTTGCACTGAATTTTCGCTCGCTCGGCGTTCGCTGTCGATAACTGCTACGGCACTCCGATGAGGTGTTGGAGGAGTACGCTCGTCTTCTCGCTTCTCCGTCGTGATCTTCTTTGGTGCTGCCACACCCTGTCACTGGCGCGGGGTCCACGCTTGACCTGGGGCCAGGGGGCCGCACATTGCGCGCCTTCCTATGGTTACCATGGTTAAGGAGTTGCGCCATGAGCGAGCAAACCACATTAGTGCTGATCAAACCTGACGCGGTGCAGCGCGGCTTGATGGGCGAGATTATAGCCCGTTTTGAGCGCAAGGGTCTGCAAATTGTCGGCCTTAAGATGCTGCAAGCCCCCGAGGACGTAGTGGGCCAGCATTATGCCGAACACAAAGAAAAGCCCTTCTATCCGGCCATTCTGTCCTTTATTACCTCCTCGCCCCTGGTGGCCTTGGCCGTGCGCGGCAATGAGGCGGTGGCAGTGGTGCGGAATCTCATGGGTTCCACCGATGGCCGCAAGGCGGCTCCTGGAACCATTCGTGGTGATTTGGGCTGTTCCATGGGTGCCAATCTGGTGCATGGCAGCGATAGTTTAGAGAGTGCCGAACGTGAATTGGCGCTGTGGTTTCCTCAGGGAACCCTGACCTGGGACAGTGCCGCCAAGCCATGGCTTGACGCCTGACAGGGGAGCTACATAACATTCCCTCCGCCGCAGCATTGCGTCCACGGCGGAGCACACTGCCCCATGGTGTAACGGTAGCACAACAGATTTTGGTTCTGTTAGTCTGGGTTCGAATCCCGGTGGGGTAACCACTTTTACCAGCGCATACCGAATCAACCAGCCAAGGATTATTCCTTTGTGCTGGTTTTTTTTATGGGCTGGTGCGTGTGGGACATCACCCCGCGCAAGCTTGGCGGAATGGCACTTGCTTATAGCCAGCGCATAAGTGCGGAGAGTGGTGAGGCACTGTGCGCTACTCTATTCCCTCCCTCTAGGCGCCTCAAAGCTCGCCATGGAAAGGCGTGCCTACTTCGCAAGGCATATTTTTAGTGCAAAAAGGTGCCCATAGGGGGCGTTTCCTGCTGGCCAATCAGGAGATCAGTGGTCGCGGGGGCGAGCTTTAGCCCCGCCCTGCTTCCTCCCTCCGGTTCACCCTTGGTTGTGTCGTCGGATTGCTAGTCTACGCGTATGACTGATTGCTTGCGCTTGGCGCCCTGGCAAGGGGCGGGTGAATGGACGAAATCTGGAATGGCGTTTGCCGCCGATTTGGGCTCGCAGCGGGTCAATTGGAACAAAGCGGCCTGGGCGGTGCAGCGTTTGCCCGCACCCCTGTCTTGGGAGCGGGGAAGTCGCTTGCGTATTGGCATTCGAACTGCGCAGCCGCGGCGGGATGTTGGCGTGGTGGTTGCGGTGCAGCGCCAGGGTCAATGTTGGTATGCCCAGTCCTGGGCTTGCTCCTTGGCGCAGCCTGTATGCAGTAATGAAATTACCCTGGCAGATTTGCTTCCAGCCGAGTGGTTTGCCCCCCAGGGGGAAAGTCATGTGGACGGCGTGGGGATTATGGATGGCCAGGGTATTACCGCGATTGCGGTGGGTGTGTGTAACCCCTTGGGCATTGGCTGTGTGTCGTTTACCCTGACTGACTTACAGCTGCTCCCGCCACCTGCCCCGGCTGCCACTGCTCAGGTGCGCGTGTTCAGCCAGGCCTTGCGGGTCGAGGATACCAACGCGGTATCACCAGGTGTCTTTGGCTCCTTCAATCTTCCAGCCGGGCACGTGGCTCGCTATCGCCTGGGATCCAGTCGTCGTATTGAACACACCGGCTTGCGCGCCGATTACGCACCGCCCCAGGAAGGCGAGGCCTTTGTCCTCCATACCTTGGGTGATCGAGTGCGGCCTTCGCCGCGTCTCACCCATCCCGATTGGCGGCAGCAATCTGCTGCCGCCGGCCGCGATCTCGCTCAGCAGGCCCAAGAGCACGGCCAGCATGTGGTGTTGGAATATTGGAACGAACCCTATCTCAATTGGGCCAACCGAAATCGCGCAAATTATATTCCGCATTTGTACGATCTAGATGCCGCGCAAGAGGGGGCCATAGCCCATATCGCTCATGACGGTGAGCCAGTACCGCACTTGCGCTGGAGCAAAACCTATACGAAACCAGCCTGGAACTGGTGTTCCCCGCGCGATTGGCGTCGTGGGCGGGATGCCCACGGCAAACTGCATTCGCCCGTGCACGCTCCGCCCTACAAGGGTATGGATGCGGTGTATGGCGGGGCTTGGAAGCCTTCGCAGCATCCGCCTGAAGATTGCCCCGACGGAGCCACCTACACTATTCAGGGTGATAAAGGCGAGTTGGCACTTACCGCGGTAACCCCATGGCATCTGTACGATGACAGCCAGTTCACCCATTGGTCGGGCAGTGCCATGGTGCCCTTATACGTGCAGCCAGCCTTGGCCTGCGCCCAGGCCTGCAAAGACGTTGATCCATTGGCGACGGTGATTATTGGCTGGGGCAATCGCCCCAGCGAAGATCATTGGGCGGCTTGGGAATTACTCTATCGCCCCACCATTGATGCATTGATCCATGTGGCTGACGGGGTTTGTGATCATGATTATGGGGGTGCCCCCGATAAAATGGCAGCAGTCTATGAGTTGGTGGATTGCTATGCCATGACTCGCCACGGCAAGCATCTCAGCGGCTGGAATAGCGAATGTGCAGCGGCCACCGACCCCCAAGCGGTTCCCCAGGCGGCCGAACACGATACCGGCGGTGCCGATCGCCGGAAGTGCCGCTGGGCCATGCATAAAGTCATCCATCTCTTGGCCATGGTGCCTGATAAAGCACGCAACTGCGCCCATTTTGGCTATGGCGGAAGTTGGTGGTCGGACAGTGGTGAAGGCGTGGCCTTTGACTGCATGCGTGCCTTGCGTGGACGTATGCTTCTCAGCCAGAGCGACGACGATGGGATTCTTACGGTGGCCACCGTCGACGGCACTGATCCTCGTTGTCCGCGTCCGGATGACCTGGGTCCCGGCCAAGACTTGGTGGTGGCGGTGCTCAACCGCAGCAGCCTTCCCCGCCAGGTACAGGTCCACGCGGATGCTCCCGAAGGCTGCCAGCTCATATCGGGACAACACTTGGCCTGTCATGAACAGAACGATGGCCGCATGCAGTTGGTGGTGAGCGGCGTGGCGGTGGAACCCCACAAGGCTACCTATGCCATGAGCCTTGAGGCAGGTGAAGTGCAGCTTTTACGCTTTCCCTTACAGGGCCGTTTTGCAGGCCGCACCGGCATCCAGCGCCGCCAATACTACGCCGCCGAAATCCTCACGGCAGTGGATGCGCAGCAGGCCTATGTCAGTAGCGTTCAACTGCCCATTACCCAAGCAGGCAAAGCGGTAGCGGCGCGCCTGCGCCTGGCGGTAGAGCATCTGGCACATGGCGCAGGCGAAGCCTGGATTGGCCAGCAGCGCATCGCCCTGCCGGGCCGCCCTGATGGTGAAAACGCCGCGCGCCTATTGGATGTCGCCATCGACCCCCAATGGCTCAGCGCCGAAACGGAGCTCCGCATCCAACTCAGTGACCCCCAGTGCCCCGGCTTCCGCGTGGTCTGTGCCAGCATCCTCCTGGATAGCGAAGAAGACTTGGAGCCGGAACGCCAGGTCTGAGCCACTGATGTATATGGATTGATCTGGCTTTCTTATCCGTGTGTATGCGTGGCTATTTTCTGCTTCGGCGTAGCGGTCCAGTGCGGGTGAGGTTCTCACAGAGACACGAAGGCA
>REDP01000271.1 GCA_007693455.1 Planctomycetota bacterium | reverse complement strand
CGCTCCCTGTCCGCCTTATCGGCGTCGACTTATTCAGGGTATAAAGGACTGTGGGGTCACTCTTGATGGCCCATGACACTGCAGTCAAGCGTGCCTCTGAGGCAGGTATGCTTGCTGTATTTTAGCCTAAGTAATCTCGCAGTAAGAGCGTCAAACGTTCAGGGATATGGGTGGGATTGCTGATACATTGGTGACGGGGGAAGCTGTTACGCATTGATGGGGCTGGTCGTTTCAAGAGGAGGGTTACCAAGGTGTCGCCAGAAGCTTCGGCGCGCTCAATGCAATCGTGTAGGCGAGGGAGCACTCTTCTGGGGAGGCGTGCATCAGTGAGCAGGATGATTAAACGAGTGCCATCACTGACCGAGCGCAAGCGGCCAATGACTTGATCTAAGGCGCGGGTAAGATTGGTGCCGCCAGCGGCATGGGCGCCATTGGCTCCCATCCAGCGGCGGTGGGGGTTGGTGAGGCTTTGCCCAGGTTGGTGTAAGACCTGGTGATCCTCATTGAACACGCTGAGTCCCCAAGGAATGCTCGCGCGTTCGCAGGTTTCCGCGCACAGCACCATGCCTTGCCAGGCGGCAGTCATGGCACTACCACGCATGGATTGGGAGCGATCAACCATGAGCCACACTGCTGGACGATTTCCTGTGGTGCGGGGGGTGCGGCGTTGCCACAGACGCATGCGATGGCGTGGGTCGGCTTGGCTGGCCACAACCGAGGGCCAGTGGAGGTGACTGCCCATGAGGCCTGGCGGTGAAAGCTGTGTCCCGTGTGGTGCGTGCAGACGACGTAAGACCGCAGCCAGGGCCAGGGAACGATGGGCCGTGGCGCGCCATGCTTGGGCCCAGGGTTCGCCCATGTATGTGGCCAAACTTTGCTGCCGACTGCGCCCCAGGATAGTTCCTGGGTCATCGGTCTGCGAAGGACTGGCGTCATCTGAATCGATGGCGGCGCTGTCACTTGCCTCGTCATCAGCAATGGCAGCGGCCCCTTGGCCGGGTGAGGGGCTATGGGCGGCAGAGTCAGGAAGTATCCCTGCAATGTGGGGGGTGCTTGCCGGCGAAAGGGCAGGGTTGCCCAGGCGGCGATCCTCGGTCAGGAGTCGCTGCCAATGGGGGAGAATATCGCGGCGAATAATCTCCCAAAATTGTCGTTGGCAACGTTGCAGCTCGATCGTGGGGATGGAGAATCCGCTGCTGGTGGGAATACAGATGGTGAGCTGATGGCGGGCTTGGCGGGTGGCGTACAAGGCCGCAGCTGCCATGGGGGGCACTGGTCTACCATGATCCTCGCCAAACCACCAGCGAAAGAGGCATTCGTTGGCGAAGGCATGGCAGAGACTGGGACTAGGCTCACCGGTGTCGGCATACAGGCGATCGTTGACCGCCCGCAGCCAACGGGCGAAATCGCTGGACTCACGCATGAGCCAGGTTTCCAGGCGGGTATCCTCAAAAACATTGAGCAGTGTGGCATGGCTGCGGTGTTGGGCTATCGGCACCACCTGATGCAGTCTGGTGAGGGCAGCATGGCCAGCTTCATGCAGCACCAGGGCCCGACATTCATCCGCAGGCAAGCAGCGCAGGTCGCTCTCGGGCATGGTAATGTGTTGGTCAACCCAGTTAAAACTCCAGCTGTCTGCCTGGGGGCAGGCGTCACAGCCTAAACCAGGGACCCCGGCGATTTGCCGGGCAAGGGTTGCCAACTCGTCCACCAGGAGTGCCACCCCGTGCCCGTGAACGCTCATCATGCGAGATCAAGCCCTTGCAGACGCAGGGCCTTGCGCAGGCCTTCTTGCATGGCGGCATTGGGCATGCGTCGCACATAGACCTCTTCAATGGCGCGGCGCAGCGACCGTTGGGGATCGCCGCCGTTGGTGCAGAGCCCGGCAAAGCGCTGCACCAAGGCCAGCAACAACCGTCGGGTGATGGTGGGATGATCGTCAAGATCCTGATCCGTGGTGCTCAGCATTAAGTGATGATGCATGGCAGCAACCTGGCTCAGGTCATCCGTGACAGCTTGCAGACAGGGAAAGGGCGGAGAGCTATGGGGGACATGGAAAAACCCCACTCCGGGGAGGAGAATGTCTGGTTGTTCGCCCGTAGCCCAGAAGTGCAGAAGTTGTCGATAGGCCAGAGAGTCCGGATCTGGAACCGAGGTCTGTGCTAACCAGCGATCGAGGAAGGCGGGGGATAGGCGATTGCGTCCAGCATACGCGGCAGGATTCATGGTACCAAAACAGCGAAAATCGGTGTGAACCACCGCGCCACCAGGGCCGATGAGCGCTCCGTCGTTTTCACTGATCACTAGGCTACTAGGCCGTTCCAAAACGGGGTTGAGGCGTTCGATCACATCAGCAGCGGCAAGGTTGACCTCATCCAGCAGTAACCACTGCCCCCGGCGCATGGCCTGGGGTACGGCTCCTTCGTGGAATTGCCAATGTCCCGACCCGGATTGGGGAAGAAATCGCCCAATGAGCTCCCCCGTATCACTGTGCCCAGAGCAGTTCAAGCGCAGCACCGGTCGCCCCAGAAGATGGGCCGACCACAGTACGGCTGTGGTTTTTGCCGCAGCAGTGGGCCCTTGCAAAAGGCAGGGCCAATCCATGGCCACGGCCAGCATGACTTGGTGGATAGTGGTGAGGGTGGCGGTGTCACCGCAGCACAGGTGAAAGCGGGAGGCAGAAGGTGTATGGCTACTGGGAGCTGTAATCGGCAGGGTCAGATCTAAGATGCGCATATGCGTCTGATCGACTAATTCCCAGGCAGGCTGCGCGGTACTCACGGGTGTACCAGCCAAGAGTTGATTCAGTTCCCAAACGGGGTGTCCATTCGCGGCAGCCTGGTGACGCTGATCGTCAGGACAATTGTTTGGTACTACCACTGCATCAACCCCGCTGCGGAAAGCGGAAACCTCTACCGCGGCCAAGCGAAGACGATCACTAATACTCTCGCGCTCGTCACTGGCAAAGCCTTGCAACAACACTCGCTGCGGCCGACGGTGCTGCGATGGCGCTTGTGAACGTTGCCCCGCAGGGCTACTGGCGGGGGAAGGAATGTGCGCGGAAGTCGTAATCATAGGGACTGACTCGATTGCGATACAGAAGGCGGGGAGGATTCCTGACAGCGAAGGATGTGCTGTTCCAAATCAGGCAGCTCAAGCAAGATTTCATCAGCAAGCTGGTCATTAAAGATGAGATGATTGAGACCATCAAATGCCTCAAGAAAAAGCACTGTCTCAGGGGAAAGTTGCTCACGTAGCCACAGCCAATCAATGGTGTCGGCAGGGCGCACGCAATCCCAATTAATCCAGCCGAGTTCCTTGCCGGCGGCATTAGTGGCTTTCAAGGTATGATCACTCGAGTCAACGCAGCTAACGGTATAGTTTTCACCTACCTGATAATCGCTGCGGCCTTTATGGCGGGTCACAGTAATCCGCTGGCCAGTTTCAGGAGTAAATGATGCGGTCATAGTTAGAGCTCCTCTTGCGGTGTCGTCGCCTGGGTCGTGCTCTTCGCCTGCAGGCGATGAAGCAAGTGCTTGCGAATGCGCTGATCAAGATCTGGAAGGGTGCGAAGAATACGGTGTTTCACGCCATGGCTGAGGCTGAGACGCCCAAGGTTGGTAAAGGCCTCAAGAAGGAGTCTTTCTTCCATAGGGATGTGCTTTTGGCAAAAATCCCAGCCGATATTGGGACAGCGCTGTAGGTGGCCCCACGGCACCCAATGTGTGTCACCGTCAATCAAAATTTGCGCGGTGTCGTCGTCCTCACAGATTTCGACCACCAGGCCGACTCGACCCACCAGCTCAGAATCGACGGATGTGGGTAGGCTTGGAATCAAATCATGAGTAGAGGTTTCAGACGAATCGGCACAAATAAAGACTCGGCAGCCGATGACTATAGGAGGGAGCGTGCCTTCGGTCATGATTGTTCCTCGGGTGAGCAGTGGTGAAAGAAGTGTGGGGCATTCATGTGATACATCTGATGATCAAGGAAAGTGTTGGTATATTTCTGACGCGAAAAATGAAGAGGTCCGTTTTTGGGCTGTGTTGGGTAATCCATGGCGCTATGCGTAGAGCTGCAGCGGCAAACGATTCTGACAGCTACGGTACTCACGTCAGTCGCGCTTTAGTGATCTCTGGATATAGGGCCTGAACCTGCTGACAGATGCCGACAGATATAGTGGTCATCGCTGAAAATACAGCGCAGCAATTGTAACAATTGGTAGGCACACTGCTGAGCCAGAGCGGGGTCGTGGGTTGCCAAGGCAGCACACAAAGAAGGAAGTGGTTCACATTGTCGCTGATGATCATAACACTGACCGCTGCGGCGTAGAGCCACTGCCAAGCCAGCGCGGGCCAGAATGCTGACGGGGTTTTGTTTGCTATCTCGACCGTTTATACGTAGGTGTTCAAGAGCGAGGTGCTCGGCCTCATCCCAGCGAGCATGCTTGCAGGCATGCATCAGCGCGGGAAAGATGGTGTGGGTTTCTGAATGGGTAGGTATTGTGGGGGTAGGCATTGCCGAAGATAAGCACACCGATCTGCTTTTCTGACAAGGCTCAATATCGTTTTGCTGATGACTGAGATTTCCATACGGTTAAGCGCGGACCTTACGGACTATCCCGTGTCGTATTACGAGTGGCGTCCTTGTATCGTATTGGCAAGAACAGCATGTCATGAGTGCTATACCCCTGCCCCTCTTTCGCTATAGCGGCCACTATGCAACCCATGGAGATTTTCGTGCCCAATTAGGCGATGCCCAACAACTCATCGACACCCGGCGCTTTGTGCAGATGGCCTGAGATCATGCGCGGGGATGCTGGTGAGGATTACCATACGCCATCAGCAAAAATTCTGCGTCAGAAATGCATGGCTTTTTGATTAGAGAAGGCATGACGCAACCACAACCATCCAGATCTTACAACTACCGCCCCTTTTTTGGACGGAGAATTGCCAGTCGATCCAGCACCTACGAGATTCGACGCTTGGTAAGCGCCAGCAGCAGGCGTCCCGAATGGCAGGGGAAGCCCGCATTATTAATTACCGATGGCAAAGGCCGCGAGATTGAGCTGTTCCTTGATGTCCTGGACCAATGCCTCGATGCCTTATATGATGGAAGTGCCGTCGCTCCTTTGGGTGAAGCCGCCGTGCGTCGTCTTATTGAGCGCTCAGACTTGCCAAGTGTTCCCAGCATCACCCGCAGCGACACCTACTATGGCTCCATCGCCAGCGGTCTCTTTGAGCGCGGCATTGCCCGCGCGGGATAACGCTGCGATGTTATTGAGTGGTATGGTGTTGGGGATTGATGGCCCGGGCCTATTTGCTCAAGTCGGTGACGTAGCCGATAGCTTTATGGGCAGGGGAACTT
>REDP01000073.1 GCA_007693455.1 Planctomycetota bacterium | reverse complement strand
AGCCCCCATGAAAGACTCCGGCATCCCCTGGATCGGGGAGATTCCGGCGCATTGGACACTGCAACCAATCAAACGGTTCGTTAGATTTCACAATAACCGTCGAATACCGTTATCCGGTGAAGAACGAGCTGACTTAGAGAAAGTTTACGATTACTATGGGGCGTCAGGAGTCATAGACAAGGTTGACCGATATCTCTTTGATCATGATCACATCTTAATCGGTGAAGATGGGGCAAATCTTCTCTCTCGCTCATCACCACTCGCTTTCGTTGCAAAAGGTAAATATTGGGTGAACAACCATGCTCACATCCTTGAGCCGATTGGTGGCCAACTGAGTTTTTGGGCAGAGAGGCTAGAGTGCTTTTCCTATGCACCTTTCGTCACAGGCGCTGCTCAGCCGAAGCTTACCATCGAAGCACTGGGAGGAATCCCAATCTCTGCACCTGATATCAGCGAACAGGCAGAAATAGGCTTCTATACGGAATCCGTAAATGCAATTTTCGGGCCCAAAGCGGAGACTATTGCCTTGTCCATCACCAAGCTCACCGAATACCGCCAATCCCTCATCTCCGCCGCCGTCACCGGCCAACTCCCCCTTCCAGAGGAGACAGCATGAACCCGCAGCAATGGCCCGGTGCCAAATGGTGGAAGTTTGACTTTCACACCCATACCCCTGCAAGTCAGGACACGAGTGCTTGGCAAGCAGCGAAGGGTACGCCTGATGCAGTGACACCGGAGAAATGGCTTCTCAAGTTCATGGAAGCTGGGCTTGATTGTGTTGCCGTTACGGATCACAATTCGGGTCAGTGGATTGATGATCTCAAAGCAGCCAATGAACGACTCCGCCAGTCCGACCCCAAGCCAGTAGGCTACCGCGATATCACCATTTTCCCAGGCGTCGAGCTCTCAGTTTGCGGCGGCCTGCACGTGCTGGCCATTTTTGACCCACAAACTCCTGGCTCGACCATTACTTCTTTACTCGGTTCGGTCGGATTCCCTGCCACACTTTATGGTTCCACCGATGATACCAATACGGCAGCTTGTACTCGCTCCTCTTTTGCTGAGGTCGTTGAAAAGATTCGTGAACACGGGGGCATCGTCATCCCTGCACATGTCGATAATGGGAAAGGTCTCCTGCAGTTCAATCCACAGTCAAACCCAAGCACGTTGCATGCGGATGAAATTCGCTTGGCATTTGAATTGGAAGTTGATGCCATTGAGGTGCGGAATCGTGCCGCACCGCGGCCCCCACTTTTCATGAATAAGTCACCAAACTGGGCCGAAGTAGTTGGTTCCGATTGTCATTCGTTCCGTGATGCCGCAAAACCTGGATCCGCATTCACATGGATCAAAATGGCCAGCCCAACTTTGGAAGGTCTGCGCCTAGCCCTTCACGATGGCAATGGCATCTCGGTCCGACGATTTGACGATCTTGATGCGGCAAGCTTTGACCCACTAAAAGTACCGAGTGTCTACATCGTTTCCGTACAAGTCGGCAATATGCAAGTCATGGGTAATGGCCAACCTCTTGACCTCAAATTTAATCCCTTTTTCAATGCGCTCATTGGCGGCCGAGGAACCGGCAAGTCTACTCTTATCCATGCGCTGCGCCTGGTCTTCCGACGAGAAAAAGACATCCAAAGCCTGCTGAGCACTAGCTCCGCTCGCCAAACCTTTGAGCGCTTTGCCAAGGTACCGCGTTCAAAAAACGATCGCGATGGTGGCGGACTCCGTGCCAACAGCGCCATTTCCGCAGTTGTCCTGCGTGAAGGCATTTACTATGCACTCACCTGGAACCAGGATGGCACCGGCACCAGTGTTCAGGAATGGATTGACGGCGCATGGCAAGCGAGCACGAGCCAAATCATTGACGCTCAGCGCTTCCCCATTCGTTTGTTCAGCCAAGGTCAAATTGCCGATCTTGCTGGTGAGAATCAGCAAGCGCTGCTCGATATTATTGATGCCGCTGCAGGCGTTGGGCCGCTATACGAAGCATGGCAAGAGGCTATTCGCAGCTATCTTGCGCAACGGGCCAAGATTCGCGAATACGATGGCCGTTTAGCCAATCGCGAAGGTCTGCAAGTCCAACTCGACGATATCGGCCGCAAGCTCGCCAAACTCGAAGGCAGTGATCATGCTACCATCCTCAAACGCTTCCAGGTAAGCAAACAACAAGATCACGAAGTCACGCATACCTTCAATGCTGCCGACGACCTCAAAGGGAGCATCGCCCATTTAGCAACTCGGCTCACTCTTGATGATCTACGTCTTGGCGTCTTTGATGAACAAGCAGACGCCGATGTGTTAGCTGAGGTAGCAGCGTTGCGTCAGGCCATGGCCACTGCTCAGACTGCGGTCAACGCTGCCACAGAACAACTCACTCAGCGCATAGAGTCCATCCGCAATAACCCCGGCATGAACGCCTGGCGTGCACGCCTCACCGAGGCCCGCTTGGCCTATGAAAAACTCCAAGCCGATTTGGCCCTAGAGGGCATTACGGATCTGAGCATTTACGGGCAATTGGTGCAGCAACGCCAAGGCTTGCAGGTTCAGTTACAACAATTGGATGCCTTAGCCCAAGAGAAAGCCAGCCTTATCGCCAAGGCTGAGGCTCAATTGCAGGGTGTTCATGCCGCCCGGGCGAACATGACCCAAGCCCGTAGCGATTTCTTGGCCACCAAGCTCACCAACAATCTTTATGTGGATATCAGCGTGATTCCTGGTGGTGAAGACATTGTCGCTGCAGAACGCCGCCTACGTGAATTGATCGATGTGATGGACACTCGCTTTGCCAGTGACATCTATCAGGCCGAATTAGGCAAACCAGAAGAAGCCGTTGGGCTTCTAGCAGATTGGGAACGCGCCCCAAATCGTCGCACGGCCGAAGCGGCTGTTCGCCATGCCTTGGTGCAGGCAGCAAAAGGCCAGCGCACGGTTGGCGGTGCGTTATGTAACAATCTCAGCGCACGCGCCGAAAGGGATCAAGCCTTTGTTGATCGATTACAGTGCCTAAGCTTTGAAGATGGTCTTCAGGTGAAGGTGAGTCGCAAAGGCGACGGCAAAGATTTCCAGCCCATCTTTCAAGCCAGCGCCGGTCAGCGCTCTGCAGCCATGTTGGCCTTCTTGCTCTCCTATGGTGATGAACCCATCATTTTAGATCAGCCCGAAGACGATCTTGATAACCACATGATCTACAGTCTGATTGTGCAGCAGATACGTGCCAATAAGCAACGCCGACAATTGATCGTGGTCACCCACAATCCGAATATAGTGGTAAATGGCGATGCCGAATTGGTACACGCCTTGGATTTCTTGAATTGTCAATGTCGCGTCATCCAGTCAGGTGCTTTGCAAGAGTCCTCGGTACGCACTGAGGTCTGCCATGTCATGGAAGGCGGCCAGGAAGCCTTCCGCCGCCGCTGGCAACGTCTAGGTGAAATGAGGTAAACATGTTTGATTCCATTACCGAGCTCTTGGAAAAAATCCGTCTGGGCGAAGATGGTTTATTGGAGCTTAAAGAGATTCGCTTCAACGGCGGGAGAGTCAGCGGGCCATCCCGCGACTCTCTGGCCGACGAATTCGCCGCCCTGGCCAACACCAAAGGGGGCGTGGTGGTGCTGGGTGTCGATGACCAGACCCGCACGATTTTGGGCATCCCGTTACAACATTTGGATACGGTCGAAGATTTCATACGCGAATGCTGCACCGATAAGATTGAGCCTAAACTGCCCGTGCATATTGAGCGTTGCCAATTACCAGACGCCAGCGGTCTGATGCAGCCTGTCATCCGGGTAGACGTTCCGCGCAGTTTGTTTGTCCACAAAAGCCCCAGCGGGTATCTCCATCGCATTGGCAGCGCCAAGCGCGTGATGAGTACTGAGTATTTTGGACGGCTTTTTCAGCAGCGCAGCCAGACCCGAATCATCCGCTTTGATGAACAAGCCGTGGCCGAGTCCACCTTGGCAGATCTGGAGAGCAAGCTGTGGAAGAAATTCCTTGGGCCCAAGCAACAGGGCGAGGAGTCTGACCTGCTGGCGAAGCTGGGTATGGCGCGGCAGGATGATGACGGAACTATGCGGCCGACCCTGGCAGGCATTCTGATGGCGTGCCCAGAGCCGCGGCGTTTCGTGCCCAATGCCTATATCCAAGCGGTAGCCTATCGCGGCACTGGAATCGCCACGGGCAGCTTGCAGAACTACCAAAAGGATGCCAAGGATCTTTCCGGCCCATTGGACCAGCAGATCGCGGCCGCGTGCAAGTTTGTGGCAGACAATTCCAAGCTGGCAGCAAGCAAGAGCCAGGGTCGACATGATCAGCCAGAATATGATCCAACCGTGGTCTTTGAAGCCGTGGTCAACGCCGTGGCCCACCGGGATTATGCCATCTATGGCTCCAAGATCCGCCTGCGACTCTTCGATGATCGTTTGGAAATCTATTCGCCCGGCGCCATCGCCAACACCCTCACCGTGGATGCGCTAGCCTACCGTCAGTTTTCACGCAACGAAACCTTGACCAGCTTACTGGCGCGTTGCCCAGTGCCTGAGGGACTGGAGACGGATCGGGCGCGGATCATGGACAAACGCGGGGAAGGCGTGCCGCTGATTCTGGATCGCAGCGAATCCTTGAGTGGCCAACGGCCCTCATACCGGCTCATTGATGAGAGTGAACTGCTGCTGACCATAAGTGCCGCGATGGAAGCTCCAGAGAAATGAATCTCAGTTCATCATGTCCGCCTCTACGATTCATCCGTGGGCACCAGGGCTCGTAGTTATGTCCCCTACTGGGCCTGACTTGCTAGATCGTTGCTTGACTGGAGCAGCTGGAACGATGAGGTCCCGGCTGGTAGAATGTCGATTACTCATTATGGTAAATAAACTTACGACTCATCGGCAGTGCCTTTTATTGCTTGACCGTTGCTTGACTGGGACCCGGACAAGGGGGGCAGACGCACCCGGTTAATGCGCTTGGACCCGTCTCATTTGCGTCCTGATAGGATATGTCCCCTACTGGGATTAAGGATGTGTCATTAGATGTCATTGCCTGCTTCTACGGCATCGCAATGCTGCTGTAACATGCTGCTGTAAGAGGAGTTAACTATGGTTCGCAATGTCAACGGCGGTGGCTTTACTCAGTGCAGTGTGCTGCGGCCGGGTGCCAGACGGCATCCTGTGGTGCACCTGTTCACCAAAATTGATCGAGATGACCGAGGGGCCTTCCTTTGCGTCTGCGTCTTAGCCATGCGACACAACGGCTATTGCGTCGCATGAGTCGCAATCCATGCAACACAAATAAACTTGTGTCCCACCGACGCCACACAATGCCACCGCTTGCTCTCCCATGGAGTCACCGCCCATGACCACCGCCACCGGCGAATCCGC
>REDP01000225.1 GCA_007693455.1 Planctomycetota bacterium | reverse complement strand
GCAGAAACCTGGCTGGAGACGGTGGCCACCCACGGCGGCCTCCGCGGCACGGCCTTGGGACATTGGACGGCCGTAGCCCAGGAGGCAACTCGGCGCGGCCTGCAGTGGATTCAGTCGCGTTGTCGGCTGTTTCGAAAACCTGCATCAGTGGATCGCGAAGGCGCACTGCGCCCTGGCGCGACAAGCTGATCAACAGTAGGCGAAAGTCGTCGGCAAAGTAGCCCTTGGCGATAGCTCGATAGATTGTCATTATAGGCAGAGAGGCGAGCGAATTATCGTGGACGCCTTATGCTGGTGCTGGCGATTTAATTCATATCACTTTTTTTTGATGCTTTGCGACAGTACTGCGTGTAGCAGGATGGCCGCGAGGTTGGTCTTGAGCCAGCGATTCGCCCAAAAAAACTTTGCCGCCTTCATGTCCCTATTAAATGACAATAAAAAAGCCTGTCCCTATTTAGTCCCTATTTAATGTCCATCTGTCATAATAAGTCCTAAAAATGCCTGTCCCTATTATATGTCCCTCCTGTCCCTACTTAATGTTATTGTTATGAAAAAGCCTGTCCCTATTTAATGTTCGGTCCCTATTTAATCTTCGGGGGCTGGGATGAGGCCTCGGGCCTGGAGTAGGGCGTTGAGGCTGCGTAGGGCGGCACTGTCTGGGTGTTGCTGCATGAGTCGATTACGATCAGTGGCGACCTGGCGGAGGATGGTGGCGTGGCGTTGCTGCGTGCTGGGGTCGCTGAGGTCGGCCGATTCGGGTATACGTCCCATCATTCCCGCGGCACGACGGTATATGGCGTCAGCCTGTCGCGCTGTGCGCACCGCATCATGGCGGGTCCATTCGCGGCCGAGTTCCATCAGTGCTGCGTGCCGACTGGTCCCTTGATAGGCTTGCGCGAGTTCGCTCAAGGCATTGAGGGCAGCAAGGGGATCACGGTCGAAGCGTGCCTGAGAGCGCTCCAGCTCTTCATCAGCATGATTATTGAGTGCTTCTTTGGCGAGCGCCAATTGCTCCTGGACGGGGGCGCTGTGGCCATTGTCGGCAAGCATGCTTTCCACTGCGGCCAAGGCCTGTCCAGGCTGTCGTTTTTCCATTGCTGCGGCCACCATAGGGAGATCAGGAAGATCTTCGGGGGTGATCCCGCCAAAGCGCGTAGGCGGACTATAACTGCCTCCAGGTGGCACCAGGGTCATGGTCACATGCATGCGCACGGGGGCCGATGGCCCGCGAATTCTCCACGCTGGATCGCGGCTATAGGCCATAAGCCGATCAATACCTTGGCGAAAATTTTTGGGCTCAATGGATGGCTGAGGAAGGAAAAAGCGCCCCGATCCCATAATATGCACCGTATGATAGGTGGCTCCGGGAATCCAATAGGGAATCGTCGCCAGTTCCGGATCAGGGAGCTCATCAGGCGGCGCGCTAATGTTGTGAATGCCCCATTCCCGTTCCCAAAATAGGAGGCGCTGATATTTGGTGCGGATGATATTGATATCATGGCGTAGACCTGCCCGCGTGGGATTGCGGGGCATGCCTTCTTGGCTGCCTTCTGGGAATCGCCAGCCTAGCTGCAATTGATATCCGGCCGCATCTTCTGGCGCTTCCAGTATCTCCCATTGGATATGCAGGATTCCCTTGCTGTAATCAATAGGTTCGGTCCAGTTTTTTGGCGTATGTTCAGGTGGATCCCAATAATGGGTGCCCTGGGTGATGGTTATTTCCTGATCAAGCAGGACCAGGTTTTCTGCTGCCAGCAGACCAGTGCAGCACATGAACCACACTATGAGGCACCTAATGAGGGTCGTCATGGGAAACTCCGTACATAGGCTGCTATGGCAGCGAGACCGCAAGGAAAGCTTTTACCCCCTCATGCGGCGTCCTGTTGATCTCCCATCCCCATGTCCTGGCAGTCGTGTATCATGCGTACTCCCAGCCAAGCCTACTGGAAGATGACGACTGTATGTTGCTCAGGCTTATCTCCTTGAGAGTGTGGCTATGTGCCAATACTCCCATCTCGCCCAGTGAAATGTGTGGCAGGTAGGTGGAAGCGGCCACGAGTGGCTGCCAAGCGGGTAATCTGGTTACTGAAACGCTGTGCCTCGTCCTATCGTCCCCGCGGGGATTGGGTGCATGGGCGAGAACGGACCGAGAACAATGGTAGATAAGAGGAAGTAGGCGTACAATGCTTTTGATTGATCGTATGGTAGCCCCTTTAGGGGCGCGCCGCCTAGTGGAAGGGCGTCGGGGAATGGGTTGGTTGCTGACTGAAATGACTCCAGTGGTCATGTGGACTGGGGTTACTGGCGCCATGGGCCTGGAAAGTGTGCTTTTGGTGAGTTACCTGGGCCTTCTTGGTGCCAGTGATCAAATGCTTGCACTGCTGCCCATGCTGGGCTTTGGCGGCATGCTCTTGGCCTTGGCGTTGATCCACCTTCAACAAGGCCTCACCATGGCCAATGCTCAGCGCCACACCTTCCGCTCGGCCTTACTGGGCCGCAGTCTCTGGCTGGGCATCGTTCTCTGGCCCCTGTTGGCGCTCAGCCTCGACTGGCCCCAATGGACGGTATGGGGTGGGGTATTACTCTGCATTACGGTCTCACAAACCGTGCTCTGGGCCGGAGTCTCATCCTTTGCCATGTGGACCCAATCAGTGGTGCCCTTGCGTCTGCGCGGACAATTTTATTCCTGGCGCAATACCGTCAGTTTTGTGGTATTGGCGGCAACCATGTCGGTGGTGGCGCTCCTCTTGCCAGAAGGGGGACAAGGCAGTGATCCCGAAGCCACCCTACGCATACTCATGTGGCTTTTTGCCGGAACCACAGTGGTAGCCGTATTGGCATCATGGCCCTTGGCCTGGTCGCCGCCCGCGCCGCCGCACACTGTTGAGCAGATCCAAGGCCCCCGTCTACCCCTGCGCCAACTCCTGCGCGAACACCCAGCCTTACGCCGCTTTCTCCTATATGGATTTCTCAACGCCGCATCCACAGCCATTTTTATGACCTACATGGCCCGTTATCTCTTCGCCATCGGCATCGGTGAAGACGTGGTTACCCTTTGGCAGGGCCTCTTGCAAATGCCCTTTATGCTGGCTGGGATATGGATTGCCGGATGGCTCTTACCCTGGTTTGGCGGTGCCCGACTTTTGGGCTGGGCACAGGCAGTCGTGATGGTGGTGCAGGCGGGCTTTCTCTTTCTCGGGCCAGAGGCCTTTCCCTGGCTCTTGCCGCTGTTGCTTGCCCTATGGGGATTTTCCCGCTCGGCCCAACGTCTCTTGGGTTTTGGCCGGTTACAGGAAGTCATTGCCTCTGGTGATCCCCGCCAGCCGAGTCTCTACTTCGCCATGATGGGCCTGGGCGCGGTTCTGGGATCCCTGTTGGTGATGCTGATCATTCCCTGGTTGGAAGCCGCCCGTGTGGACGGAAGCTTAGCTCATCCAGTGAGTTGGTACATCATGTTTGGAGCGATTATCGTGGGAACCCTGGCCACCATAGTAGTCCTCTGGCGGCAACCGCCCCACCAACCCTACGACCCCGATGTCGGCATTGTCCCCGCTCCTACCGGCCTCCAGGGCACCCGCCCCTAACGATCAGTAGCAAACCGCTTATTCTCGGCGTTGCGCAAACAACCAAGCAGCCACCGGCCAGATATCAGTGGTGCCACTGCTATGACCAATGTCTTGAATTTCCCAATAGCGCACTTTCTGCGCCCCAACCTGAAGTAAATTCTGATAGGTTCTGGTATAGGGAATGGAGCCACTCCAGGGGTCATCATTGCCCATCATCATCCAGATAGGGATGTTTTTTAGGCGCTCAGCTTCGTGCACATCAATGGGTGGTACGCCTGCATTGGGCACGGCCGCGGCATACAATTCAGGGCTGCGCAGCATCAACTGCCAGGTCGAACTGCCGCCCATACTGTGACCCACCAGGTAGATACGTTTACTGTCGACATTAGGCAAAGATTGGGCCAAGCCTACAATGCATTCCTGGTAATGGCCAATCATGGCGGTGGGCTCAATATTATTGATGCCATCGGGACGCGTCATATATGAATGAGTGCGCTGTCCTTGTGGATGAAGGTAGACGACATAGGAAGGAAAGAGGCGCTGATGTGCCTCGGTAATCCACATCTGATCACCAGCATTTTTTTTATCAACGCCACCAATGCCGGGCTGCAAAACCACCAAGGGAAAACCATGCTCTGGCTGTGGGGCATCCTCCAATGGTGCCGCCAGAGAAAAGTAAAGAGTATCACCGTCCTGCCAGGGCTGGGTTTGCCAACGCTCTTTACTGCCTTTAATATCCACATCTAAACGCAAAGGATTGGAACGATTGCGCGACTGTACGGCCTTGAACATGCGAAAGTGCCCATAATCGGTAAAGGGATTACCCTGATTGACGTTGATAACCGGATCCAACTCGGGATAGGTACGCGTAGCGGCATGTTTCGCCCTGGGCTCTGCGCCGCGCTCGGGGTCGCCCATAAAGGGACTTAAATCCTCAGGTAAGGAGGGCAGTTCAACAGCCGAAACGGGGTTAAGAGTACATGCCAGCAACAAGCTTGCAGTTATCAATATATAGCGCATGGAGAATTCCTTTTTCTTACAGATGCTCATGGTATTCAATGATTTTTGGTGGTGTGTATGGACACGGACTCCATCCAGAGCAATCAAGTATAGGCCCCACCCATAACCCCGCATGGGTAATGTGTCCCAGGCCCCAAAGGGTGAAATGGTAAGTGTGCCTCGTAGTTGCGAGATAACCGTAGCACGACAGTGCAGATCACTGACCATCCCCCGCTGGCGGTTTTAGTTTCCTTCAATCAATGCAGCGCCAATACGCAGATTCTGCAAAAAGCCACTCAATCATGGGTAATGGACCAGACTCGCATCAGAGCCCATGAGTCCCGCAATAAAATGAAGACCTTGCGCCACTTCGTTTAGCAGGATACCCCACACCACAGCAACGCTGACGCGCAGCCTGGGAGCGCCGGCGTCCCGCCGGCTTCAAGTGAGCCACGACAACCAACCCAGGGAAAGCGTACATGGACCAGGCCGCTGCGGCCATGGCTTCAATGAGGTCGCGGCGATTAAGCCGCGGAAAGTTGCTATCGTCAATGCCGCGTACCCATTCGCGCAAAGGCTTCAATGGGGCCGTGGGAATTAACCCACGGAAAGACCGATGCCAGCGACATGACTTGGCGGCTAGTTAAGGGGCTTCAATGGGGCCGTGGGAATTAACCCACGGAAAGCCTGTACCTGTCAAGCTATGACCGTCATGGAAGTCTTGGCTTCAATGGGGCCGTGGGAATTAACCCACGGAAAGTAATGACGAAAGGATGCGGATCAATGGAAAAGTGAGGTTCAATCGTGACTTTATAA
>REDP01000074.1 GCA_007693455.1 Planctomycetota bacterium | reverse complement strand
GCTTTGCAAGCTGGAACGGATAAAGCCTGGCAACGGCATCAGCATGGCTCTTGGCGTCGTGGGCTGCTGCGGCATGATTCGGGGGAACAGCGATGGTGGGCTGGCCGTACCACCGGCTCCACAATATTCTGCAAAGGAAGCGTCATGACCCGCCTCTCTTTCGGCTTGATAGCCCTGGTGCTGCTGACCATCACCTCCCTGAGCCTCCCCCTCAGCGCCGATGAAGCCACCACCCATGAAGACGGCAGCGTGAGCCATCAAACCTTCCGCGCTGCCATCTGGGCCCCTAGTCGCGATGTGCTGCCGGTGATCCGCGGCATTCTTTTTTTGGGCAATGGCGCTGGCAGCGATAGCCGAGACTCGGTACACAATCCGCTGCTGCAAGAATGGGCCGTGCAGCATGGCTTTGTCCTCGTCGGCATGCGCGGCGGCAACTATTGTGACGACGAACACTGGAACGATTTTGCACCCCAACTGAAAACAGTCATCGACGCCATTGCTCGACCTGAACTCCACCATGCCCCTTTTCTTTTCTGGGGCCACTCCAACGGCGGTCAGCAGGCCTACGGCATGGCGCGACGCTTTCCCGAACGGGCCATCGCCTTTATTGTCAATAAAGGGCGCGGACAACGCAAAGGCGCGGGGGTAGATCCGTTTGAAGTTCCGGCCTTATGGATCTCGGGCATTCGCGACCAAGATGTGCGCCGTGAAAATGTGCTCACCATGTACGAAGATGGTCGTGCCAATGGCGCGCCCTGGGCCTTTTTGGAAGAAAACGGCCAAGGGCATGGCATGGGCAATTCTCAGCACCTGGCTTTTGCTTTTTTTGAGGAAGTGCTGCCCCTGCGCTATCCCCTGGACCGCAATAATGTGCCCACGGCAAACAGTGCACCGACCTTAGTCACCCTAGATCAAACTGAGGGCTGGCTAGTTGGCGGCGGGCATGATGACTGGTCTACCGGCTATATGACCATTGGCCCCCAGGCGCAATTTAACGGCGACCCCTTAAGCATGGGCTGGGTGCCTACCGAGCGCGCCGCCATCCTCTTTCGCGCCAGCGGTTCCTATGTCACCATGCGCGCGCTACAGCGCAATCGTCGCGGCAAGCACATCCATGTTACCGGCCCCATTGGAGCCGCCGATCGCTTTCATGACACTCTGGCCGAAGCCGTTCGCTATGAGCCAGGGCAGCCCTTTACCTATGAATTTTCCCTGGAACGTCCCCCAGAATGGCGTGAAATCCGCATTTATGATTATGATCAATTGATCCACACCATTCCCGCCTCTGGCGACACCAGTTTCAGCATTGATCTCATGCTGGATCCCTCGCGGCCCTCTCATGCCATTCATGCCGAGATGGAGTTGAACGACGGCGAGCGGCGCACCTCCTTAGTGCTCTTTGCTCGGGCTCGATCACCTCAACCCTGACCCTCTAGCCGTGGCCAGAATTTTTTTGATAAATAACGAAAGATATGCCTCATGACCAATGTACTTCTACTGTGGACCGACCAACAACGCTTTGACTCCCTGGCCTGCTATGGCAATGACTGGCTGCAGATGCCCCACCTCAATGCCCTGGCCGAGCACTCCACGGTCTTTGAACGCGCCTACTGCACTTCACCCGTATGCACCCCGTCACGGGGCAGCGTGCTTACCGGGTTAATGCCCCATGCCCATGGCGCCCGCAGCAATAATAAACCATTACACGCGCACACGCAATGTCTGCCCGAATTATTGGGCGGTGATCGTGCCAGCGGCTATGTGGGAAAATGGCATTTGGGCGATGAAATTTATCCGCAACACGGGTTTGACGAATGGGTGGCTTCTGAAGACGGCTACCAAGATTTCTTCTCTCCCCAGCGTAACCCTGACGATCGCAGCCCCTTTCACCATCATCTTTTGGCCAAGGGCTATGAACCGGACAAACGAAACTTTTTCCCGCGTAACTGGACCATGCTCCTCCCCGAGCGCGATTCCAAGCCCGCTTTTATTAGCGACCATGCCATAGATTTTGTCAGTCGCCACCAAGACCAACCCTGGGTGCTCTCGGTCAATACCCTTGAGCCGCATCACCCCCTCATGGGCCCCCTGGCCGACCACCTCACCCCCGATGATGTTCCCCTGGGCCCTAATTTCCTGCACGATGGCGGCGGTAAAGAGCCACTGCCTCTGCTTATTGATCGGGCCCGCTGGGCCAATGAGGGCATTGACGGCTTCCACCTGCAAACTGCCGAGAGCTGGAAAAATATGGCGGCCCATTATTGGGGCCAATGCCACCATGTGGATCGCCAATATGGCCGCCTCCTGCAGGCCCTACACGATAGCGGGCAATACGATGACACCCTCATTATTTTCTGCTCTGACCACGGCGAAAACATGGGCAGTCACGGTTTATTTGGTAAGCATTCCCCGCACGACACCAGTGCTCGCATCCCCTTTCTGGTAAAACTTCCCGGGCAACGGGAACAGCGCCGCATAAGCCAACCGGTAAGTCTGGTAGACGTCACCCCCACCGTGATTGACGTTCTGGGCGGCAGCATTCCCGACGGCCTGCACGGCCGCAGCCTGCTGCCCTGCTGCCGCGGCGAAGCCATCCCTGAGCGCGATGTGGTGGTGCATTGGCACCGCCCCAAAGAACCCAAACCCGACAGCATCAAAGACTACGAACGCCCCCTTGCCGATCCCGAAGCCATCCTCGCGGCGCGGGGCTGCTCCTACCGCTGCCTGGTCACCCCAGAGCTGGAAAAGTTCGTCTACTTTATCACCGGCGATATCTGCCTCTTCGACCTCAAATCCGACCCCGACGAACTCACCAACATCGCCGACCAAGTCAGCAACGAACACCTCCAGGCCCTCACTGCCCGGCTGAAAAAGCGCATCGCCGAAGACGATGACGACTTCGTCATACCGGTCTGAGACCATCTCCCTATCGTGCCTTTGGCGTATCTGCTCGTCGCGAAGTGCGAGACCAGCAAATACTGCAACCACCGCAAAAAGATAAGCGGAGATGGCCGAACCTGATACCATTCATCGGTCAATCGGAGGCATAGCCAAAGGCGCGCAGTCCCTTTTTTTGGTGATCCAGCATCTCGTCGGCCATGGCGGTGATTACGTCGCCAGACTGCCCCGCACCAGGCCACCCTCAGCCATCAGCCCCTACTGGGGGGATTGGCACAGCCCTTTTCTCGGCATGGGATTCCAGAGCTTTAACCTTGGCCGGTATCGGTCATACATGCCGAATACCATCCTCTCATGACGAGGTGCCCTGGGCCTGAATAGAGGATAGTCCAATTCCCGTGGCACTATTATTCCATGAGCCGAGAGCAACTCATAGACCCCTGGGGGCGTGCGTTTGCCGCCGTTGAAAATATCTGGCGCCACTATCAGCCCCGAGCATCGGCTATCCCTTTTATTTCATGGCCGCAGTTACTTCATTATAGCTATCTGTATATTGCCTCTAGCGCTCTCCTGGACTCAGCCATCGGCGGCATAGGGTAATGTCCAGACAGATTTCAGGTTGATGGCGCACAGCCTTTTCCCTTCACCCCCAAGCCAATCAGATCAATTATGCACATCCTCGAACTACATATTATTCGCCACGGTCAGTCTCAAGGCAATGCCACGGGTGACTATTCCACCATGGCCCACGATGCCCTTTCTGAGCGCGGTCTGCGACAGGCGGATGAATTGGCCCAGTATCTTACCAAGCTGCATATCGATCACGTCGTGGTCAGCCCCATGCAGCGCACCCTACAAACCATCGCCCCCTATTTGGAAATGCAGGACCGCCGGGCCGAAATTTGGCCTGAAGTCTGCGAGATCTCTGGCCCTGGCATGGGTGCCCCCGTGGGCGACCACTGGAATCCCATAGCCGCTGACACTTACCCAGGCCTGCCTCCGCGCTTTGATTTTTACCAGGGCAAGGCGTTTAGGGCGATTGAAGGGGAACCCTTAAGCGAAGGGATGTACCGCGTCCACATCGCCACCCAGCGCCTCATGTCCCTAGCCCAAGACCAAGACTGCAGCGTTGCCGTAGTCTCCCACGGCTTTTACCTGCGCGGATTACTGAATTACCTTTTTGCCCCGCAAAAGCCAGTCAAATACCATGCCGTCAACTGTGGGCTGAGCACCATTAAATATCAAAATGGTCAATGGGAAGTGCGCTGCATCAACGCCCCTACCTGCCGGGCCTGAGACCAGTCTGTCCAATGGGTACATGCATGATCGCAGCCGTCACCTGTCCTATACGATGATGGCCAAGTAATAAGGTTCCTGACACAAAACCCCACTTAACTATTGAGAGAACTATAATCCCTGCAATGCCCATTGCGGTGCTCTGCAGTTCGTCAGTACCGACAAAGGTCAACCAGCCGACGCGCCGAACCTCAATGGCACGCGATGACCATACAATTGATCGAAAAAATATATCATGGTGATCCAATATCTTAGATTGTTGTGGTCGTGACCATGAGTGGCATACCAAGACTGAACATTCAGCTCGGGGGCACGGCCGCAGCTTTTACGGAAAACGTCACAGGCACATAAAGCGCTCAGCAGGGCATTTACCTCATATAACAAAGCGAAAAGAGGTGGCTATTTGAACATGATTGGCCCTTCTCTGGCGAAGGAGCGGTCTCCTCTAACGTCCTTTGTCACAGCCTTACCTCAGTTGCCACGAACGCCAAGCAGTGGGTCGAGTAGCATACTCATCAGACGCAGGTACCGCCAATACTTGCTTACACGGTTGGCTAGGGAAACCGGAAGCCCAACCTTACTTCCATTTTCCATGCTGCTCAATGCACAACCCATCGTTGTAGCAAACAGATAAAGCCGAATCAGCTAGGTCAATACAGAGAAATTCTTATAAAAAGGAGTTCACTTATGCTTACTCAATACGCGCCCAGCGGCTGCAAAGCCCTGCTTCCGCTCATGGCCATTACTTCGCTTTGCCTGTCCACCGCGGCGACAGAGGAGGTTTTTCCTGAGGACTTTCAGCGCTTTGAACTGCATCTGCCTGATATTGACGACCGGGATATGACCCTGCATCTGAACTATCAGAATGGGCGCTTTATTCAAGGCTGGTTGGATGCCAATGGGCGACCGGTTACCAGCCGTATGGACCTTTCCCAACTTGTTTTGGGCGAGGACGCAATCAACGGTAGCGTTGATCTGGTACTGGGTGGCGGACGCCGCAATAATCGTTTTTATATGATTGAACTTGATGCCCAGGTGGATGCTGATGGCAGTCTCAGCGGCAGTCATCAGACTCGCTTTGGCCTAGAACTGGGGCACACCTACGGCAGCGGCTTCTACATTTTTACCGATGACAACTTAGATGACGATACACTGGTGGTGACCATGGATCAGTTGCGTTATTTGCGTGCTGGGGACACATGGTCTG
>REDP01000207.1 GCA_007693455.1 Planctomycetota bacterium | reverse complement strand
TCAATTCCTGCCCCGTACCAGGGTAGGCAAACAGGGTGCGCACGGGAAAACCATCACCCACCCAATGGCGATTGTGCGTTTGCTGAATTCTTTCAACGGTTTTGTCGGTCATGATGTGCTGTCCTTTCGCGCCGCCTGCAAGGCGGTATAACTGGTAATCAGGTTACGGTAATTGGGGATATGTTGTGAGAGGAGGCTGCCCAAGCCTTCGATATCATTACGCCAATCGCGATGTAATTCGCAAGCGACACTAAACCAATTCATCAGCTGCACGCCGGCCTGACTCATGCGCGACCAGGCAGCATCGCGCACCGCCTCATTGAAGGTGCCCGAGGCATCGGTGACCACAAAGACTTCAAAGCCCGCCTCAATAGCCGAAAGAGCCGGGAAGGTGACGCAGACATCGGTGACCACACCGGCAATAATCAGCTGCTTGCGTCCGGTGGCGCGCACTGCGGCGACGAACTCCTCATTATCCCAGGAATTAATCTGTCCCGGACGGGCGATGTAGGGTGCCTGGGGAAAGCGCTCTTTAAGCTCGGGCACCAAAGGACCATTGGGGCCATCTTCAAAACTGGTGGTGAGGATGGTGGGCAGTTCAAAAAACGCCGCCACATTGGCCAGAGCCAAGACATTGTTTTTAAATTCGCCCGGGGAAAAATCCTGGACCAGGGAAATCAAGCCCGATTGATGATCGATCAACAGGCAGGCGGCGTCGTCTTTATTTAGGCGGCGGTAGCTAAAGGGGGTGCTCATGGGATGCTCCTTAAAAGTGATGCCAGCTTGTGCTGCTGGCGGGGTAATGGGAAACGATAGGGGCATCATGGACAAGCGCCGTAGAGCTGCAAACCGGCATTTACGATCAGCTGATCGCCCTTGAGAATCACCCCACGGGCAATAAGGGCGCTGAGTAAAATAACGACTATACCATGGGCCGGGATGATTAGCATGTACGGCAGAAGGGGCCGCTCATGGATAGCAACCACCTCCACGCCGTGATCACCATTGCCGACTTGGGGAGCATGCGACGGGCGGCCAGCGTCCTGCATTGCTCGCAAAGCTCCCTCAGCCAAATGCTCAAAAACATAGAGCGGGAATTGGGTCTACCGCTGTTTGAACGCCTCCCCAGCGGCCTGCGCCTGCGCCCGGCAGCAGCACCGGTTATTGAGCAGATGCGCCACACCCTGGCCCAGATTGAGCAACTGCGCGTCCAGGCCGCCAGCGCCGCCCGGGAACAGGATCAGCGCTTGGTGGTGATGTCGGCCTCGCCGTCAAACCAATACATCCTGCCCGATGCCATCGCCCGCTGGCGGGCCCTCCATCCAGACATCGCATTGGAATTCCATCCCGGCCACCAAAACGAACAAATGCCGGCCCTGCTGGAAGGCCGCTGTGATGTGGGACTTTTGGGCATGCCCGAAGCCCATCCGGGCATCACCTTTCACCCCATAGCCACCGTCCACATGCTGCTGGCGGTTCCCGCCAGCAGCCACTGGCGCAGCGCCAGTCTGGAGCAACTCGCCGCCGGAAAACTGCCCATGGCCATGGTGCCCGAGTCCAGCTGCCCCGGCATTGCCCGCTGCACCAGGCAAGCTCTCGCCGCCGCCAAAGCCCAGCCGCAGCTGCGCAATACCGTCACCGACATGGCCACCCTCATCGGCACCATCGGCAGCGGCGGCGCCTGGGGCCTGATTCCCCAGGGCTTTACCGATCTTTTTCCCGAGCGCGTACTCTTCCGGCAGCTGCCCGAAGACCTGCAGCCCAGCGCCAGCTTCGACTTCTGCCTGGCCCAACGCAGCGACGACCAACGCCCCCTGATCAACGACTGGCTGACCATTCTCCGCAGCGCCGCGGCGCGGATTTATCAGCCGCTCTTGCAACAATAAGCTCAGCATCAGGGCTCAGCCTGATCGGCCATGGCCTCCATTGCCGTAGGGCGGAAGGGTCCATTCCAGGTGAGGACGTCGTACCAGCGCTGATCGATGACTTCAGGCCGCCAAAAGATCATGCCAATATTGCGTGGCTGGTTGTTCACTCCCCGTGGCATATTGGAAGGGTCAATTCTCCCAGGGGAATCTTCACGACGGTAAAGAAAGAAAAGCTCGTCTTTGAGCCACTCCTGATCTTCCTCAGAAGTGAACCGATCTTGAATATAATCATAAAAGTCATCATTGTGGCTAAAGTAATATATCCAAATATTACCATCTCCCATTAAATCCATCGGTCTATCGGTGCCATCGTGACTACGTCGCCAACTAGCGTACCCCTTCAGCCGCGACAAAATGCCAAAACCATCCTCCCTCATAGGACCCATGAAAAAGGGGTCTTCACCCGCAAAAATAGCCAGCTCATGACGAGCGCGTGTCACTTTATACTGAATTTCCTTACTCAAGGGTAGACGATGCCATGGCGTAAGGTTAAACCATCGCTCATCCACCGTTTTTAAGGAGAAACACTCAGAGTCCGTATAGTAACTCTTCTTGCCGCCAAAGCCAAGACTGACATACAGCATCAGAAGGACAACGACCACGGCGGCAATCACCAAAAACGGTCTTTTCAGTATCATGGCACTCACACTAATGCAGTATCAGATAATTCGAGTACCAATACTCTCTGCAAGGCCACAGAGGCAGGCTCACCCCCTCCCTCCGTGGCCTTACAAAGCCTACACCCCCGCGGCGGAACGGCGGAGGCGTTCACTGATGCTTTGGTTGGTGCGGGCTTGGTGGCCGGGGAGCGGCAGGAGTTGCTCGTGCACGGCGTCCAGGATCCAGTCGGCTTGGGGGTAGTAGTCGGCTTCCATTTCGGGGCCGGGGCAGATCCAGTTGCGCGAGCCCACCACCGCTACGGGGGCATCCAGTTGGCCGAAGGCGGCGGCCTGGATGGTGCTGGCCATGCCCTGGATCACCGCGCCGCGTTCCACCGCGTCGCAGGCCAACAGTACGCGGCCGGTGCGTTTTGCGCTGGCCACCAATTCGGTGTAGTCCAGGGGATTGATCCAGCGGGCATCCCACACTTCCGCCTCAATGCCGTGGTCTTTGGACAGCTGCTCGGCGGCTTCCAGGGCGCGGTAGAGCACGGCACCGACGGTGATAATGGTGAGGTCTTTGCCGTCGCGGCGCTTGGCTGGCTGGCCCACGGGCACTTCATAGTAGCCTTCGGGCACTTCGTCCACAAAGCGCTCGTCCATGCCGTAGAGACGCTGGCTTTCAAAGAACACCACCGGGTCGCTGCCGGCCAGGGCGGCGTTGAGCATGCCCTTGGCATCATAGGGCGTGGCGGGGAAGGCGACTTTAAGGCCGGGAATGTGGTTGCACATGGCGGTCCAGTCCTGGGAATGCTGGGCACCGTATTTATTGCCCACCGAGACCCGCAGCACTACTGGCATCTTAAGCACCCCAGCCGACATGCTTTGCCACTTGGCCAATTGGTTGAATACTTCATCTCCGGCGCGGCCGAGGAAGTCGCAGTACATGAGTTCGCAGACCACCCGGCCACCGGCCAGGGCGTAGCCCACCGCCGAACCCACAATCGCGCCTTCAGAAATGGGGGAGTTAAACAGGCGGTGGTAGGGCAGGGCCTCGGTGAGGCCGCGGTAGCAGGCAAAGGCACCGCCCCAGTCGCGGTTTTCTTCGCCGTAGGCCACCATGGTGGGGTCAATCTGGAAGCGGTGCAGCATGGCTTCAAAAATGCCATCGGTGACATTGTATTGCCGCGCCTTGGGCACCGGCTTGCCGTCGGGGGAGGTGCGGGTGCGCACCTTTTTCGCCAGCTGGGCCAGGCGGGGATTTTTCTCACTCACATCATCGAGGTCCGGCTGGCGGTCATCGAATTTCTCCACGTTTGTATTGGAAAACATCAGTTCGCCAATGCGCTCAGCCGCGATGCGTGGGCTCAGGGTATCGTCAATGGCTTTGACCAGGACGCTTTTTAAGAGGTCCACCACGCTGGCCTGGAAGTCGCTCTGCTTGCCCTTGGCCAAAAGCTTGGCCTTGGCGATCACCTCACCGTAGCTGGCGATGGAGTCCACTTGCTGCCACAGTTCCACTTCTTCTTTGGTGCGGTAGGAGCTGGCGTCCGAGGGGCTATGACCGGAGTAGCGGTAGGTCATGGTTTCCAAGAGCACCGGGCCACGGCCTTCATCCAGGGTAGCGCGCTTGCGCACAATGGCATCGGCCACCGCCAGGGGATTATAGCCGTCCACGCGCTCGGCGTGCATGCCTTCGGGGTTGGCGGCCAGGCCGAGGCGGGCCACCATGCCATAGCCCATGGTTTCCCCCACGGTTTGCCCGCCCATGCCGTAGAAATTATTCATAAAGTTGAAAATGAGCGGCAGGCCGCCCTTATGGGCGTCGTCCCACAAAGTGCGGTATTGATCCATGGTGGAGAAGGCGATGGCTTCCCACACCGGGCCGCAGCCAGCCGAGGCATCGCCAATATTGGCAATCACCAGACCGGGGCGCTTATTCACCTTTTTAAACAGGGCCACCCCCGCGGCGATATCCGCCGAACCGCCGACAATGGCATTATTGGGGTAGACGCCAAAGGGGGTAAAGAAGGCGTGCATACTGCCGCCCAGGCCCTTATTAAAGCCGGTTTCCCGGGCGAAAATCTCGGCCATGGTGCCGTAGACCAGGAAGGCGCGGGCGAGATCTTTGACGCTGCCGCCGGAAAAATCCTTTTCCACCACCGCGAGAATAGCGCCATTATCAAAGGTTTTCATAATCTGCATGAGGTCGTCATCGGAGAGTTTGCGAATGGCACTCATGCCCTTGGCAAGGATTTCCCCGTGCGAGCGGTGGCTGCCAAGAATCAGATCTTCCACGCCCAGGGTAAGGGCCTGGCCGACGGCGGAGGCCTCTTGGCCAATGGACAAGTGCGCCGGGCCCATGTGGTCATAGGAGATGCCCTCGTAGGCCCCCTCCATTTTGATTTTTTGCAGCATGGTCTCAAATTCGCGCACCAGCACCATATCTTCATAGACGCCGATAAGTTCGGCATCGGAAAAGCGCTTGCGCTCATCGGCAAAGGAGGCCTTGTACTGGCACACGGGAATCTCCGGCGCCTTGAGGACACTGGCTTTGCGGACGTCTTTGGGATCGACGACGAGGGATTTGGTCATGGGGAAGGTTCCTTCAAGAACTTTGTGGTGATATACGAAGGGGGAGTTGTGGAGTTAACAATGCGGTTGCCATAAGCCCCAACGGGGCTTCGCACGCTAGCCCAGGGTTGCGCTTCCCAAGCGCTACCCTGGGTTTCGGCGCGTTGCAGTCATCAACCCCAAAGGGGTTGCGAAGGCGTCCGTATCCCGCAAAGAGATTACTGCAATTGTAAACCGACAACGCATTCGGCATGGGGCCTACGGCAAAGGATCGCGAGGCCATCAGACCCCTGCCACGATTACGCCTGCGCAACCCCGTTGGGGTTGGCTGGGTGGTATGCGTATTTTCCCAGGGTAGCGCCTGCGGCGCAACCCTGGGCTGGGTTACGAAGCCCCGTTGGGGCTTAACACGCCTTGGATGGTGATGCGTATTTCCCTGGGTTACGAAGCCCCGTTGGGGCTTAATACGCGTTGGATGGGTCGTATGCGTATTTTCCCAGGGTAGCGCCTGCGGCGCAACCCTGGGCTGGGTTACGAAGCCCCGTTGGGGCTTAACGCGCGTTGGGTGGTGAATAAATGCGGTGAACGGCATTGAATACAGTCTCAAGTTCAAAGCGTAAAGGCGATGTCGCGTACGAGTTCGCTTACCGTCGGGTGTGGGAAAATGGTTTCTTTGATTTCATTCAGGCGGGTTTCGTTTTCGATCATATAGGTAAAGCCGTGGATCATTTCTGAGGCGGCGCCGCCGATAATGTGCACGCCTAAAAGCACGTCGGTTTCGGCGTGGACCACGATTTTGGCCAGACCCTTGCCGCTGTATTCGGCGAGGAAGCGGCCGCTGGCGGCCATGGGCATTTTGCCCACTTTGACCGGGATGCCGCGTTTTTTTGCCCCTGCCTCGCTCATGCCCACCACCGCCACTTCGGGGCTGGTATAGACCACCCCGGGGATGGCGTTCATGCGCATGTGATCGGGATGGCCCAGGATATGGTTCACCGCCACTTCGCCCTGACGGCTGGCAGTGTGGGCCAAGAGCACCTGGCCGGTAACATCACCCACGGCGTAGATGGAGGGCACATTGCTGCGGCAGTGCTCGTCCACGGGGATGGCACCACGTTCCACCTGGACGCCGGCTTCTTCCAGGCCCAAGCCGGCACCGTTTGCACGACGGCCGATGGCCACCAGTACCATGTCGCTTGCGGCGCGTTGCTCGGCACCCCCCGGATCGGTGAAGACCACCGCGTCGTCATCCACCCGCTGGACCTTGCAGCCCAGGTGAATGGTGACCCCTTTGCTGCTGAGTTCCGTGCGCAGGATTTTTGCTACATCGGTATCCATGCCGGGCAGGACTTCCTCCATCATTTCCACCACGGTGACCGGTACGCCCACCATGGCAAAGAAGCAGGCGAATTCCAAACCGATCACCCCACCACCAATAATGGTGAGGGCCTTGGGTAGGTGTTTGATATCCAGGATGCCATTGGAGTCGAGCACATGGGGTTTATCCAAGCCGGGGATGGGCGGCCGCGCTGGAGTTGAGCCAGTGCTGATCATCAGGTGCTTGCCGCGATACTGAGTATCGCCCACGGCCACGGTGTGGGCATCCACCACGCGGGCGGTACCCATGACCACCTCCACTTTGAACTTTTTCATCAGACCCTGGATGCCCTTGCGCAGGCCTTGCTGAATGCCGTTTTTGCGCTTCATCGCCGCGGCAAGGTCAAAGCGCGCGCCATCGACGCTGACGCCGAATTCGCTGCTATGGGTGGCGGAATAATAATATTTAGCCGAGGCCAACAGCGCCTTGGTGGGAATGCAGCCCCAATTGAGGCAGACCCCGCCCAGGCTTTCTTTTTCAATTAAGAGGACTTTCAGGCCATGATGTCCGGCCCGCTCGGCGGCGACATAGCCGCCGGGGCCGGCGCCGACAATTATAAGATCGTATTCAGTCATAATTCAGTTCCTTCATTCGAGTATGGCAGCGAACCGCGAGGGACGGATGACGATGAACGATAGTCGCATGGCGACATTCGCGCATCGTCTCTCGTCGGTCGCTCATTGTGCTAAAAGCACATCGATGTTTTCCAGGGCTGCTACCAAAGCCTGCAAGAACTTCGCCGCCGGGGCACCGTCGACAGCCTGGTGGTCGATGGTGAGCGATAGGCGTACCCGATCCACATGCACCACACTGCCATCGGCGGCACGCTGCGGGGCAAGCACTGGCGCGCCGACGCCGAGGATGGCCACCTCGGGGACATTTAACACCGGGGTAAAGTCCTCGATACCCAGGGCACCCAGGTTGGTGACGGTAAAGGTGCCGCCGCTTAAATGCTCGGCGGCGATGGAGCCATCGATGGCCGCGAGGGCCAGGGGCTTAAAGCTGCTGGCGATGTCGGCCAAAGAGCGGCTATGGGCGTGGCTGAGCACCGGCACCAACAGCCCTCGGGGGGTGTCCACCGCCACGCCCAAGTGGACATCGGCGAATTGGCGAATGGTATCCCCCAGGAAATGGGCATTGAGATCGGGGAATTTCGGCAGGACCCGACTCACCGCAAAGAGGATGATATCGTTGATGGAAATCTTGGGCAGACCCAGGGCCTCCTGCTGGGCCTTGGCCCGGGCCCGCCAGGACTGCACCGCGCTGGCGTCAAAGGAGGTATTGAGGGTCAATTGCGCGGCGTCGCTCAACGAGGCGCGCATGCGCTTGGCGATCACCTTGCGAATACCCTTCACCGGGATGTCAGTGACCGCGCCGGGGGCCGGAGCCGCTGGGGCGGGTCCGCTGGCCGCAGCGGGGGCACTGCCCGCGGCGAGGAGGTCTTCTGCGCGCACCAAACCATCGGGGCCGGAGCCGCGCTCGGGCACCACCAGGGCAGGGTTGGCCTGCAGGGCAGCCTTGGCAGCCGGGCTCAAACGCGGGCGGGCAGCCAGGGCGGCCTCCACATCCCGCTCGATCACCAGGCCACCGGGGCCGGTCCCGGCAATGCTCGAGAGACTGAGGGCTTCCTTTTCTGCCAAGGCCCGGGCGCGGGGGCTGGATCCGGCATCGCCACTGGCAGCGGCGGCGGGGGCCTCCGCTTTGGCGGCCGGAGTTGCAGCAGCGGGGGTCGGCTCGCTGGCGGGGGCCGGGGACTCTTTACTGGCTGACGGCTCCTCACCGGCACTCTCAGCAGCAGCACCGGCGCCATCGGGGCGCAAACTGCTCACATCTTCTCCCGCCTCGCCAATAGCAGCAATGGCGGTCATCACCGGCACATCGGCCTCCACGGGAAAAAACTGCTCGAGGAGCACGCCGCTGGCGGTGGCTTCCACCTCCACCACCGCCTTATCGGTTTCCACCTCGCACAGGGCATCCCCTGCGCTCACCTGGTCGCCAACATTTTTCAGCCAACTTTGAATAATACAGGATTCAACGCTATTGCCCTGTTTGGGCAGAATTACTGCTTCAGCCATTAGATAATCTCCGCAATAAGGGAACGATAAGGATTGAGACGGGGGTCTGCTGGGTCGAGATCGGTGGCCAGCACCGTAGTTTCCGGGCGCCACTGCCAACTGGCGGCGGCATAGCGCCCCAGTTTATGATGATTGATGGCCACATAGACCCGGCGGGAGCGCCGCGCCACCAAGGATTTAATTTCCGCATCCGCGGCCTCGGGCTCGCAGCCGCCGGCTTCGGGATCCAGGGCATAGGCGCTGGTATAGGCAGCGATAAAGGAGAGCCCCTCTACCGCGCGATGGCTCAAGGGGCCCACCAGATTGTCGGTGGCGGTGTTCAATTCACCACCGATGAGCAGCGGCCGTATCCCCGCCACCTGGGCCAGGCGGTGAAAGGTATCGCTATTATTCGTAGCCACCTGCAACCCCGGCCGCCGTGCCAGGGCATCGATCAAATGATAAATAGTGGTAGAACCATCAAGATAAATACAGCCGGCATCGGGCAGGGATTCAATGAGTTTACTCACCGCGCGGCGCTTTTCCTTGCCATGGCGATCCAAACGACTGGCAAAGCGCAAGCCCCCTGCCGCCACCGCGCCGCCGTGCACCCGCGCCGCCACCCCCTGCTCGGCCAGGCGCTGCAAATCCCGGCGCACGGTCATCTCGGAAATACCCCACTCCCCCGCCACCACGGATACCTGCACTTCACCCTGCTGCTGCAGCAGGACGGTGAGGCGTTCCAGACGTTGATGGGCGGTGGTGTTCATATCTGTGCGAATGAACATATGCGCACATTCCACCACCGCAAGGGCGGGTTGGCAAGGGCTCTACACCAACCATTACCCTTGGCCACGCCTGCTTTTTACCAAACGAAATCAAACCTTGTTCAATCCCCCTCCTGTGGTAAACTTATTCTTATTGAAGTAACACTTTTGTAACTCACGGAGATTCCATGCAGTATCGTTCCCTTGGCCGCAGCGGCGTACAGGTAAGTCCCCTTTGTTTAGGTTGTATGACCTTTGGTGCTCGCACCCCGGATGACGAGGCCTATCGCATCGTTGCTGAAGCCGTAGATAAGGGCATTAACTTCATCGACACCGCCAACGTCTATAGTCGTGGGCAAAGTGAGGTAGTTACCGGGGAAGCCATTAAGCGCACCGGTAAACGCTCGTCGATAATTCTCGCCAGCAAAGTCCATGGTGCCATGGATGACGATGATCCCAATGCCCGCGGCAATAGCCGCCATCATATTATGCAGGCGGTCGAGGCGAGCCTCAAACGCTTACAAACCGATTATATTGATCTCTATCAAATCCATCGCCCCATGCCCTCCATCCCTATTGATGAAACCCTGCGGGCACTCGATGACTTGGTGCGGCAAGGAAAAATTCGTTACTTTGGCTTTAGCACTTTTGCCGCCTATCAAGTGGTGGAATCTCTGTGGACCAGTGATCGCCTGGGTCTCAACCGGGTATGCTCCGAACAGCCCCCCTACCATCTCTTGGATCGGCGCATTGAACGGGAATTAGTGCCCATGGCGCAGCAATATGGTCTCGCCATCTTGCCCTGGTCGCCGTTGGCTGGCGGAATGCTTTCTGGAAAATACGACCGCGAATCCCTCGACCCCGAAAAGCGGCCCAAAGACTCTCGTTTCCATGGCAAAGATAATCAATGGATTAATCGCAACTTTGCCGAGGCCCCACTGAAGATTCTCGACACCATCAAAGCCCTGGCCTCGGAACACCAATGCACCCCATCGCAAATTGCTTTAGCCTGGGTTGTTCAACAGCCTGGTATTACCAGTGCCATTATTGGCCCGCGCACCTTCGACCAATTGATAGATAACCTCGGGTGCCTTGAAGTGGAACTGAGTGAGGATGACAACAAACGTCTGGATGCGGTCAGCCCTCCAGGGCGAGCCATCTCGCCCTACTATCAGGCCGAATGGGGCCCATCGCATCATCGCCAGACCTAGTGCAGGCGGCACCAGGGCGACTCAAAGCCCCCCCCCCGGGGGGGGTCGCCGATCAGGAGATCGGCCTGCAAAAACGACCTGAACAGGGCGCTTTTTGCGTTAAAAGTATGCACCGCGAAGCGGAAATTCCTTACCCAAGGTGAGCTTTGAGTCGCCCTGCAGGCGGCACCCCTTGTCGCTGCCCCTCAGTCCTTCACATACTGCATGTGAAGGACTGTGTCGAGGCACTCGAAGTCGCAACGCGATAACGACCAAGCCAGACAAAGGCATTTGGGAGCGCAGATTTTACGGGGCCTGCACTCGTGTCGGAGCGCTCAGGCTGAGCCTCGCACATCTCTGCCGGAAATCCCTCTGCTGCGCTAGAGCGTCTTGGTAAAGGCTATGAGGTCTTGCGATAGCACTCGTATGCATGTCAAAACACCTCGCGCAGAGGCTGAGAGAGGAGCTGCAGATCTTGCAGCTGCCATCAGGCAAGTGAGATATCGTTCGTCAACCATTGGTCTCAATAAAAGAAAATGATATGAGTCGCTGGTTGTCGTCGAGCACATACCCCTCTAGCGTCTCCCTCTGTGTTCTCAGCAGTAACAATACTGCATGCATGCACCGCAAAATACATCCCCAACACAGAACAATATGGGAACAGATCGGTCTTTCCTCATGCGCTCCGTGCTCTTGAGAGTAGGCCTTTCGCCGCACTGTATCCCATCGAGGGGAATCCGCAGATTGCTCTGCTAGCACTGCGAACAATGTATGGTTGGCGAGCGTTCACCCCCTGGGGAAAACTGCCCCCCAAGAAAATCTGATCTGGTGCGTGAACCCTGTGGAGCCGGCAATATGAATGATACCTGGATTACGGACGCCCTGGAACGCTACGAAGCCCCGCTACTGCGCTATGCCACGCGTTTAAGCGGCTGTCATCAGCATGCCGCCGATGCGGTTCAGGACGCTTTTGTTGCCTTATGCCGCCAATCACCGGAGGTGAGCGGCGAGCGCCTGGCTCCGTGGCTCTACCGAGCCGTGCGCCATCGCCTGATCGACCAATACCGCAAGGAGCGTCCCATGACCACCATCGCCGAGCATCCCAGCCCCCCTACAGATCCGGCTGCGCCACTGGTGGCCAGCGAGGATCACGCCCGCCTGCACACCGCCTTGGCCACTTTGAGCCCCCGCCAGCAGGAAGTGCTGCACCTGAAATTTCAAGACGGCATGCGCTATCAAGACATCGCCGACGCCCTGGACCTGAGTCCGGGCACCGTTGCCAAAACCATTCACGAAGCCATCGCTCGCCTGCGCAATCATGCGAGCCTGCGCATGGAGGCCTAAACCATGACTACCCCTCATAATCCCCCACTGACTCCCAACGATCCTCGGCTCACTGCCTTTGCCTTGGGCGAAAGCGATCCCCAAGAAACAGACGCAATCGCCGCGGCAGTGGCCGCCGATCCCGCTCTGCAGGCGGAAGTGGATGCCATTCGCGCCACCGCTATTGAGCTGGATCAGCACTTTGCCAGCCAACCCGCGCCGCGTCTGGACGATCAAGCGCGGGAGCGTATTCAAGCCGCCGCCCAGCCACGCCGGCCGCTACCGTGGATATTTGGCGGCGTGGCTCTGGCTGCTGCGGCCTTGGCCCTGGCGGTGATACTGATGCCCTGGAATGACCACAGCCCCAGCCAAGATCTGGCGGTCCATCACCCAGCAACACACGCAGACGATGAAAAGGCCCTTGCTGCCAAGCCGCAAGCGCCGACACGCGACCGCCCAGTAGAAGACCTTAATGTTGTCATTGAACGCGGGCTCATAGTGGAAGAGCCCGTCGTTCTTGATCTCAGCGCTTCGGTAGAAGATCTCTCGACAGAGGATGCCCGAAGTTCTCATGTAGCCGAGGCTCAAGGTCGCGAAGAAGCGGTTACTTCAACTGAAAGCGGAGGCTCTGGTGCCTTTGCGGCGATTGGCACGGCAGGGGGTGCTACCGGCAGCCTTGGTCGCCGCGAATTAACTGATCGATTAGGCCGCGGCCAACTCGTCCCGGCAGCACTACCGGCGGTGGCCCAGAGCGAATCCTATCAGGCCCAGGGAAAAAATCCCTTCCGCAGTACCGCCGTGCCCGGTGGTGATGCCAGCACCTTTGCCATCGATGTGGACACCGCCAGCTATACCCTCACGCGGCGGATGCTGCTGCAGCAGAATCGCCTGCCCCCCAGCGATGCGGTGCGAGTGGAGGAATTCATCAACTATTTCCGCTACGCCTACACGCCACCAGAAAAAGACAGCGAGCAGCCCTTTGCGGTCAATGCCGAAGTGGTGGCCGCGCCCTGGCAGCCAGAGCACCGCTTGGTACGGGTGGGTATTCAAGGCAAAACCGTCTCCCATGCCGAGCGTCCAGCCAGCAATCTGGTCTTTCTCATCGACGTCTCTGGATCCATGCGTCCAAATGATCGCCTGCCCCTGGCCCAGCGAGCCTTTCCCCACATGGTAGCGGCCTTGGATGAGCGCGATAGCGTGGCAATCGTCACCTATGCCAATGGCGTAGGCATCGCCTTGCCACCCACCCCCGGCAACCAGCATCAGCAGATTAACGCCACCATTCAAGGCCTGCGCGCTGCTGGCGGCACCGCCGGCGGCGCTGGCTTGGCCAAAGCCTACCGCCTGGCCCAGGAGCAGTTTATCAAAGGCGGAGTCAATCGGGTGATTTTGGTCACCGATGGCGACTTTAATGTGGGCGTCACCGACCACGGTAGCCTGGTGGACACCGTGCGCCATTACGCCGAACAAGGCATTCGCATTACCGTCCTCGGCGTGGGCACCGGCAATCTCCACGACGATCGTATCGAGGTGATTTCCAACCGCGGCAATGGCATCTATCGCTACCTGGACTCCGACCGCGAAGCCCAGCGGGTGTTTACCGACGGCCTGATCGGCGATCTGGTGACCATCGCCTCGGATGTGAAAACCCAGGTCTTCTTTAATCCCTCACAAGTGGCCGGTTGGCGCTTGATTGGCTATCAAAACCGCCGCCTCGCCCGGGAAGACTTTAATGATGATAGCGTCGATGCTGGCGACATTGGCGCCGGACACCAGGTCACCGCCCTCTATGAAATTATTCCCGCAGGCCTGCCCGTTCCCGCCAGCGACGATGTGGATCCCAATCCCTTTGTCCCTAGCGCCGAAGCACCCCAGGGCAGTGATGGCCCCATGCTGCGTCTGCGCCTGCGGCATAAAATCCCCGATAGCGACACCTCCGCTTTACAGGAATTCGATCTGCATGATCAGGGGCGTGATTGGGACGCCGCCAGCCCTGACACCCAGTGGGCCGTCAGCGTGGCCGCCTTCGCCATGGCCCTGCGCAATGACCCCTTCATTGGCGGCTGGCACTGGTCGCAGATCCGCGAAGCCGCCGAAGCCAGCGGTCTGAGTACGGCCGATCCCCAACGTGAGGAGTTTCTGCGCCTGATTGAGCGCGCCGAGCGCCTGCGCCCCGTTCGCCCGCAACCCAGGGAAGCTGAACAACGGGAAGCACCGCCCAATGATCTCACGCCCGCACCGTAGCGTATTCGCTCACGAGCCCTTTCGCTGAGGAACCTGCCCCCGGTCTGATACCAGTCAGTCGGGGGCAGCCGTTTGCGGGTGCACAGGAAACGGCCATCGTTCCAGGTATTACTGCTGGGCATTGCCAGCCCTGGAGAGGGAGACAACATGGGCAGGTAACGATACGCCAACGCCATGCAAGATGGCTGCGTAGCCTTAACCACACTCTACCACACCCTGTTTTCTCGAGAGGAGCAACCCCCTATGCGCTTACTAACGTTTTCTGCCGTGCTCTGCGCCCTGAGCGTTTCGCTGTTTTCCGATGAGCATGACACCCCGTTTACCCTTGCCGACCTTCCCTACCCAGCGGAGGCCTTGGAGCCGGTGATTGATCAAAAAACCATGGAGATTCACCATGGCCGCCATCACCAAGCCTATGTCAATAACCTCAATGCCGCGGTGGAAGATCACCCCAGTTTGGCCGAGATGTCGCTCAAGGATATTCAGCGGCATATCTCCCAGTTCGACACGGCGGTGCGCAATAATGGTGGCGGCCACTATAACCACACCCTCTTTTGGACCCTGATGGCGCCGGTGGGGGCTGGAGGCAGTCCTTCTCCAGCATTATTGGCGCAGATTGAAGAAGATTTTGGCTCCCTGGAAGCCATGCAGCAGGCCTTTCAGCAGGCCGGAGCCAGTCAATTTGGTTCGGGCTGGGCCTGGCTGATTTGGAATGGCGAGCAGCTCCAGGTCACTGCCACCGCCAACCAAGACAATCCCCTAATGGATGTGATTCCTGAAGACGAGCAGGGCTATCCCTTGCTGGCTAATGATGTCTGGGAACACGCCTACTACCTCAGCTACCAAAACCAACGTGGAGCCTACCTGGAAGCGTGGTGGCAGGTGGTCAACTGGGAGGTGGTGAATCAGCGCTTTGCCGCTATTACTGATGCAACCGCTGCCTCGGACGAGGACTAGCCCTGCTTGAGTCGGCAGCCGTGCCATGGTAGGGTAGAAGCATGATCAGCGAACTTGTCAGTCTTCCCGGTCCCTCCCATCATTATGCTGGCTATGCCCCAGGCAACTTGGCCAGTGCCAGTCATGCCGGGGCTACCAGTCACCCGCGCGCAGCAGTCCAACAGTGCCTTGCGCGCATGCACATCTTGCACGATCTGGGTGTGCAGCAGTGGTTTCTTCCGCCTCTGCTGCGCCCCGATCGCGCCCTTCTCGCCGCCGCTGGCCTAAGCGGAAACCTGCGCCAGCAACTGACCCAAGCTCGTGATCAAACCCCGGAAATCCTCTCGGCGGCATGGTCCTCAGCGTCCATGTGGACCGCCAACCTGGGCACTGCGGCACCAGCTCCTGACCGTGCCAGTGATCGTGCGGGCTTACTCCTGGCCAATCTGGCTGCCGCCTCCCATCGCGCCATCGAATGGCAGCCACGCCTGCAGCAACTGCGCGCCTGTGTGATTGATGACAGCCTTGAACTTATCCCGGCACTCCCACCACTGCCCGACTTCCATGACGAGGGCGGCGCCAATCATACCCGCTTGGCTGATGCAGATGGCCAGGGCCTGCATATATTCGTCCACAGCCGCGATGGCAAAGCCCCATCGAGTCAGCGCTTTCGCGGACGACAACCTCGCTGCGCCAGTCATGCTGCAGCCCGTCGCCTGGGCATCCCTGCCGATAACTGCCTGTTTGTTGCTCAACATCCAGCAGCAGTAGATGCCGGCGTATTCCATAACGATGTAATTATGGTGGGCCAGGGCAACCGCTTGCTCTTGCACGCCCGCGCGTGGTGGGAGCAAGAAGCCACCCTGGAACAACTCACCCAGCGCCTTCCCCAATTACGTGTCGTGTGCATTGATGACAATGATCTCAGTCTTGATGAAGCCATTCACTGCTACCTTTTCAATAGCCAGCTTATCCATGTGGCAGGTCGCTGGCACTTACTCGCTCCCCAAGAATGTGCTGGTGGACGCGCACGCATGGTGGTTGATTCGTTGCTTGACCAGGGCTTTATTGATCACCTGCACATTTGTGACCTGCGGCAAAGCATGGACGGAGGAGGAGGGCCCGCTTGCCTGCGCCTGCGTGTGCCCGACAACGTCCGTTTCTTGCCACAATTATCCGTCAATACGAGCCTCATTACTTCACTCGACAACTGGGCCCATCGTCATTATCCAGAAAGTCTACGCCTAGACGATCTCGCCAGTGATGATCTGGTACAGCGTTGCCGTGCAGCCCACGATGACCTCTGTCATATCCTTGATCTACCATCGGTATTATGTGACGAAACCCATGCATAACCAGACCGCACTGCTCGCCATCTCCCCCTGGGATGGACGCCACATCTGGCGCGGCAGCTGCACCACCCCCGAGGCGAGCTGGGCTGCCATGGATCGGCTGCAGCAGGCCTTTCCCGCCTGGGCCGCAGGCAGTCCCGACGATCGTGATCATGCCCTGCGACGCCTGGGCGCGGTCTTGGCTGAACGCCAAGAAGACCTCATCCGCCTCCTGGTGGAAGACGCGGGAAAACATCCCAAGGACGCGCAGAGCGAATGCGCTTTACTGGAGAAAAAAATCAGCGTCACCCTCCAGCACGGCCGGACGCTGTTTCCCCAACAGCCAAGTGGCGATGCCCCGCATACGATTTACCGGCCACGCGGGCCCGCCCTGATCATTGGTCCCTTCAACTTCCCCCTGCATCTGGTGCACGGACTGGTTGTACCGGCCTTGGCCATGGGTTCACCAGTGCTCATCAAACCCAGCGAGCGTGCGCCAGCCATCGCCCAGGCCTACTATGAGGCCTGCTGTGCCGCTGGCCTAGGCGAGGTGGTGGCGTTGGCCCAGGGCGGGCCCGAGGTGGTGACGCCCATACTCCAACACCCAGCACTCACCACGGTGGCCGCCGTGGGTTCCCAAGGCATGGGCAAGGCCCTCAGTCAAGCTTTGGCCGGCCGACCCGAAGTCACCCTCGCCCTGGAGCTTGGCGGCGTCAACCACGCCCTGATCTGTGCCGATGCCGATCTGCCTCAGGCTGCGCAAGACCTGGCCATGGGTGCCTGGAGCATGAGCGGCCAACGCTGCACCGCCACCCGCATTGCCCATGTTCCCCGCAGTCAGTGGCCCAGCCTAGCACCCCTCCTACAAGACGCCGCTGCATCCTGGCAACCACGCCAGGACTGCGGCCCCCTAATTGATCAGGCCAGCGCCCAGGCCTTTCGTCTGAACTGGCAGCAACGACCACCAGGCCTACGCCTGCTCCATGGCCAGGTAGACGGCCACGATGCCTTCCAACCGCCCCTCTTGGCGGCAGTTGAAGACGATGCGGCTCGCTGCCACAGCCTCTACCGTGATGAACATTTCGGCCCTGCCCTGATTATTGATGTCTACGACCAGGAAGATGTCGCCCTGGCACGCATGCAGGCCAATCCCGCTCGTTTGGCCGCGAGTATTTTCACTGCCACGCGCCAACACTTTTTGCAACGGGCACTCCATCTTGATTATGGGCAAGTAAACCACAATCGCCCCACCGCCGGAGCGCGTTCGGATCAACCCTTTGGCGGGCGCGCAACTGCCGGCAATGGTCGCCCTGCCGCCCTGCACGCCCCGGGCATCTTTGCCGATGCCTGCGTTATCTGGTAAGCGAGGAGTTCGCCATGTTGCTCATTCGTTGTGTGCGCGAAGACGACCTCGGTCGGCTCATGGATCTGGCGCGACAGGCCTCCCACGGGCTCACCACCCTCCCCCCCAACGAGACCATTCTGGGCAAAATCATCTCCCGCGCTCGGCACGCCCTCAGCGCCCCCGATGATGGGCCCAGCGGTGCACAATGGCTCTTTGTTCTAGAAGACAGCGACAGCAGATTGGTACAGGGTACCTGCGGCATTCACGATAAAACCGGTGGCTATCAGCCCTTTTGGACCTACCGCCTCACCCATGTTCAGCGAGAAAGCAAGCGCTTCGATATTCGCCGCGAACTCGACACCCTCACCCTGGAACAAGTACACGATGGGCCTTCAGAAATCGGCAGTCTGTTTCTCGCCCCCACCTTCCGTCAACAAGGAGCCGGACGCTGCCTCTCCCTCTCCCGCTTTGTGCACATCGCCAATCACCGCCAGCGCTTTGAAGACACCATTATTGCCGAAATGCGCGGCGTAATTGATGAACAAGGCCGCGCACCCTTTTGGGAGGCCTTGGGCCGCCATTTTTTCCACATGGATTTCCCCGAGGCCGATCGTCTGTCCTTTGCCGATAAAAGTTTTATCGCCGACCTCATCCCCCTGCACCCCATTTATGTCTGCCTCTTGCCCACCGAGGCCCAAGCCGTCATCGGCCAGGTCCATCCACGCACCCGCCCTGCCCTGGAACTTCTTTTACAACAGGGCTTTCATCGCAACGGACAAATCGATGTCTTTGACGGCGGTCCTGTGGTGGAGTGTGCAACCGATGCCATCGCTGCGGTGCGCTCCAGTCGTCAACTCCCCTGCGCCAGTATTCATGATGACATCGTTGAAGCAGATGCACCTCCTACCCACATCGTGGGAACCACGCAAGTGGACGCCCGCATGGTCGCCTGCCGCCCCCAGATCGATGGCGATGGCATCCACCTTTCCGCCGAAGCCGCCACACTATTACCCTGCGAAATTGACACCCCCCTGCGCTGCTGCCCACTCCGTCCACATTAGGGGGAGAACCAACTGTCCTGCGGCATGGGCGCGGGGCTTAGGCTTAGCAATAACATAACAAAGGTTTTTCCCATCATAATCCAAGGGAAAAGGGTCAACCCCACCAGGAGAAGCATGCCGCCATCAATGGGGTTGCGGGACTGCTTGCCAGCACCGGCAAACATCATGGGAATAAACAAAAGCGAAGCCTGCGCAACCCCATAGATGGCCGCCAAGGACGCCACCGCCATTCCCGAACCCAAGGCACCGGGGTCATCAAGGTTCTGCAACATGAGTACCATGCCAATCATCGAACCCAGACCACCAAATCCCACCGACAGCAAAGCCCCACATCGGCCCATCGCCGCCACCGCCTGTGGCTCCACTGGACGCGCACACAGCCAGCGGCCCATGGTGGCATAGCCCTGATACCCAAAGGTGGCCAATAATCCCAAGAACGTCGCCATGAACACCAAAAGAATGCTGGGCGCATCAATAAAATAGCGCACATTGTCCACACCAATGGCAAGCACCACCAACAGGAGAACGCTGATCCCAGCAATACCTTTGATAGCCGCATGCATAGTGATCTCCTTCACTTCAACATTTTTTTGGCGTAGGCGCTGCGCATCATGCCTGGAGCATTCTGTCTCTGCCACTCGTCATTATGACGGCTTCTCGTCTACCGGGGATGGGGCAGACCTTCCCACTATAGCCGCAGTCACGATTTTTGGCGAGGAGGAAATATCAACACATACCCAGGACTAGTTCCCGCAAGGGCAGAAGCGCTACGCGGGAAGCTGGTGTGGTCATCCGGCGCACAGCCTAGGATCGAGGCTATCAGCAGCGAATAGCCAAGGGCTATGGACAGAATGTCCCACCGCTTGGCGGAGATGGCGTCTTCCAGCAATCGCTACAAACTCTTGCAAGAGTGCGGGGTGCCGACCAAGGACCAGGGTCTGGGAACAACCGCCTTGGGCGCAGTACGCCTAGCGCCACTGGCTCAAAGGGCTCACGGCCAAGCACCAATAGGCTACCATCAACGTCATGCTCACACCCATGCTCAAGCGACTGCTGCCTGTAACCCATGGCGACCCTGCTGCACCTGGCAAACGTTGCACTACCAGAGCGGCGACATGATTACCGCTACCGAAAGTCCAAATGACCGCCAGTGCTGAGAGGAATCACTCCTCGGCGGCAAAGAGCCGGAAAAGATACTCCTTGCCCAGGCGCTCACCCTCCTCGGTCAAATGGACGGACTTTGCCGTGCTTGTGGGATCACTAATAAGATCCGCCTCGAAGAGGCGGTCAGTGGTATCCCATGCAAACTGCTTCCACGCACGTCCCGACTGGATGCGATTGAGGTACAGCAAAGCCAGTACAGCTTGATCGATCTTCGATTCATCAAGTTCCATAATTACCCTCCCGTGCCTTGCGAGGCGTTCACTAGGGAAGCCTAGAATCAAAAACGCATTTTCAATCCCGCGCATTTTCTTCGACCTGTGCCATACCATGCATCCCCAATGATCGGCTGCAGCCTGACTGACCCAGTCCTGGTGCACCACCTGTCCTACATAGCACTCTAGCAGGGCGACTCAAAACGCGCCATGGAAGGGGATGCCCGCTTCGCGCGGTGTTTTGGGCACAAGCGCCCTACTGAGGGCCTTTTTTGTAGGCCGCTTGGGAGAGCAATGGCATTAAGCATTTACAACACCCATGCGCGTGGCCAGATCGCGCCCCAACGGGGCTCCGTGGCCCAGCCCAGGGTTACGCTCCCCCGAGCGCTACCCTGGGAGGGTATGGCGAGGCGAGCCAACCCCAACGGGGTTGCGGAGGCGTACATATTGTGATGCCATCCTGCTCCACTCCGGAGCTGAGCCGGGCCCAGTCACTCTGGATGCACGTGATAAACGGAAAGGTTGCCTTTTCGTTTCGGTAATATAGACTTTACATCATGTGGAATCACGCATCTGCCATTCATGAGGCCCTGGCTACCTTGGGGGATGTACTTGCCGAGCGCGGCGAGGCCTGCGACATTCTGGTGATTGGGGGTGGCGCCCTGCTGCTTTCCGGATTGATCACCCGCCCAACCGAGGATTTGGATGTGGTCGCCCGCTTGCTCGAGGGTGGTTTAGTGCCGGCTCAGCCCCTGCCGGACTTTTTACTGGATGCCATCACTGAGGTGGGTGAAGCATTGGACCTCGAGCCCAATTGGCTCAATGCCGGGCCAGCAGGCATGGTGACATTCCAACTCCCTGCAGGTATCGAAGATCGTTGGTCTACGCGGACCTTCGCCACCCTTACCGTGCGCCTAGCCAGTCGCTGGGATTTGGTTCATTTCAAGGTATTTGCGGCGGCCGATTATTGGCCCGGAAAGACCAAGCACCTGCAGGATCTGGCGGCCCTACGCCCCAGTTCGGCAGAACTGGCCGCGGCCGAATCTTGGGTCACCACCCAAGACAGCTCTGAGGGTTTCCTGCCCATTCTTGAAGACTTATTACACACCCTACGTAAAGGGAGCTTCTAGTGTCCCCGGGCCACGACAGCGACATCATAGCGGATATCCTCTGGGGACTGTGGGGACAGCTGGGGATTTCCTCGGTGGTGAAAACAGACCAGGATCCGCTCATAGATATTGAACCACTGATTGTTCTGACCGCGTGGTTTATCAACCAAGACCTGCGTTTGAGCGAAGAGGTCATTCGCTGGTGCGCAGGTCACGCCGAGTGGGTTTCCAAGACGAGGCTTACCAGTCTCTATAAAGGTCTTGATAAGCATTGGCAAGGTCGCTTTGCTTTTCTAGCGGCAGCGGTGCATCGGTCGAATAACACGGTCAAATGGCCGGGCTTCCATGGCTCCGCCACAACCGTTCCGTCGAGGGGTTCAGTGAGCGATTCTGTTCCAGAAGAACCCGCCGCGGTGTTTGCTTCATCCAAGGGGCCACCCTTGCCGCCCCATCAGGATCGCCTGCCCTTCCATCGGCCAGGGAACCTACGCTTTCGCCTACGCGCCCTACTCGGTGTCGGCACTCGCGCCGATGTACTGACCCACGTCATCTTTTCCTCCATGGTGAAAGGCTGTGACTTTGCCTATCTCGGCTATTCCAAGCCAGCCATCACCCATGCCCTGTCCAGTCTCCAGCGGGGGGGATTTGTCATGCAAAGAGAAGAAGCGAACGCCTATGCCTATGCCCTGGTCAATCGCGAATCCTGGGAATCGCTGCTGCAGTACCAGCCTGTGCGCTTCCTCAATCTGCGCGCCATTGGCAATATTCTGGTGACGTGGCGGCGTCGCTGCGAGCACCAGGATTATTCATCGCGCAGCGCCCGAGTGACGGACCTCCAGGCCGCCAAAGCGATCCGCACCTACGCCACCCAATTAAATCCCATACGGGCCAACGAGGAACACCCCCATTGGCTGACCCAAGGGAATACCGATCTGGATGCCATCAGCCAGTGGATTCGGGGGTGGTCCCAGCAGCTGCCTGGCCCCATGGGCCCATAATCAGGGTTAGGTGTGATCGCGCTCGGAGATCGGACATGGGCCACGGATGAATCTATGTTATGAGATCCATTACGACCATACTACTGACTCACATTATGCTGCCAAAATTCCTGCAATCCGGCAATTAAAGCGTGATAGCGCTGATTATCAGCAGGGCCAGCCTGAGCCAAGCGCCTCCAGAACGCGGCATCAACATCGCGCTCTGGAATCTCGAGCCACATTTCTCGATTATAATCATCGGTAATCCCTGAGAACCCCATTGACACCCACGCATACGATCGCGTCTGCTGGTGATATGCGCTGGTGGTAAGCCCCAAGTCCGGGTTGGTTGACCCGCTGCTGAACCGCGATGAATGGGTGTACACGGGAGTAATGTCGGCAAAGGTCTCCGTCAATGCGTCGATCAGCACCTGCAGCTCAGCTGGCGCAAGTTCAAGGCCCATACTGGCAGGCTTGCCATCACGCCAATAAAGCACCCCGTAACGCAGGCCTGGTTGATGGATGAGGCCATAATGCAACCCCACGGGAACCTGCTCCTGGCCGTGAGGAAGGCGGTTGGTAATACGCAGTTGGGAATATACCACTTCCTCTACATCATCTGGAACATGGGGCGATCGCTGTGGCCCACAACTTATGACAGCAATACTGCACAGGATGAGCAACAGTCTGGTGAGAAACGTCATTCGCTGGTTCCTGACACATCTGGGGCACACTCGATCCACATGGATGCATGCGGGTGATGCTCGCGCACGGTACTGGCGGCACTGAAAAGTTGTTCGAGGTTTCCTTGCGCAATGGGGTGGGTAAAATTCGTCACCGCCATTCCGGATCCGCGCAGCTGAGCCAGTTCATCGTCGCTGAGAACACCGTGGCCCACCCACACCGGCGATGGCACAGCGCCAAACTGCTCAACCAGATCATCAAAACCCTTGCGGGTACATACCACAAAGACCATTATCGCCTCCTCCCAGCCCGTACGGAATACTGCGCGTATACATACGCTATCTTGCCGTGGAGCGAAAGGCAATGCGAGCCATTATCGACGCATAAGCGCATCACACATTAACGGCGGCGGACCTCACATCTCGACTCGGGCATTTCTTGATACGCTAGGTTAGCGGCATGCACGATTACACGAAGCACCCACTGGCAGGCAGCGCATGAAGTACGTTTTGACCATGCTCTGCTGCATGCTCCTCACCGCATGTTCGTCCACTCATCGCATGTGGAAAACTTCAGACTATACCGAGCAGATCTATGGCGCACACCTCGTGGAGGTGGATGATCAACAAGCCATTATCA
>REDP01000104.1 GCA_007693455.1 Planctomycetota bacterium | reverse complement strand
CCGCGGCTAATCAATTCTTCAAACGCCGTCAGGCCGCCACGAATGTCCGACAGGCCTGCAGCAGTTTGAGTCCGTGCAGTGTAGTTCTGGAACGCCGGAATGGCAATGGCGGCCAAAATGGCGATAATGGCGACGACGATCATCAGCTCGATGAGCGTGAAGCCCTGGGTTTTGCGGATGTTAGTCATGTGTGACTCCTTGATTCAATTGTTGGTCTCGAGACGTGGGATTTCCACAAGTATCTAAATGCAATAATCGAGCCATGTTGTCAAGGTGCCGCTAGAGTGTTGCGGTTAGAGCTCCAGTTTATGTGAATTAAGGCACAGTTCTGCGGGGCGGGGCTGACCAAATTGGTCACTTTGTCGCTTTATGGTGACAAAAATTGTCACACAGGTTGTTTTATGACTTTCTCCGACAGCCTCAAGTTGCCCGCCCTTGCTTCTGTAGAAAGATCGAGTTCTTAACGGTTGGACAAGAAGCGCAATCGATTCGAATAGGTAGCGGGCTTTAACGGCTTGCTGATGGCCGAGAAAATGCTGACAATATGAGACCGGCGAGCCAAAGTATAGACAAATCCGTCTGGATTAGCTGAAGGGTGGCCGAAAGTTGAAAACCAAATCTCCGTAAAAGCCCCCTTGATTAGAGAGGATGGGTCGAAATGCCTGCGTTGTTCAGGGGCTCCCGATTCCGTAGCAATTTACCCTCGACCAAGTTTCTGCCTGTATGATCTCGATTCTAGAGGAGTCTTTCAGGGATCTCCCTATCTGTCAGGTATGAATTTCGAAGAGATGTCAAATGAGCGGATCAACTGTTTATGTCGGGATGAGCGCAGACTTGGTCCATCCAGGCCACCTAAACGTTATAAATACCGCAGCACGTCTGGGCGAGGTGACGGTCGGTCTCCTTACCGATGCGGCCATTGCAAGTTACAAGAGACTTCCGTATATGGAATTCGATCAACGCAGAGTTGTCGTGGAATCCATAAAGGGCGTTTCACGCGTTGTGCCCCAGGAGACGCTGGATTATGTGCCAAACCTGCGGAAGTATCAGCCGGACTACGTTGTTCATGGTGATGACTGGAAAGAAGGCGTGCAGGTCAAGGTGCGCCAGGCTGTAATCGAGGCCTTAGCTGAATGGGGTGGTGAACTGGTCGAGGTGCCCTACACCGAAGGGATTTCTTCTACTCAACTAAACAAGGCGCTAAGGGAAATTGGTACTACGCCAGACTTGCGCCGCAATAAGATGCGCCGTCTCTTGAAGGCCAAGCCCCTCGCAAGGCTGATGGAGGTCCATAACGGTTTGACTGGGCTGATAGTTGAACATGTCGGCGTTGATACCGACAAAGGTCGTCAGGAGTTCGATGGAATGTGGGCTTCAAGCCTGACCGAGTCTACAGCGAAGGGCAAGCCGGATATCGAGGCAGTGGATGTGACCTCGCGGACCAATACTTTGCATGATGTGCTGGAGGTGACTACCAAGCCCATCGTCTACGACGCCGATACTGGAGGCAAAATCGAGCACTTCCAGTTCACCGTGCGCACCCTGGAGCGATTGGGTGTATCGGTAGCGATTATTGAGGACAAGGTGGGTTTGAAGAAAAATTCCCTGTTTGGCAATGAAGTTCACCAGACCCAGGACACCATCGAGCACTTCTGTGAGAAAATCCAGGCCGGCAAGGCAGCCCAGGTCACCGAAGAGTTCATGATCGTAGCTCGTATCGAGAGCCTGATTTTGGATCGGGGTATGGATGACGCCGTTACCCGGGCTGCAGCCTATATCGATGCGGGATCTGATGGCGTCTTGATTCACAGTCGCCAGAGTACTCCGGATGAGGTATTCGAGTTCTGCGACCGCTTTGCCAATCTGCCGAAGCAGGTTCCGCTATTTGTAGTGCCGTCCAGTTACAATCAGGTCACCGAAGATGAGCTGATTGAGCGTGGTGTGAATGTCGTGATCTACGCCAATCACCTGTTGCGGGCTGCCTATCCGGCGATGCTAAATACTGCAAAGTCTATCCTACAGCATGGCCGCTCCAAAGAAACTGATGCCAAACTGCTTACCATTAGGGAGATCCTTGAACTAGTCCCAGGAACCAAGTGATGCATAAACCAGAAAGCGTATTCAAGTGTATTCGCGAGCAGGGTATTCGTTTTTCTACCGGCGTGCCCGATTCTCTGCTGAAGGGTTTCTGTGCCTACCTGACCGAGAATTCCGGTAATAGGGATCACGTGATCGCGGCCAACGAGGGTAACGCTATTGCGTTGGCAGTCGGGCATTACCTCAGTACGGGTAAACCAGCGCTGGTGTACATGCAAAACTCTGGTATTGGCAACGCCATAAATCCGTTACTGTCCCTTGCTGACCCTGAGGTCTATAGTGTGCCTATGCTGCTTCTAATCGGCTGGCGGGGGGAGCCCGGTATCAAGGATGAGCCTCAGCACATGAAACAGGGCCGGGTGATGACTGAACTGATTGATGCCATGGAAATTCCGTGGTTTGAACTAAGTTCCGACACTGACAGTCCTGGTAAGCTGATTGACAAGGCTTGTCGGATCATGCGAAAGAAATCCATGCCTGTTGCATTGCTGGCGCGAAAGGGAGCCTTTGAGAGATACAGCTCGGAGGATGATATGCCTCCCAACTTCTCCATGAATCGTGAAGGCGCTATCAAATGCGTGATTGATCTATTGGCAAAGCACGACGTTGTTGTGTCTACCACGGGCAAAGCCTCCAGGGAAGTTTATGAGCATCGTGCCGATCGGGGTGATGGGCACGCCAACGATTTTCTAACCGTGGGTGGCATGGGGCACACAGCCTCTATTGCCATGGGGGTGGCACTAGGCCAGCCAGGCCGCCAGGTCATTTGTTTGGATGGTGATGGTTCTGTGTTTATGCACATGGGTGCTTTGGCAATCATTGGCCAGTCTCCAATCCCAAATTTCATACACGTTGTAATTAACAACGGTGCACATGATTCTGTCGGTGGCCAACCTACGGTCGGGTTCGATGTCAGTCTGCCCAAGGTCGCCGAAGCCTGCGGTTACCGGCAAGCCGTTTCGGTGAGTAGTCTGGAAGAGATCAGGGCGGAAATGACTCGCTTGCGTGAGGTCGAAGGGCCTGTGATGCTGGAGATTCTCACCAACAAAGGCGCGCGGGATGATTTGGGCCGGCCAAAGACAACTCCGCTTGCGAATCGTGACGCGTTTATGGCAAGGCTTGGAGTCGAGTCTTGACCACCAGACACTGGGTGGAATGACGAAATGAGCGAGGATAGCTGGTTCTTCCATAATCCGGTTCCGGTGACGTTTTCGCCTGGGGCAATTTCCGATCTGTCCGCACATTTGCATTGTCGGCGTGCGGTATTGGTGACCACACGGGGCTTTAAGGTGAGAGGTCTGGTAGATCAAATCCAGTCCTTGATGGGTGAGCGTCTAGTTGGGGTGCTGGATGATGTGAAACCCAACCCTGACCTGCCCGACCTGGACGAACAGGGGCACCGACTGCGGACGCATGAGCCTGATATGCTAATTGCCCTTGGGGGTGGGTCAAGTATGGATACCGCTAAGGGCCTAGCTAGGTTAGTTGTCCAGCCCGAGGGGAGAACTCTGGCAGGCCACTTCCGCGATGGTGAGCCCTTCGAGCATCGCCCTGCACTTCCTTGGGCAGCTATTCCTACTACATCAGGTACCGGGTCAGAAGTCACTCCTTTCGGCACCGTATGGGATTTCGAGAAGGACAAAAAGTACTCAGTGACGGGGACGGACCTCTACGCGGCCTACGCTGTGCTTGATCCTGAGTTGACCGTGACCCAGCCGCTTGAAATCACGATTTATTCCGGCCTGGATGCTGTATCGCATGCACTGGAGTCGACTTGGAACAAGAACGCCAGCCCTGTCACGCTGGGCTTTTGCGTAAAGTCCCTTCAACTTGCTCTGGAGTCGCTGCCCACCCTCAAGGCTAACCCAAAGAGCCTTGAGGCTCGCGGCCGGATGATGCAGGCCAGTTTACTAGCAGGTCTGGCCATTAGTCAGACTCGAACGGCCCTGGCACATTCGATTTCCTATCCATTGACCACAGCGTTTGATCTGCCACACGGGTTTGCATGCAGCTTTACGCTGCCAGCCTTGATGCGTTTCAACGCCGGGGCGGATGATGGTCGGCTCAAGCATTTGGCCCGTTGCTTGGGCTATGACCACGCAGAGGGCCTTGCCGACGCATTGGAGGCTCTGTTCGAGACCTTGATGGTGCCCAACTATCTATCAGGTTATTTGCCCGAACAAGACTCGATCATGGCGCTGGCGAATCAAATGTTGACGCCTGGTCGTGCGGATAACAATCTACGGGCCGCAGGGCGATCAGACGTGGAGGCGATACTTAAAGAGTCGCTAGATTCACTGGGTTTCAGATAAAATGCTGATACGAGGCCACCTTGTAGCCTCGCAGTCGTATTTCTTGGAAAATTGAGCCCGGCTCGAATTTAATCATGCCGATTTTCTTCTGCGAACTGGGCAAAAAGTTGGTCTTCAGGTGGGACAAGTAGGGATGCTCCATCATCAATTGGCGCAAGCCAGTCACGCTTGGGTACCCGCCAGTTTCCATAACGGAACGTTAGGTAGGATTCCCAGTCGGCAGGTGCAGGATATGCAAAGCTATTGATCTCAATGCTGCTAAGTTTTGCCAATGCGCTGCAGGGAACCCTCCATAAGTAAATACCGATATTCACGCCAAGGAGAGGCAAGTGTAAACTTCGGCTGCGTTTTAACGGAGGCCATACGAGATGGATCATCGGTTGGCGTACAGTTTGGGCAAGCCACCATAACAAGGAGTTTCGTCGGAGTCGCAATGGCATGTTGCAAACCATCAAGGAGTAAGCCCAATCACCTGAGACCCACCAGAAGGAAAGATCAATCTTGACATAATCAGAGCGGTTTTTGGGCATCAGTTCAATCTTGAATATCTGGCCACGGTATGAGCGGGTTTGCATCTTGTAGCCGTACTCCGTAGCAAGTTGCTGCATAGCTTTCGTTGCGGAGTCGCGGTTGTGCGCAAAGCAGCTAATGTCGATGTCACGATCCCAGGGAAGGATCTGCTTGTGGCGCACTAGGCCCAGCAGTGTGCCGGTGTCGATCCAGCACCGTAGTCCCTGAGCGTGCAATACATCAATAACTGTCTGAAGTTGCTGAAGCTTAGTGATCTGCGGTTTATTTTGCACTTATTGCTTAATCCTTGAATATTGATTTCGCTTATTCCATTCTTCGACGGCTATTTCAGGAGACGCAAACAACAACCCACCATCGTCTCGATGGGTCACCCAATCCGTCGCACGCTTAGTCCAGTTACCGTATCGGTATGAGAGATAATCATTGATTGGAGTTGGTGCTGGTAGGGAAATTCCCCCGAGACAGCAGTGCTCCAGGTTTTCGATGTAGTGAACAGGAATTACCCAGCTAGTTACGAAAAAATCGATTCCAACTATCGGTATGGTCCATGCGCG
>REDP01000286.1 GCA_007693455.1 Planctomycetota bacterium | reverse complement strand
TGGCGCAGGGCCAAGCGCATCCAACGGTGATCCACGGGGCTCAAACTCACTGTCCCTCCGGCCGCCGATGATCCTTGGCGATACGATCCAGGACCCCATTCACCAATTTTGCGGTACGCCCATCACTGCCATATATTTTGGCGATTTCAATATATTCATTAATCGCCACCTTGGGAGGAACATTGGGACAGTACAGTAATTCGTAACACCCCAGCCGTAAAATGCTGCGATCAAGGACCGCCATGCGCCCCAAGGTCCAATTGGTAAGACATTGATCAATAATAGCGTCAACGGCAGGACGCTCCTGAGTAAGCCCGGTAAAAATTGCCCCTCCGGCGCGCCGTGCGCTATCGTTGCATTCCTCTGGCTCTCCTTCGACTGCCAATAAGTCATCATCTTGATGATGCTTCTGATCCCAGGCATAGGCCAAAGACAAGGCATACACGCGTGCCTGACGACGCTTGCGAGCAGCTGCATGACTGCGCGAAGAGGACGGCGAAGCGGCTGAAGACATAATCAGTATCCATTCACAAAAAAAGAGCTGGGATTGAGGGCTAAAAGTTGGGGTTGTGGGCTAAAGGCTGGGGTTGCGGGCGTAGACTTATACCTGTTTAAGCAGATTACTCATCTCAATGGCAGCCATGGCAGCATCAAAGCCTTTATTGCCCGCTTTGATTCCCGCGCGAACTTCGGCCTGCTCCACGGTATCCGTGGTTAATACCCCGAAAATTACTGGGATACCAGCTGCCATACCAGCCTGTGCCACACCTTTGGCACATTCATTGGCCACCATTTCAAAATGCGGCGTATCACCACGAATCACACATCCCAAGGCCAGTACAGCATCATAGTTGCCACTTGAAGCCAAGCGCTGACACAGCAGAGGGAGCTCCCAGGCTCCAGGACAACGAGCCACCGTGATCCCATCGTCGGAGACCTGATGACGGGTAAGGCCATCAATAGCACCATCGACCAGTCGTTCGACAATGGCACTGTTAAAACGCGCTGCAGCAATCGCTACGCGGAGTCCTTGGCCTGAAAAATCACCAGCAAGCGAGCGGGGCATAGCCGTCTCCTTTCCTCAAGAGGCCGCAGCCTATTCCCTCGCCTGCTCCAGGCAACCGCCGCCATCGCATGAATGAACGGCCATCAATCAACACTCATGCATCATCTCCAGGAGCACTATGCCCCAGGGGGCCTCAAAGCTTGCCCCCGAGACCGCCGCTCTCCCGATCGGCCGTAAAAATGCCCTGAATAGGGCTTTTTACGGCAAAGAGCATGCCCGCTAAGCGGGTATCCCTTCCCCATGGTGCGTTTTGAGTCATCCTCTTAGGGCTTCCCGAGAGTACCTTCAGGGCTCTGAGCGGCGACCACAAAGATCTGCATTTTCAGGGCGCAATCAGCACCCTTACCTTGAGGCGAGCCGAGTCACTGCATAAGAGAATCACCTAAATATTTTTATTATTACGATAGTTGTCATATTAATTGCCGCCCTCCCTGTTTTTCCTCTAGCATTGCAGCATGCTTGAAAGTGCGCAAAAACCATTTGCTCCAGCCTCCTGGCCTTTTTTCTATGGCTGGGTTATTGCGGTTATTGGCCCTTTAGCGGTGATCTGTTCAATGCCTGGGCAAACCAATGGCGTTGGACCATTCATTGATGAACTGCTCGGCGCAACGGGACTAAGTCGCACCCAGCTCAGCACCAGCTACCTCATTGGCACCAGCCTCTGCGGCATCGCACTGCCATGGGTGGGTAACTGGATCGACCGCTGGGGCTGTCGAGTGATGCTGGTGGTAAGCTCCTTGGGTTTGGCCGGCATTCTGGTTATCATGAGTGGCATCGACCATATAGGACACGGCCTTGGTCAAGCCAGCGGACACCCCATCCCAGCCACATTTATTACCCTTACTCTTGCCTTGGCCTTTCTCCGTCTCTTTGGTCAAGGGATGATGACGGTCACTGCTAAAACTTTGATCGGACGATGGTTTGAGCGTTATCGCGGCCGTGTGGCTGCCTGCGCTGGGGTGGTTCAGGCCAGCGCCTTTTCATTTGCCCCAGCACTCTTTTATCTCTTAATTGACACGACCACTTGGCGCATGGCCTGGATGATCTTGGCTCTTGCCTGTGGCGTTGGCATGGCCGTGCTGGCATGGCTTTTCGCCCGTGATAACCCTGAAGATTGTGGCCTGCACCCCGATGGCCGGGTGAGCGCGAAACCCGAGCACAGCAGCAGTAGCGGCATAGCAGTACATGCTTGGCATCACGCCACCCGGCCTGAGGCTCTGCGCCGCAGTGGCTTTTGGGCGGTCACCTTGATTCTGAGTACGCATGCCTGTCTGTTTACGGCGTTTACCTTTCACATCATCGGTCTTGGCGGAGAAGCTGGCCTCAGTCCACAGCACGCCACCGCAGCATTAATCCCCATGGCCGTGATCAGTCCTTGTGTGGGCTTTATCGTGGGCTTTCTCTGCGATAGCGTGCGCATCAAGTGGCTGTTACTGGCCATGGTGGTACTTCAGCTCCTCACCTATGCATCGGCGAGCGCCATGGAAGTGCCGCTGCTACGCTGGCTTGCGATTTTCGGCTTTGCGGCTGGGGTAGGGTTCTTCGGCCCTCTGTCATCAGTAGCGATGCCACGCTTCTTTGGTCGCACCCATTTGGGGGCAATTAATGGGGCAATGATGAGCAGCGTGGTGATTGCGAGCGCCATTGGCCCACTCATATTATCCTTGGCCTTGGATGCTACCGGACGCTTGGGACAGGGCTTCTTCTGGGCTCTGATACTCCCAACACTGGGCCTGCTATTAGCCATGAAGGCGCGTAATCCACAAGAAATTTGGCGGCAACAGGACCCGAATCATTCCACCGCCCCTTAACCAAGCACGCGGCCTCACAAGGGCCGCTGACACATACTTAGCGATCAAGCACTTCCATTACTGCAGAAAAGGCTGGCTTGGGCTGCAACTGACGATCAAACAGCAGGGGATGATCAACGCGATCCTGCACCGGAAAATAATTAAGCCAGCTTCGGCCATCGTGCGTATTCCAGAAGGTAACACGTTCTATCACATCGCTGTGGCGGACAAAAAGCGCAAACAAGTCAGCGTAACGCTGGGCAAGACGCTGGGCGGTTTCTTCGCTCAGGCCATCTTCGTATCCCCGATCCTCCGGCAAAAGCTCGCTGCCTGGTTGCCGCCAGGGGTGCACACTGACGTCTAATTCAGTGATATAGACCTTGAGCCCTGCATCAGCAAAGGCACGGATGCTGGCTTCAATGTCCTCAATAGATGGCGTGTCTATCTGTAAGTGCGCTTGAATGCCGATACCATCAATACGTCCGCCTGCCGCACGCACACGTTCCACCAAGCGTAAGGCCCGAGAGCGCTTGGGTTCTGTCTCCAAATTATAATCATTGTAGAATAGCAAGGCATCGGGATCGGCCTCGGCTGCCATAAGAAAGACCTGCTCCACATAGTCAGGACCAATAATCTCATACCATGGTGCATCAGTGCGCATATCCTCGTCACCAGGGGCATCGGCAAGCACCTCGTTTATCACATCCCAAGATTCCACTCGGCCACGATAGTGCCCCATAACCGTAGAAATATGCCGATGCAGGCGCTCTAGTGCCTGATCTCGGTCAATGCGCTCATCCTGGGCATCGACATGCATCCAATCGGGAGTTTGCCGATGCCAGACCAGCGTGTGCCCGTGCACCTTTAGGCCTGCGTTGCGCGCGGCATCGACCACACGATTAGCGCGAGCAAAGGAAAACTGACCTGGCTCACGCTGAATCGGCGAGGGCTTCATGGAGTTTTCCACGGTAATTATGGCAGCGTGATGCAGTACCAAATCCCACACCGCCGGGTCGCGTAGATCGGCAACATCAACACCCATGCCAATGGTAAAATGATCAGCAAAATGCTGCGCCAAGGACGGCTCCTGGCGCTCCGTCGCCAGAACAGATCCCATCAACAGAACAGCAACAAGAATACGCACACATTGCATAGCCACACCATTACCCTTAAAACTCGAGAATGTCCTTGGTTTTTTCCTCTAAGGCCTGCTCTGCGCGGGATTCAAACTGCTTCAGTAATTCGGTGATCCCTTCACTGGCCTGCTTGACAATATCTTCGCTCAGTCGCTCCTCTTTGCCCTGGGACTCGATCTGCTTAATTGCATCACGACGGGCATTGCGCATGGCTACCTTGCATTTTTCGCAGGCATCCTTGGCCTGGGCCGCCAACTGCTTGCGGCGCTCCTGTGACAGCGGGGGAATGTTGAGACGAATGACACTGCCATCATTTTGCGGGGTAATGCCCAAGTCGGCAATGGTGATGCCTTTTTCGATGGCACGAATGCTGTTTTTATCGAAAGGCTTGACCATTAGCTGCGTGGGTTCTGGTGCAGAAATTTGCGCCATCTGCCGGAGCGGCATTACCGATCCGTACATTTCAACCTGCACATGATCAAGCATCTGCGGGGCAGCGCGGCCCGTACGAATACGGCCAAATTCGTTATTCAACGCGCCTAAGCTTTTTTCAAAATGTTCTTCAGCCTCCAAGGCTACTTCGGCAAATGCATCATCAGTGCTCATAGGTATGTACTCCGCTAACAGGGGTGGGGGTGGTTAGGATTCGGACAGGGGATGAAGATCAACCAGGGTACCAGGTGGACGCGGGCCCATGGCAGCAGTAATGGCGCCTGGAGCATGCATGTCAAAGACACGAATGGGCACACCGCGCCGCTGGCACAGATCAAAGGCGGCCATATCCATAACTTGTAAACGGCGATCAATAGCTTCGGCAAAGGTCAGATGGTCATAGCGCTGGGCGTGGGGGTCTTTACTGGGATCAGCAGAGTAGATGCCATCCACCTGGGAACCTTTCAGAAGGCAACGTGCGCCAATTTCGGCAGCGCGCAAGGCTGCCGCCGTGTCGGTGGTAAAAAAAGGCTGACCAGTACCGCCGCCAAATACCACCACCCGGCCACTGGCCAGAGCATCGTGAACCAGGGCGCGATCCTGAGCCACCGCCACGTTAGGCAAAGCATGCGGGGCTACAACGATAGCGTCATTACCTGCTTGCTGTAAGGCGCTGCGTAAGGCCACGGCATTGAATAAGGTGGCCAACATGCCCATATCATCGGCGCGGCCTGGGGGATGGTCGAGATGGGCAATATCGCGCCCGCGTACAATGTTGCCGCCGCCTACCACTATGGCCGCTGGCTGCCCTGCCTGCACCCCAGTAACAACCTCTTCGGCCACACGGCGCAGCATTATCGGTTCAAGTACCCCATCGCCATCACCGGCCAGGGCCTCGCCGCTTATTTTGAGTAATACTGGGGCTGTAAGCATGGACTTATACTAGCAAGCCCCATGAGTCTGCCAAGCTACGGCTAGGACGAGGATCAAAGCCAGACAAAGATCCGTTCAGATCAAGGCTAAGTCCACGAATCTGTGCTAGCGTGTCATTTTCCACCGATCGCAAAAGACACAGGGAGGGATAAAAACTCTCTTCACCGCCCGAAGGCCCCCCCATCCGTGTGGATCCGTGGCCTAAACTTGATGAGCCGCAGAAAGCGCAGAAAGACGCTGA
>REDP01000307.1 GCA_007693455.1 Planctomycetota bacterium | reverse complement strand
CTGTACCCACATTCGCGCTTTAGAAGGCGAGCGGCGACTGCTGGCCTATGATTGAATCGTGCTGCCTGGAGAGGTCCTGTGGAAGGTTTGCGGGAACGCATGGCAAGCCATCCCCTGCAATCACTTGTGCTATGCGGCCGCGGTCACTCGTGCCCTCGTTACGGTGCCCGAAATGTTTCCCCATCAAGATGATAGGGATTCCCATAGCATTCGTATCATGACAGCCGAGGCGCAGCACAGCAGCGCTCAAGGGGATCGTGGAGGAATGCTGGAGCTGGGAAAATGCGTAATATGGATCAAGGTTATCCAATATTTAGTTGCTAGCCTGCGATGAAGCACTACATGTTGTGGCTCAAGCGACAGCAACCCCAAGGAGCCCTCTGACATGTTCGACACCATCCGCAAGCGCGACGGCCGCATTGTTCCCTTCCAAACCGCAGCCATTACCAAGGCCATTGCCGCAGCTGGCGCGGCAAGTGGTGAATTTGATGATGCCATTGCCCAATCCCTCACCAGACGCGTTCTCGCCGTGGCTGCGGCCACTATTGATGGTCAACCAGAGGTCGAGGCGATTCAGGATACCGTCGAACAAGTTCTCCTGGCTTCTCCTTACAGCAATGCCGCCAAAGCCTTTATTATCTACCGCGAGCAGCATGCCACCAATCGCCGCCTGAGTGAGGGCATTAAAGCCGATTTGGTGGAAAGCTATCTTGACCGCTTGGATTGGCAGGTGGCGGAAAATGCCAATATGGCCTATAGCCTCCAGGGTCTGAATAACTACGTGGCCAGCGAAGTGAGCCGCACCTATTGGCTGGAGCGTATCTATCCCAAGGAAGTCTGCGATGCCCACACCAATGGCGACTTCCATATTCACGACCTCAATCTCCTTGCCGTGTACTGCGTAGGCTGGGATCTGGTAGACCTGTTGAGCGAGGGCTTTACCGGGGCCTTTGGCAAAGTGGAAAGCAAGCCCGCCAAGCATTTCCGCACCGCCTTGGGACAGATGGTTAACTTTTTCTATACCCTCCAAGGCGAAGCCGCTGGAGCCCAGGCTTTCTCATCAGTGGACACCTATTTGGCGCCCTTTATTCGCGCCGATGGATTAGATTACACTGAAGTCAAGCAGGCCCTGCAGGAGTTTGTGTTTAACCTTAATGTGCCCACTCGGGTTGGCTTCCAAACCCCCTTCACCAATCTCACCCTGGATGTGGATGTTCCTGCAAGCATTGCTGACGAACCCGTCATTATTGGCGGCAAGCGAGTTGAAGGCCAGTGCTACCGTGATTTCCAAGAAGAAATGGATCAATTTAATCGTGCCTTCTTAGAAGTCATGGAGGAGGGCGATGCCAAGGGACGCGTGTTCACCTTCCCCATTCCCACTTACAATGTCACTGATTCCTTTGACTTTGAAGACCCCCGTCATCAGCCTCTGTGGCGAGCCACAGCCCGCTACGGCATCCCCTATTTCTCCAACTTTATCAACTCGGACCTCGATCCTTCCGATGCCCGCAGTATGTGCTGCCGGTTGCGCCTGGATACGCGCACCCTTGCCCACCGCGGTGGTGGCTTATTTGGCGCCAATCCCCTCACGGGTTCTATCGGTGTGGTCACCCTCAATCTGCCTCGGGTAGGGTACTTGGCCGATGATGAGGAGAGTCTATTTGCCCGCATCGACCATCTTATGGACATGGCTCGTGACAGTCTCGAACTCAAGCGCAAAACCTTAGAGCGCCTCACCGATCGCAATCTCTACCCCTATTCCAAATTTTATCTGCGCCACATCAAAGAGGCCCATGGCTGTTATTGGCGCAACCACTTTGGCACTATCGGCCTGGTGGGCCTCAACGAAGCCATGGTCAACTTCCTTGGTGAAGGCATTGATAGTGAAGCGGGTCGAGCGCTGGGCCTGCGTGTTCTCGAGCATATGCGTGAGCGCCTCGTCCAGTATCAAGAAGCCAGCGGCAATCTCTACAACCTCGAAGCGACTCCCGCCGAAGGCACCAGCTATCGCCTTGCGCGGGCCGACAAACGCGCCCACCCTGCTATTCTAGTCGCCAATGAGTGTGCCTGCCGCGATGAGGGAGCAGAGCCATTTTACACCAATAGCTCACACCTACCAGTGGGCCATAGCGATGATGTCATGGCAGTCCTCGACCACCAAGATGATTTTCAATGCTCTTACACAGGTGGCACGGTACTACACGCCTTTGCGGGCGAGGCCATGGCTGACCCCCAAGCAGTCAAACGCTTTGTGCAAATCGTCTGCCGCAATCATCGTCTACCCTATTTTACCTTTACCCCAACCTTTAGCGTATGCCCCGAGCATGGCTATCTTCAAGGCGAACAACACAACTGCCCACAATGTGGCCGGGAAAGTGAAATATATTCTCGCGTAGTGGGCTATTTGCGCCCAGTCCAGCAATGGAACGCGGGGAAACAGGCCGAATGGGGGCAGCGCCAACCCTATGCAGTGGCTGAGGCCGCCGTCAGCAGCTAAAGACCACAACGACACCTGGCCGAGTAAGGAGTAAATGAAAGCCTTATTCGGTCAGGTTTCCGCTGATATTTGACGGAGAATACCATGCGCATTGGTGGATTTCAGGCGACTACCTTTGCTGATTTTCCTGGCGAGGTTGCAGCCATCATCTTTACGGTTGGCTGCAATTTGCGTTGTGGGTACTGCCATAATTCACAACTAGTCACACCCCGTCAAAAGACCGACCTCATCCCCACGGCAAAGGTGATGGATACTTTGAAAGAGCGCAGCACGCGCCTTACTGGCGTTGTTTTTACCGGTGGAGAGCCGCTCCTCCAGCCCGATGTTCTAGAGCACTGCCGTATCCTCAAAGATCTTGGCTACCGTATTAAACTTGATAGTAACGGCACGCACCCGCTACGCCTGACCCAGGCCATACAGAGCGGACTTATTGATTACGTAGCCCTTGATGTCAAAGATGTACCTGGGAAACCCCCTCGCTATGGCCCATGCTTGGCCCCAGAATGTCTTCAAGAAAGCATCAATCTCGTGATCTCCAGTGGTATCGCCCATGAATTTCGCACCACCGTCAGCGCCACCCTGCACGACACATCTCGCCTCTGCGCCATTGCCGACACCATACAAGGCGGCAAGCAATGGTGGTTGCAGCGCCTGCGCCCCAGCACCTTTCTCGATCCAAACTTTCCTGAGGCCCCTCTTGATAATCGCAGCCTTGAAGCAGTTCAAGACTACGCCGCAAGCATCCACCTCCCCTGCTCAGTGCGTTGATGATGCATCGCAACTTCTAGGGAAAAGGCCTCTATTCCTCATCACTGAGTTCAGCGATTACTCCGCCTGCAGATGGGGCAAGAATACGCTCGTCGCGTACCATCGGGTAGTCGATGGGAGCCAACCCTGGGGTAAAGGTCATGACCACCCGCAAGGCGTGCTCAGGGTCATTGGCAACAAGTCCGTGGCGAATGCCTGGGGGGATAACCAATACACTTCCAGGACCCACCGCATGCACCTCATCACCCACAAGCATGCGACCAAAGCCAGCAAGAATATGGTAGGTTTCCAGGGTTTCGCCGTGAACATGGACTGGTGAGTCAGTGATATCAAGGGCTGCCACCTTGGCACAATCCACCTCCACAGGCCCACCGTCGACGGTAAAACATCGCCGCTCGTCGATAAGAAAGGCTTTGAGACCGCAGACACTGGCTTTGCCGTCCAACTCTTGAGGTATCTGCGCCACAACAGCCCCCGCAGTCAGGCTTTCGCCCCTGCGGAGAAAACCCATGCTCTGCGATGTTTCCAGCGTATATCGCACATCCATGACGGACTTGGATGACGACGGTCCATGGCTATGAGACATGATGTTCTCCCAGTAATTCGCAACTTCCTGAGGACAACGAGCGCAGCGCCGCGGCGGCTACCCGCGATGCTGCCAAGGCATCGCTCGGCGCTGCAAGGGGTAGCTGCGGCGCCGCGCCAGCACAACGAGCAAGAAATTCACGCATAGCCGCGAGCCATCCCTGCTCACGCAGGAAATTAGGGATTGTTGCCGCAATAAATGCTTCTGCTTCGGCAGCATCAGGACGTCCATCAAGGCGGCCGAGTGCTTGGTCTTGGCGCAATTGCCAGGCAATGCGTCGAATACTGGCTAATCCAGCGGCGCCCTGATCAGCCAAAAGATAGCGTGGGAGCAAGGGGCGATCTGGGTGAGAAGAGCCCGCAAAACGCTCTACTGGATCGACCCCCTCATAGCCATAGGCATGTAATTCGCAGAAATCTTCTACGCTTACTCCACCGCGAGCGGAAATGGCCTCAAGGCGCTCCTTGGGCATGTCCATAGTTCCATGCCCAGAATTGGTCAGGGTGACCACAGCATCGCAAGCCATGCGCAAAAGTACAACCTCATCATCGGGACGGGCGCGGCGGGCGATAACCTCCACCACAGGGCTGCCACAGAGATGTGCAGCAAGATCAAAAAGATGGCAGCAGTCGTGCACCAATAATGCCCCAGGCTCGTAGCCATGAGCCCAGCGCCAAGCATCATCACACATACGCAGACTCAGATTGTAGACGCCCCCATCGGCATCGAGTAGTTCCTTTGCTCGCAGATAGGCTGGTGCACAGCGCTTTTGAAAACCAACCGCCACCTGACGCCCCGCCCTATCTGCGGCGGATACCACTGCCTGCACTTGCTCAGGACTGATGCCCACAGGTTTTTCCACATAGACATGCTTGCCATGCGCCAAGGCTGCCTGGCACAGTTCTGCCTGCAATTCATCCCGCACCGCAATCACCACTGCCTGAACCCGGGGATCGGCAAAAACTTCTGCCGCATCCTTACAAGCCCGACAACCATGCCGCTCTGCGAGTTCTTCAGCTAAGTCCAGGTCGCGATCGCAAAGCCAGCGGAGATCTGCCTGGGGTAGACGAGCAAGATTGGGAAGATGCTGCCAACGAGCGAAATTACCGCAGCCAACAAGGGCCACTCCTACAGCTGTTGTATTCATTATGGCAGTGTGCCCGTTTCCAACGATAAGGCAACGCAACTGGGGCCGCCAAGGCCACTGCAAGTCAAAGCTTGTCAGGCAGGGGAATGCCTGCTTGGTGAAACCTACCTTGGGGGGCCAAAAATCATTTTTTCGAGGGAAATCTACTTGCCGATATATATGTCTAAGCACTTGTTTATAATGGCCTTAGACACTAGGATGACGAATCGTTGTTCCCCATGGGGGCTAAGCAGTCCTTCACATGCTCACCATGGTGAGAACTAAGGGTTATACCCCATAGCAAGACAACAGCCCATTACTGACGATAGGACCGTCAGCGGGACATTTTCTTTCCTGCCTGACAAACCTTCAATGTCTAGCCATCAAATGATCAGAGAGGAAGCAATGTCTTCTACGCGTTATCAAGCAGTGCATACCATGAACGAGTCAGTGCCAGCAGGGCTTCCAGATGAAATTATTAGCGGTGAGGCCCTATTACGGGCGGATATTTACAGTAGCGGACAGATGGCGGCCCATGCCCAGCGCCTGGCGGCCTGGCATCGGGTGAGCGTAGGCAGTCGCAGCAGTCCGCTTTTGCGGCGCCTGGAAGAAAACAACACCGCCCTGACTAGGGTGATCGATT
>REDP01000290.1 GCA_007693455.1 Planctomycetota bacterium | reverse complement strand
GATACAATTCTGCGGCTTCGCGAGAATGGGTGCAAACAACTGTGATTGGGGCTGGATCTCAGTTGTGGACTGCGCTGACGCACGTCCCACAAGGACTACCTGGACACTGATCGCAGGGCCAATGATCACAGTGGAACTACACAGGAATCAACATGGCTTATGACGACTCTTATGGTGCGGGGGGATGAATTGGGCAGGTGCCACTTTTCCTGATACGCCTTGCTTCGTCCGAATCGCCAGGGCGTTGTGGATCACGTGCTCACCAGCATATTATCACGATGGACTGCCGCCTTGGCGATGGGATAGCCCAGGCGTGTGGCGGCATCTTCTAGGCGTAAGCCGCAAATCTGCTGCAGCTCTGCCGCCGCAAGCGCACTTAAGCCGCGGGCCAATTCGGTGCCATCGTGATCGACAATGGCTACCGTGTCGCCACGGGCAAAACTCCCTGTGACACGGGTGATCCCCGCTGGCAAGAGACTGTGCCCGCGCTCGCGCACTGCTCGTGCTGCACCAGCATCAATATGAATGTACCCCGCTGGTCGCCGTGCCAGGGCTAGCCAACGACGCCGTGAGGATGGCACCACTCGGCCCTGGGCGGGGATGCGGGTTCCCAGGTGCGGCTCATCGGCAAGGAGGCGCTGGACGATGCTCTCTTCCCGGGCTCGGGCGATAATGGTGTCAACGCCCGCACGCATGGCCAAACGGGCAGCCTCTAATTTCGAACGCATGCCGCCTCGTCCGCGCAGACCCGCATTGCCCATGGATGCCAGTAAGGCGGCATCAATACGGGTAAGGCGCTCGAAGCGCTGGGCCTGAGGATTGTGACGGGGATCACTGGCGTAGACCCCATCAATATCGGTGAGCAACAAGAGGCGCTGCGCTCCGAGCTGGCTTGCCACCAAGGCCGAGAGGCGATCATTATCACCCACCGTTAATTCAGCCACCGAAATCGTGTCGTTCTCATTAATGATGGGAATAACCCCATAGGCGGCAAGGGAACGAAATGTGGCGGCAAGATTGAGATAGCGCTGGCGCTCCTGGAAGTCGTCGCCGGTAAGAAGGATTTGCGCACCCTGTAAGCCATGTCCCGCCAGGGCGACTTGCCAGCGATGGGCCAGGCCTGCCTGGCCAATCGCAGCCAAGGCCTGGACATCGGGCAGGGCACTGGGCTTTGCGGTCAAGCCCATACTTGCCATACCACTGGCCACCGCCCCCGAGGACACCACCACCGGCCACCACCCAGCATCCACCGCGGCACGCACTTGCTGAGCCATGGCATCAAGGAACAAGAGATCAAGGTGCCCCTGCTCGTCAGCCAAGGCATTGGATCCAAGCTTAATGACGACAATCGGGGCTGTACTAGGCATGAGTATCCTTGTCGGGAGTATCTGCGGCTAAGGCGCGTTGATAGACCAAGCGCGAGAGCAGGAGGCCCAATTCAAAGAGGACAATAATCGGTATAAACAAGGCCAATTGGGAAAAAGGGTCTGGCGGAGACAGCAATGCCGCTGCGACCACTGCAGCGAGAATAATATAACGGCGCTTCTTGGCAATCTGCTGGGGACTGACCACACGCAGTCGCACCAAGAGAATAATAAACCACGGTATATCCAGAATAAAACCGAAGCATGCGGTCATCAGGACCAAGAGGCGGAAATACGAGCGCTGATCAAGAATCATTGACACCGTGGGGTCCAAGGCCGCCCACTGAATCAGCCAGGCATAAAACCAAGGCAAAGCAAAAAAGTATCCCAAAACCACACCCAGATAAAAGAAGGCTATGGCCGAAGGAATAAAGAGAAATGCCAGGCCGAGTTCATGGCGATGCAAGGCGGGACGGACAAATCCCCAGATCTGCCAGACAATATAGGGGACTATGGCAAATACCGCCGCCAGCATGGATATGGTGAAGGCGGTAATGGTGGGCTCGGTTAAGGTTCCCCCACGCAGCTGCCGCGTGGCCGCTGGATCGGGATCAAACCCCAATTCCGTAGCCATTTCTGGCCCGACAATGGCAATCGCCTTTTGTAAGGGGGCGAGGGCGATCATTTTCAATTCAATATTGAAAATAAAGGCGACTATGGTGAACGCCAACATCGCCAGAACTATACGCAGCAAACGCCAACGCAGTTCTTCAAGATGATCCCCCAGGCTCATTCCGCGATCACTGAGATCCTTGGCAGCCATGGTTTAGGCGCCCTGCACCCCATGCACTGCTGCCGCCAAAGTGGCGGCGCGCGCGCAAACCCGCTGCACACCATCGGGATCACCGCCATGGCGTTCGATCAACCGAACCAAGTGTGATCCCACCACCACCCCATCAGCGTACTGGGCTGCGGTGGCCGCTTGCTCGGGGGTGCTAATGCCAAAGCCGATGCAGACGGGGACACTGCCATCGCCACGCAGACGGGTTACCTGTTCCTGCAGATCATCGGGGAGCGAATCACGCTCACCAGTCACCCCTAAGCGGCAGACATAATACATGAATCCACCACTTTCGGCCGCCAAAAACGCTTTGCGATCATCGTGGGTATTGGGCGTGGCCAGGCACACCGTAGCCAATCCATGCTCACGCAAACGCGGTAAAAAATCAGGGGTTTCATCTGGTGGTAAATCCAAAATCAAAACCCCGTCAATACCACACGCCACCGCATCGGCGGCAAAGCGCTGTGTACCATACGAAAGAATGGGGTTGAGATAGGTATACAGGAGAATGGGTACTTGGCTCTGTGCGCGTATACGCTCGACGCTTGCGAAGAGCCCGCGCAGGGTGGTACCGCTGGCTAACCCCCGCTCAGCCGCACTTTGATTGGCTGGACCATCGGCCATGGGATCGGAAAACGGCATGCCCAACTCGACGATATCAGTGCCTGCTTCTGCCAAGGCTGGGACCAGGGCTTCGGTAAAGGCCAAGTCGGGATCCCCGGCGCCGATATACACGACGAAGGCTCGGCGCTGCTCCTGGCGCAGGCGTTGAAAACATTGGGCAATGCGGTTGTCCTGTGAACTCACGATACTTCTCCATTTCCCATGTCGACTCCCTCCAAACGCGCCACTTCAGCAAGATCTTTATCGCCGCGACCAGAGACATTAATAACTACAAGGCCGTTGCTTGGCAGCTCCGCCGCGACTTCCGGCAGCACTCCGAAGGCGTGACTGGTTTCGAGGGCGGGAATGATGCCCTCTGCTTCGGAGAGCAGATGAAAGCCAGCCAAGGCCTGCTGGTCACTGGCGCGGCGATATTCAGCCCGGCCCTGTTCCTGCAGCCAAGCGTGTTCGGGTCCCACTGCGGCATAATCCAAGCCCGCAGATATCGAATGGGTGCCCAGTACCTGACCATCTTCATTTTGCAGCACCAGTGAACTCATGCCCTGGAAAACACCAGGAGTACCGCCAGCGAAGCGGGCAGCATGCTGCCCCAGGGCTTCACCATTACCGCCAGCCTCAACCCCAATCAAGCGCACCTGGGAATCATGGACAAAGGGCGCAAACATGCCGATGGCATTAGAGCCCCCTCCCACGCAGGCCAATAGGGCATCGGGTAAGCGTCCGCAGCGGCGCACGATTTCCTCGCGGGTTTCTTGGCCGATAACGCTTTGAAAGTCCCGCACCATGCTGGGGAAAGGATGGGGGCCAAGGGCAGATCCAATAATATAGTGGGTATCCGCGACCGAAGCGACCCAGTCACGCAAGGCTTCATTCACCGCATCTTTGAGGGTTTTACTGCCAGAATCTACGCCGCGCACATCGGCTCCTAGCAGGCGCATGCGGTAGACATTGGGCAACTGCCGCCGCATGTCTTCAACGCCCATATAAATCACGCACTCTAGGCCGAGCAAGGCGCAGGCACTGGCCGTAGCTACCCCATGCTGTCCCGCTCCGGTTTCGGCAATGATTCGTGTTTTGCCCAATTTACGGGCAAGAAGGCCTTGTCCAAGGGCGTTATTGATCTTATGTGCCCCAGTATGACAGAGGTCTTCACGCTTGAGCCATATTGCTCGACCAAAGCGGCGACTCAGCTCCTGAGCATGGGTTAGGGGCGTTGGTCTGCCGACAAAATCACGCAATAATGCCGCGTACTCGGCCTGGAAATCACCATCATCGCGCAGCTGTTTGTAGGCATGAGTCAGCTCGTCTAATACGGGGACAAGGGTTTCGGGGACGAAACGACCGCCAAAAGACCCAAAATAGCCGTCACGAATATGCTGCGTGGTGATCATGAACCCTCCTCATTGGGCAATACTGCCGACCAGCAGCATCGCCATACTCGAACGGGCTCTAGTCTGTCGCAGCTAGCGCCCTGGCAATGCTGGAAACCTTCCTAGAGCCAAAGCGATGCGAAGATCTATCACATAAGGGAATGCCCGCTTCGCGGAATATGCTTTTAGGGCGTCTTGCTGGCCGATAAGGAGATTGGCAGTCCCGAGAGCGAGCTTTGAGGCGCCCTGCGCCCTCAGTCGGAAAAGGCTCAGTAGCTTACTTGCTGCATCAGATCACCTACGTGTATAGGAAGAGCTTTGCTGGAGTGTGGTAATTTCCCTCTAAGTACCACCGACACACCTTCTATGGTATTGGTATGCCATGGGTGCAGCGGGGATGGGCCTCGTGCGCACTGAGCATACACCTTCACGGGGCCACGCCCCAGCATGCATAAGGAAGCGCTATGAAAGCTGCATTTGCAACCTGTCTTTTCGCCCTGGGTCTGGCTTGCGCCACGACCACCCAAGCCGCCGAAGAAACACCGGCCATTGATTGGGAGAACATCACCACGGTTACCGTGGAAACCGATGCTCCAGCCATCCTTGCCTTCTCCACCCAAAGCGCCGGCCTCTTTTCCCTGGCCGTGCGCAGTGATGACGATGGTGACCTGCAATTGCGAGTTCTCGATGAGCATCAAGTCACCTTAGAAGGCAGTCAATTTGACATCGATTATCGTGGCAACCGCAGCTCCGAGCAAGGTGCCATCGTTATCCCCCGTGCGGGAAACTATTTCGCGGTGGTTGAGCGTCGTTTTGGGCGTGGCGCGATGCGGGCCCAAGTTGGCGCCAGTTGGCTGTCATTTCCCGAGATAGAAGAAGTCGATTTTAGTCACAGCAACCCCAGCACCGCTGTCAGCCTGACCCCCGGGGACGGCCACGAAGGCACCATCTCCAACGAGCCCAATCAACCCTGGTACTGGTATAGCATTACCAGTGAAGCCCAGGGCCAGGTATTCCTCTCCACCCGCGCCGCAGAAGGCGATCTGGTTATTGAAGTATATCGTGACAACGCCTTCATTAACTATGAAACACGAGTGGACAACGATGAGGATGGCGTGCGCGGCAATGAAACGGCCAATGTACGAGTAAGCGCTGGCGAGACGGTCTATTTCCGCGTCCGTACCCACTCTCACCGCAGTTTGCGCGAAGATATTCCCTTTACGGTTCGCTCAGCGTTTGTTGATCTGTAGGAACACGGCTGCATCGACATATATCCCACGGCGGCATCCTGCCGCCGTGGCAAGGCGGCTCAAAGCTTGCCCCCGGGATCGCCGATTTCCTGATCGGCCTGCGAAAACGCCGTGAATAGGGCGCTTTTGCGCCAAAAGCATACACCGCGAAGCGGGAATTCCTTTCCCAAGGTGAGCTT
>REDP01000102.1 GCA_007693455.1 Planctomycetota bacterium | reverse complement strand
CCCTATTCAGGTCGTTTTTGCAGGCCGATCAGGAGATCGGCGATCCCGGGGGTAATAAGCTTTGAGTCGGCCTGGCTTGGTGGGCTGATCCCCCCTTGTATCACTCCATCAACATAGAACGATAAAGCCATGGAGCATATCACTGACCACCTGCGCTTGCTGGGTGATGAGAATCGCCTGCGCATCTTGCATGCCTTGGCCCAGGAACCCTTGACGGTGGCCGAATTGCAGGAGGTTTTAAACCTTTCGCAGTCATCGGTCTCCAGTCACTTGGGTAAACTCAAGCGTTCTGGCTATCTCCATGATTTGGCCGAGGGTAGTGCCCACCGCTACCGTTTACGCGATGATCTGGCCACCGAAGCCGCAGCCTGCTGGCAAGCGGTACGGCCATTGTCGCTGGAACATGCGGCGGTGCGGGAGGATCGATTACGCCTGGAAGCCCTACGCTCGCAGCGTGGATCCTCATGGGTAGAACGGGTTGCCGGTCATCTGCACCGCGAATACGCCCCAGGGCGCACCTGGGAGGCCTTGGGCCACAGCTTTTTAGCGGCACTGGATTTGGGGGACTGCGTTGACATTGGCGCTGGTGATGGAGCGATGATTGAGCTCCTTCTCGGCAGCTGCACCAGCCTCACCTGTGTGGATCCATCACCAGCCATGGTGAGTGCCGGTAATCAACGCATTCAGGAACACGGCTGGGCGGGAGCATCCTATTGCACTGCCTTAGCCGAAGACCTGCCCCTCAAGAGTAAACACTACGATAGCGTCCTCTTCCTGCAGAGCCTGCAATATATGCAGAACCCACAAAAGGCGCTCAAACAGGCACTACGCATCCTCAAACCTGGTGGACTCCTCCTCTGTCTTACCTTGGAGGCCCATCGCTTTAGTGACAGCGATCGCTACGGCCATCGCCATCAGGGCTTTACCTGCCAACAACTACGCAGTTGGACATCAGGATGTCAGTTCCAGCGCTGCTTTGCTTTGGCCGCAGAAAACCGACCGCCACGATTCACTCCCCTCCTGCTGACTGCTCGCAAGGATAGCTAAATGCCTGAACTCGTCTCTGACATGCCCGACAACACGGCCCAGCACCTCCAAGCGCTCCTCCAGGAACGCTTGGTTTTCCTCGATGGCGGCATGGGAACCATGATTCAGGGGCATCGCCTGCAGGAAGAAGACTTTCGCAACGATGATCTTGCTGACCATCCCCATGACCTTAAAGGCAATAACGACCTTCTCGTACTCACCCGGCCAGAACTCATTCGCGACATTCATGTGGACTACTTGCGGGCTGGTGCAGATATCACCGAAACCAATACCTTTTCGAGCACGAGCATTGCCCAAGCCGATTACGGTCTTGAACACCTGGTCCCACAGCTCAATGCCGAAGCTGTGCGGGTAGCCAAAGCCGCAGTAGCCATTGTTGAAGCCGAAGATCCCACACGTCGCTGCTTTGTCGCTGGGGCTCTGGGGCCCACGAATCGCACTGCATCCCTCAGCCCCGATGTCAATGACCCTGGATATCGCGCCGTAACCTATCAACAATTAGTGGATGCCTATCGCGAACAAATAGACGCACTCATGGCCGCAGGAGCCGATCTCCTCTTGGTGGAAACTATTTTCGACACTCTCAACGCCAAGGCTGCACTGTTTGCCATCGACTGCTGGCGTGAAGAGCATGACTACGACGTGCCAGTTATGATTTCGGTCACCATTACCGATGCTTCTGGACGCACCCTGTCTGGGCAAACCATTGAAGCCTTTTGGAATTCTGTGGCCCATGCCCGTCCCCTCTCTGTGGGCGTCAATTGTGCCTTGGGCGCGGATCTCATGCGCCCCTATGTGGAAAGCCTCGCTGCTCGCGCCGATTGCTTTATCAGCTGCTACCCCAATGCCGGCTTACCCAATCCACTCTCGGAAACGGGCTATGACGAAGGGCCTGAAGACACTGCCAATAGTCTCCGCCGCTTCGCCGAAGACGGTATACTCAATATGGTAGGCGGGTGCTGCGGCACCACGCCCGAACACATCAAGGCCGTGGTTGATGCCGCCCGTCCTTTTCCTGCTCGTACATTGCCAGCAATAGCACCGGCCCTGCATTTATCTGGCCTGGAACCACTGGACTTACCCGCTGAGGGCGCTCCATTTATCATGGTTGGTGAACGCACCAACGTCACCGGCAGCCCTCGATTCCGCCGCTTAATTGAAAACGATGATTACGATGCCGCCTTGGCCGTAGCCCGCCAGCAGGTGGAAAATGGTGCCAATATCATTGATGTCAATTTTGATGAGGGTTTGATTGATGGGGTGGCGGCGATGCGCCGCTTCCTCAATCTCGTGGCATCAGAGCCTGACATATGCCGTGTTCCGATTATGATTGATAGCTCCAAATGGGAGGTGCTAGAGGCTGGACTGCAGTGCGTGCAGGGGAAAGCCATTGTCAACTCCATCTCCCTCAAAGAGGGTGAAGAGCGTTTTATCGCCCAGGCACGTACTATTCGCCGCTACGGCGCGGCAGTGGTGGTGATGGCCTTTGACGAACAGGGACAAGCCGCCACTAAGGCCGACAAAGTACGCATCTGCACCCGTGCCTATCAATTACTCACCAGCGCAGCAGTGGGAATGAATCCCAACGATATTATCTTCGACCCAAACGTCCTTACCGTAGCCACCGGCATTGCCGAACACGCCAGCTACGGCGTGGATTTCATTGAAGCTGTACGGGAAATAAAACAGTCCTGCCCCGGCGCACGCACCTCTGGCGGCATCTCCAATGTGAGCTTTTCATTCCGCGGCAACAACCATGTCCGCGAAGCCATGCATGCGGTGTTTCTCTACCATGCCATTGCCGCGGGATTAGATATGGGCATTGTTAATGCTGGCATGCTGGGCCAGTACGACGCGCTTGATCCAGAGCTGCGCGAGGCCGTCGAGGATGTCATTCTTAATCGTCGCGATGACGCCACGGAGCGACTCCTTGATCTCGCCGAGGCAATCAAGGCGCGGGGCGAAAGTGGGGGAAGTACGCACAGTGGGCCCGACCTTTCCTGGCGTGAACAAGATGTCAGCAAACGCCTGGAACATGCTTTAGTTAAGGGCATCGTCGAATTTGTCGACGACGATGTGGAAGAAGCGCGCCAGAGCTTGGGCCGACCCCTAGATGTCATTGAAGGCCCCTTAATGGATGGCATGAAAGTGGTGGGGGATCTCTTCGGAGCGGGCAAAATGTTTTTGCCCCAGGTGGTAAAATCAGCCCGTGTGATGAAAAAGGCGGTGGCCATCCTCACCCCCTACATGGAAGCCGAGAAAAGTGGTGGCGGCGATACCCAGGGCACCATGGTAATTGCCACGGTAAAAGGTGATGTTCACGATATTGGTAAAAATATCGTTGGCGTAGTATTAGCCTGTAATAATTTCGAAGTCATAGATTTAGGCGTGATGCAGCCCTGCGAAAGCATCCTCTCCAAGGCGCAAGAAGTGGGGGCTGATTTCGTCGGTCTTTCGGGGTTAATCACCCCATCATTAGATGAAATGGCACATGTGGCCGCAGAAATGGAGCGCAAGGGATTCACTTGTCCCCTGCTCATTGGTGGCGCCACGACATCGCGAGCTCATACCGCAATCAAAATTGCTCCCCATTACAGTGGTCCAGTGGTGCATGTGGTAGATGCGAGTCTGGCATCAGGGGTATGCTCTACTCTTTTGAGTCCTGCTCGTCGCCAAGCCTTCCTTGATGATCTAGCTCTCAAGCAAGAACAGCATCGGCAACGCCATGCACGACGCAATCAGGATGGTGGTGCTGAGTTGGTGCCCCTGGCGGAAGCCCGTGAACGCGGCTATACCTGTGCCTGGGATACGGCCGACATACGCCAACCCCAGCAACTGGGTATCCAGGCCTTGTCTGCAGACGACATTGATCTGGCAACCATTGCTTCCTATATTGACTGGGGCCCCTACTTTTGGACCTGGGAATTAAAGGGCCGTTATCCGCAAATTTTAGATGACCCCGAAAAGGGTGCCATGGCCCGGCAGCTCAAAGAAGAAGCCGAGGCCGTACTCAATACCATCATTGAGCAGCGACTCTTCCAGCCCCGCGCAGTGTTCGGGATCTGGCCAGCAGCCAGTGACGGCGATGACATCATCATCTACGATGCCACCGATCCAAGCAAACAGCGCACTCGTTTTCATTTCCTGCGGCAGCAACAAGAACGCAGTGATGCGGAAGCACCCCTACTCTGCCTGGCGGATTACGTCGCGCCTCAGGACAGTGGGGTCGATGATTATCTCGGCACTTTTGCCGTCACTATGGGCGATGCCGTCGAACGCATTGCTGGCGAATACAAAGCCGCTGGTGATGACTATACCGCCATCGTCTATCAGGCCCTTGGGGATCGTTTAGCCGAAGCTCTTACCGAATGGCTCCACCATCACGTACGTCAGCAATGGGGATATGGCAGGGATGAGGGCTTGAGCATCCAGCAGATGATTCAGGAACGCTATCGCGGCATCCGCCCTGCGGCTGGTTACCCCGCATGCCCCGATCATCGGGAAAAAGAACAAATATGGGAACTGCTGCAAGTGGAAGAGCACACTGGCATGACCCTCACCGAATCCTATGCCATGCATCCAGGTTCCTCGGTATCAGGATTAATTTTTGCCCATGCCGAAAGTCGCTACTTCACCGTCAGCCCTCTAGGCCTGGATCAACTTCAAGACTATGCCCAGCGTCGTGGCGACACCCTCGCTGGCTGCGAGCAATGGCTGGCCCATACCCTTGGCTATGACCCGCAAAACAATGCCTGAGATTCCATCATGGTGGCCGCAGGCCTGGCAGGCGGCTCTGCCTGAGGACACTCCAGCGCGCACCCGCTGCCTCCAAGCCTTGGAGCAACTTGCCTCTGAAGTTGACGACCCCCACGATCAGATATGCCAAGTCGTAGATGCCAGTCGGCACCCCTTGCGCCAATGGTGCATGGCGCTTGCCGATCTTGTCGCTTACGCCCATCAGCAGCAGCGCCCCATCCCGACAAGCACCATGCTCGGCTATCTCTTAGGAGCCTCCCTATGTAAGGAGGCAGAACTGGGATGGCAGCTCTCTGATCTCCTGGCCACCTGCCTTGAAGAGCATGACATCCAGGCATGAGCCAACACTGCGAACACAACAAGCAACACACACTAGTGTGCTGCTTCGCATTAAAAACTACTGTTGTAGTCTCAAATCATAGTGCTGCCTTGCATCGTGGGGAGAAAAAGCCATGATTTGGGTTCTTGTGTGCTGGGATTGCTGTGATCTCAGAACGCCGTATCGGCAGATACATAGGTCGTCGCATTATACGATGGTCTTTCAAGCACCGTACCTTACCGCGCCATTATGAATTTTTCGTTAAAGGAGCACTGCTATGCAGCAGATTATCAAACTGAGCCCTCTGCTAGTAATTATGGGCTGCATCCTAGCCCTCCTGAGCGCCTGCGGATCCTCCCAGGACAATGCCGCAGCTGAAGCCCAGCGTATGGCTGAGGTTCCCGAAATCCCCAATTTCGATGGCAGTCAATTTGATGGGCCCAATCTCCAACGCGTCCGTGAGGCGGGGGTTCTCGTGCTGGCCTATGCCAATGAAGCCCCCTTTGGCTACCGTGATAG
>REDP01000149.1 GCA_007693455.1 Planctomycetota bacterium | reverse complement strand
TATACCTGGCCACCGATCCTGCAGAAGGAGTGGCTGGCCAGGCGGTGATCCGTCGGGGTGGTGGTGAGCCACAAGTTCTCATTGACGCCGATCAGGTTCCGGCTTTGGGAGAAATTCCTCATCGTCCGCTAGAACGGTAAGGACGGTAAGCGAGAGTCATGCAGGCCCATGCCCCACGCCCTCCCCGTATGTATGCGGGGAGGGCGTGTCTCGTATAGAGCCGAACAACCTTCCACAGGAGAGGGGATCAGGGGATTTTAGGGGTGCCATCCTAGATGATATTGTAACCTACTTGCATTATCATATGGGACATTGGAGCCCCATGGCTTCGATTCACCCCGCATGGAGATTATCCCATGACCCGATTCCTTCTTACCGCAGCCATCCTCATCAGCGTACTCTCAATGCTCGTTGGGTGCGGTGCGACTGACGCAGAACATGCCGCAGAGGGCGGCCACAGTGCCACCCATCCAGAGCCTGAGCGCATTGAGCACTTCAAGGGCTTGGATGCCCCAGACTGGGCCACTGCGGTTGCTCACCTGGTGGAGTATAATCAGCAGTTACGTGCGGTTGTTGCTCAAGAGTCCCTCACCCATGAGGACATGGACACGGTGCATCAGCTGACCTACACCTTAGAAAATGCCGTGGAGCGCATTCAGCAGGATTTGGTTGTTCTTGCTGATGCCTTAGAGGAAGTCCATCAGGCCTCCGAAACCGATGACGAAGCGCGCCTGCGCAGCAACGCTGCAATCTATTTCGAGTATACCCAGCGCCTGCTCCAGCAATAAGCCCTCAACTTACAGCAAGATTGGGGCATGAGGGCCCAGGTCATTGCTCTCCCACGCCATCCCTCATTCGGCGTATAAATGTGGGGAGGACTGAGACATGCTATTGCAATGGGAATATTGCGGGGCCTATGATGCGCAGCGCAGCGTAACCGTAGAGGGCGATGGACAGGCTTGGGTGCAGCGCGGGTCATACCACTCCCATGCCCCGTGTCCGCAGCAGGTGGATATGCAACGCCTTACAGGCTATATTGAGAGCCTCGCCACTATCGACATGGAGACCGTTGAGCCCAGTCCCATGGATGCAGACGATGGGATTGGGCGCAGCATCCTGCGCCACAGCGATGGTCGCCAATGGTCCTGGGCGGGAATGCTTCCCGCCCAGCCGTTGGCTCTGCGCGACTGCATGAGGTATCTCTCCCGCCTCTAATGCTCGCAAGAAAGGCCAGGCTGGGCGCACGTCTCAGGCGCAATGGCTTTTGCCTATGCGTATCTGCGTTGTGCGCCGCAAGCGTCATTTTCATGGAGGCCTAGTGTCGTTCTGACGCCGCTGTCGAGCCCCTGCCTTGTCATGGGCTTGATGCTTGGCATTGTAGCGCTCCTCTCAATGATTTCGTGATCTCCAGTCCTGTAGCGTGAGGAGCCCCGTAATGCTGGAAACCTATCGTGCCCATGTAGCCCAACGCCTTGAAGACCAGGTGCCGGCTTTGCCGCTGAATGCTGAACAAGTGCGCGAGCTGTGTACGCTGCTGGAGTCTCCTCCTTCGGGGGAAGAGGGTTTCTTGCGCGAGCTCCTGTTGGATCGTATTCCGCCTGGGGTGGACCCTGCGGCCCAGGTCAAAGCCGACTGGCTCGGCGCAGTGGCTGAAGGCACGTCGCAATCGCCCTTGGTCAGTCCTACCGATGCTATTGAAATCCTGGGCCAGATGATGGGCGGCTATAATGTCCCCTACTTGGTGCGGGAACTTGCCGGCCCCCATGCTGCTCTGGCGGCAGAAACCTTGAGTGGCCTTACCATGGTGTTTGACAACTTTGAAGTGGTCAAGCGTTTGCATAGTGAAGGCAATACCCATGCTAGTACCGTCTTGCGTAATTGGGCCGATGCCACCTGGTTTACCAGCGCCGAGCAACTGCCCGACACCATTGAAGGGGTGATCTACAAGGCCGACGGTGAAACCAATACCGACGACTTGTCGCCCGCGCCCCACGCTAGCTCGCGGCCAGACATTCCCCTGCATGCCAACGTCATGTATGAAAGCTCCTATCCGGATTGTGTGCCCTATCTGCGCGAGCAGCGAGCCACCGGCAAGCAGGTCATTATGGTGGGCGATGTCTACGGCACCGGCTCCAGCCGTAAAAGCGCCACCAACTCCCTGCTCTGGTGGATTGGCCAAGATATCCCACATGTGCCCAATAAGCGCACCCGGGGCGTCTTGATTGCTGACTCCATTGCGCCCATTTTCCTCAACACCATGCGCGATGCCGGTGGCCTGCCCATCCAGGCGGCAGTGGAATCCCTGGCCACGGGCCAGGAGGTAGTCATTGACACCGTCAAAGGCGAAGTGCGCAACGCCGCCGATGGGGCCGTGCTGACGACGTTCACGCTCAATCCCAATACTTTGCGTGATGAATATCGTGCTGGTGGGCGGGTGCCGCTGATTGTTGGCCGGGCCCTTACCATGCGTGCGCGCGAGGCTTTAGGCCTGGGTCCCAGTGAGGCCTTTACCCTTCCCGCCGCCATCAATGACTCAGGCAAGGGCTATAGCCTGGCGCAGAAGATGGTGGGCAAGGCCTGCGGAGTCACTGGCGTGCGCCCTGGCATGTCGGTGGAGCCCAAGATGACTACCGTGGGCAGTCAGGACACCACTGGCCCGATGACCGCTGATGAAATGAAAGAGTTGGCCTGCCTGAGTTTTAATGCCGACCTGGTCATGCAGAGTTTCTGCCACACCGCTGCCTATCCCAAGGAAGTGGACGTGAAAATGCACCGTTGGCTGCCGCAGTTTATGGTCGAGCGCAATGGCGTCGCCCTGCGTCCAGGGGATGGCATTATCCACTCCTGGCTCAATCGCATGCTTTTGCCAGATACCGTAGGCACTGGCGGCGACTCGCATACCCGTTTCCCCATTGGCATTAGTTTCCCTGCTGGTTCGGGCCTGGTGGCCTTTGCCGCGGCCCTGGGCATGATGCCCTTGGATATGCCCGAATCAGTCTTGGTGCGTTTTAAGGGCGAACTCCAGCCAGGTATTACCCTGCGCGATCTGGTCAATGCCATTCCCTGGGTGGCGATGCAATCAGGTGATCTCACTGTAGACCGCCCCAAGAAAAATGTTTTTGCCGGCCGCATATTAGAAATTGAAGGGTTAGAACACCTCACAGCCGAACAGGCTTTTGAGTTATCTGACGCCTCGGCCGAGCGCTCTGCTGCCGCCTGTGCCGTGAACTTGAGTGAGGATTCGGTTGCCGATTACCTGCGTTCAAATATCGAATTATTGGAAGCAATGATTGCCGATGGCTACGGCCATAAGGACACTATTCGCCGCCGCATTGATGCCATGCAAGCCTGGCTTGACAAGCCAGAGCTCCTGCGCGCCGATGGCGATGCCGAGTATGCTGCCGTCTATGAAATTGATCTCGCTACTATTACCGAGCCCATTGTCGCCTGCCCCAATGATCCGGACAAGGTGGCACTGCTATCCGAGGTGGCAGGTAATGGCGTGGATGAAGTGTTTGTCGGCAGTTGCATGACCAATATTGGTCATTTCCGTGCCACCGCTAACGTCCTCAAGCATTCTGGGGCGGAATATGTCACCGCCACTACCTGGATTTGCCCGCCCACCCGTATGGATGAATTGCAACTGCAAAAGGAAGGTCATTACGGCCTCTTTGGCAAAATGGGCTGTCGCCGCGAAATCCCTGGCTGCTCCTTATGTATGGGCAATCAGGCCCGCGTGCGCCCAGGCGCCACGGTCTTTTCTACCTCCACTCGCAACTTTAATAATCGCATGGGCCGCGATGCCCAGGTCTATCTCGGCTCGGCCGAATTGGCCGCCACCATTGCCCTGCTGGGTCGCATCCCCACAGTGGATGAGTACCGCGATATGATGGCCAAGTGCGTGAATCCCTTTGCCAAAGATATTTACCGCTATCTCGATTTTCGCGAGACCAATGCGCGGGTGGAAAGCTTTGCGGTTGGCGCAGACTCCTATTATTGACCCGTATCGAGTCGCCCTGTAGAGGGTGAGTAAGGACCGTAGGTTATGAGTAATATTGCCTTTGTGCAGAATCGATTGGGCCGCACCGACGGGGTTTCCTTGGAGGTGGATAAATGGCGACGCGTGCTCGAAGAGCGCATGGGGCATCGAGTACGCTATGTCTCTGGCAACGATGATGTTCCTGGTAACTATGTGATCCCAGAAATCTACGCCCACCACCCCACTACCTGGTCGATTTTACGCAATGGTACGGTGGCCTATAATGAAGATGAAGTGGGCAATGAGGATGCCTTTGAGGCCATGCTCTACGCCCATGCCGACACCATCGAGCAGCAACTTATGCGCTGCATCGAAGGCGAGCACCTGGATGTGCTGATTCCCAATAACCTCTGCTCGGTGGGCTACCAGCCAGCGGCTGCCATCGCCCTGCATCGAGTTATGCGTCGCACCGGCATTCCTAGCATTATTCACTCCCACGACTTTTACTATGAGGATTCCGGCGAGGTGAATGCCACCTGCCACAGTGTGGCCTCCATCTATGATCGCTACCATCCGCCCAAACTGCCCAATGTACGGCATGTATTTATCAACCGCATTGCGCAAAAAGAACTGCAGCGGCGCAAGAATATTCATGGCGTAGTGGTGCCCAATGTCTTTGACTTTGCCCAGGAACCCTGGCGGCAAGACGCCTATAATAGTGACTTGCGTGCGGCATTTGCTATTAACGACGATGATCTGGTATTCCTCCAAGCCACCCGCATTCTCGATCGCAAAGGCATTGAAAGCGCCATTGATGTGATTGCAGCCATTGATCAGGTGGCCTCTCGACGGCAGGCTCTAGATGGCGTGCGTACCGCCTCGGGTGGTGTGTTTCGTTCGGCAAGCTCGCGGATCGTTCTGCTTTGTGCCGGCATCGTAGAAACCATCGGTATTTCTGGTGATTATTGGGCCTCCTTGCAGGCCAAGGCCCAGGAATTAGGGGTAGATCTGCGCCATGTGGGTGAACGCGTCAAGCACTCCCGTGGCAGCAATGATGCTGGAGAAAAAGTCTGGAGTTTATGGGACACCTACGTCCACGCCGATTTTGTCACCTACCCCAGTCAATGGGAGGGCTGGGGGAACCAGTTCATCGAAGCAGTGTTTGCCCGTTTGCCCGTATTGGTCTTTGAATATCCGGTATGGGTATCCGATCTGGGCCCCGTTGGTTTTGATGTCGTGAGCCTGGGACGAGAAGTGACCGGACATGACCAACGCAATCTGGTCACCCTGGCCCCATCGGTCATCGACCGAGCCGCCGACGGCGTCGTGACACTCCTTACTGATCCAGCCCGGCGCCAATGCGCAGTGGACAACAACGCCACCCTCGCCGAAGAGCACTTTAGCCTCCCAGCCTTGGAAGGCCATATTCGCAGCCTATTCGACAGCCTCGGCCTCTCATAACCCTAGCCAGTGCAAGTGCAGCCCACACACCCATTTTAGCATTAAATGGGGACAGGCTAAAATATCCGATTGACCAAGCCCTATCACTTTTTACTTTCTCCCCATGCGCCAAGCCCGCTCCCATCAGTTTGATCCCTCGGCCCCTCCCTGGCTGCACTGCATCAGCCGCTGTGTGCGCCGTGCGTTTCTGTGCGGAGAGGGGCTTGAGCATCGTAAGCTTTGGCTAGAGCGCCGTTTGCGCCTGCTCAGC
>REDP01000075.1 GCA_007693455.1 Planctomycetota bacterium | reverse complement strand
CAGCATTAATCTACGCACACTAATCTGACCGTCCAAAAAAACGGGGGAAGATCACCCCATTGTCTCACTGTTGGATCAAGTCATTGACACCAAGGATGCCCAACACTTTTTGCGGCACCACCAACAAGATATGAGCGCCGTGGAGTTCCTTGCTCAAGGCTTACGCGACGCGATTCTTGCCGGTACTTTTGGGCCTTTCCCGCGGTATGTACACCACTGCGATTATACCTATGTAGCAGCGACCGATACGCATTACCTGCTCACCTATCCCAATGGACCTGGCCAATGCTGCTGTGTGAGCATGGAACTGCGGCCTGCTGAGGCGCCACCCTTTGGGTGCGAGATTGCTATGTCCGTCCACCCGTCAGAACCGTCCTGCACGGAGGCGTTCCAGCGCTTGGCAGCTGAACGGCTGGCCAATGTAGAGGACCTCGAACCCCTCCCTCAAGGACCGGGATACCGATGCCGCGAAACCTTCATCTATCCATCCCGTGATGGGAGCGGCATTCTGGAAATCGTACTCGGATATCTCATCACCAAGCTTGCCAAAGACAGCTAGTCCGCCAGGCGAGGGCTACACTTGGCAGGAGAAACCACCTCTCGTCCTTGCCTGCTTCGCCCTTGAAGCGCAGGGCTCACATAGATAGCCTAGGGATGTATCGGACCACCGATGAGCGCCTTAAATAACCCCCATGCGATCACAACCATATCGCCCGTAAAGGAATGTCCCATGCGCCTGCTTTTATCCATCCTCCTCGGGTCAGTAACCGCCATGGCCTGGGCCACTGAGAAGCCAGCTCTCACCCGCTACACCCTTGATGACCTAGACCCAGCGGTAAAGGCAGAGGTTGAGCGCGCCCTTCAAGAAGCCGATCGGGCAAGGGTCGCCTATCTTCAAGCCATCCAGCGCGCCAATGAAGCCGCGGTGCAACGCATTGACCGACAGATCCAAGCGCAAACCCGCAGGGGGAACTTGGATGGTGCTTTAGCGGCTCGACAAATGGTTGAGATGTTGAATGAAGGGTGGTTGAAGGCACAGGCAGAAGCGGAATTTGATATGCTGGGGAATCAGGTGGTGAATAGGGAACAGGCATTACTTCAATCCCTGCATGGGAAATGGGTCAAGGAGGGAACATCTCTGTTTGTCGAATTCTTGCCCTCGGGAAATTACAGCTCTAACTTCCATATGAGGGCTGGGACCTTCACAGTTGATGTCGAATCTCAAACCGTCACCCTGAAGAACGAGGGCAATACGCTTTCATACGTGCTAGCCAATAATGTCTTACTTGAAGGACAAATACGGTGGAATAAGCAGTAACATGTAGGACCTTTGCCCGATTGGGAAAGACTTGCACGCTGCCTATGTTGCATATTGAAAATAGAGGCAAGCACCTTAGCTATGTGGAAATTAGTTTCACGTGCTAACCCCCTTCACTGTGATTATGAGAGGACATGCATAAAAGGTAGACGAACTTATTATCATTACAATAGTTTTAAGCGCCGTCGCATCCACCTCATCCACTTAGGTGGTCTGCCTATGGGCGAGATGGGCTTCTTTTATTCGGGGCCCTGATCTGTCGGGTGGGTGATGGTGGCGTGCCGCGGAATGATCCAGCAGCTATCAGCAATCCTAATGTAACCATCGCTGATAATGCCCAGTCGGGATGTGAAACGACGGCGTCTACCGCCGGGTGCTGGCAAGTGGATTATGAACCAGGGCCGAAGGATGTGCGCAAGCGGCCCTCGAGCTCAGATGCGTCCAGGGTGGATGGTAGGGCATCATGGGCTTGCAGCCATTCACTCAGGCGCAGTGGAAAGAGCCACCAGGGGCAGACGTGGCCACTGGTGCGCGGTTGCTCCTCATCACCGCCGTAGACAAGCATGCGCGCGTCGACACCGACCTGCGGAATACTGGCGATGACATCGAGATTCTTGAACCAGTCGCTGGCCACGGTGGCGCCAGCTTTGATCTCTACGGCCAAGGTCTTGCCGTTGGCTTCGACGAGCAGGTCCACCTCTTCGCGCTGGGAGCGAAAGACATGGCAGCGGGCTGGTGCGTTGTGATGCGCGATGAGCTTCATTGCTTCGGTAACGATGAGCCCCTCGAAAAGATGGCCGCGATGCGCATGCGTCGCCAGATGGCGAGGGCTGGTGACGCCGATCAGATGCGCGGCCAGACCGCTATCAGTCAGATACCACTTGGGGCTCTTGGCCAAGCGTTTGCCGATGTTGGCGAACCACGGTCGTAGGGGTAGCGCCACATGACTGGCCTCCAGCACCTTGCACCAAGCCTTGGCTGTGGTCTGGTCGATGCCGATGTCGGCGGCGATCTGGCTGTAGTTCATGATTTGGGCATGACGCCCGGCGAAGAACCCCAGGAAGCGCAGAAATTGGCCGAGGTCATTGATGCGCAGGATCTGGCGCACATCGCGCTCGAGATAGGTGCCCAGGTAGTCGGCGTGGAACTGGTGTGCTGGGATGAGGGCGTCATGCAGGCGGGGGTAGCAACCGCTCACCAGCAGATCATCAAGACCGTGATGTCGCTGCCAGCGCGCCAACTCACCCAGGCTCAGCGGCATCAGGTGCAGCAGCGCCGTGCGGCCGGCGAGGGACTGGGACAGGGCGTCGCGCAACTGCGGCTGGTGACTCCCGGTGAGCACCCAACGGCCAAGGCCTTGCTGGGTGCCCGCCAGGGCATCGACATCGACTTGCAGGTAGCTCAACAGCTCGGGAACCCGCTGGACCTCGTCGAGAATGGCGCCCTCAGGGTATTGGGACAGAAAGCCACGTGGGTCTTCACGGGCGAACTGGCGGAGGTCAGGGGCTTCCAGATTGGCGTAGGGCTTACTCACCTCCGCCTTGGCGAGGGTCGTCTTCCCAGCTTGGCGGGGGCCGGTGATGGTGACGATCGGATAGCGAGCCAGGGAAGCACGCAAAGCGAGGGACAGGTCTCGGGTGATCATGAGAAGGGTCTATCATGGCATCTGTGTAAATCTAGGAAGTAATCCTGTATTTGCACAGGTATCCGTCCCTGAAAATTCCCTTTTTATCATTTTCTAAAGGGCTGTCCAAAATCTTGAACCTTAAAGAGGCACTCCGCTGTGCTATCATTGATATCACCAAAAGGGGTGACTATGGCTCAGCTCATTGTGAGACAACTTGAGGATAGTTTGGCCCAGTTGCTCAAAGAGCGGGCACAGCGGCATGGCCATTCAACCGAGGAAGAGCACCGGCAGATCCTGCGGCAGGCGCTTACCGGCGGTGTGTCGTTCAAGCAGGCCCTCGCCTCCATCCCCGCCGTTGGTGATGATGAGGACTTCACGCGGGTTCCTCAGCTGCCGCGTGAGATCAACTGGTGACCGGCTACCTGCTCGACACCAACATCCTGGCCGAACTGCGCAAGCACGACCGCTGTAACCCTGGGGTTAGTAACTGGTTCGACACGGTCGATGACGGCAGTGTATTCCTGAGCGTGCTGGTCATCGGCGAGGTGCGGCGCGGGGTGGAATTGCTCCGCCGACGAGACCCGGCTGCGGCCGCTCAACTGGATGCCTGGCTCCATCGCATCAAAGCCCAGTTCGCGTCACGGATCATCGGTATCGATAGCGATATCTGCGAGCTCTGGGGCGGGCTCGGGCTTCAGCAGCCAGCGCCTCCCATCGACGGCTTGCTTGCGGCGACGGCACTTTTCCATGACCTGGTGCTGGTCACCCGCAACGTCAGTGATGTCCAACGCATCGGCGTACGGCTCCACAACCCATTCAGCAGAGTCGTTTGACGATCGCTGCGGGGATCGCACCGGCCATTGCCTAGCCAGCGGCAAACGCAGGGAATTCCCGCCCCCCTCGCGCCCATCCTGGAGCGCCTGTACTTAGCATCTGCGGCATTACTCCGCGGCAGCGAAGAGCCGCAAAAGATACTCCTTGCCTAGGCGCTCGCCCTCTTCGGTCAAATGGACTGACTTTGCCGTGCTTTTCGGGTCCGTGATGAGATCCGCGTCGAAGAGGCGGTCCGTGGCGTCCCAGGCAAATTGCTTCCACGCATGCCCCGACTGAATGCGGTTAAGGTACAGCAATGCTAGGACAGCTTGATCAATCTTTGCTTCATCAAGTTCCATAATCGTCTCCTTTACATGCTATAGGTTGAAACGGGTCCTTCCGCTTGGCCCAGCAATGGATGGGCGCAGGTGCTCACCGTGTCGCAAAGGTAGCGCCAGAAACCCGGAGCGGCAATGCTGGTGGCGGCAATGGAGCGTGGCAGGAAGCGCTGCATTTCCGCCTGAAAGGCCTGTTCGGTACTGGGCAGTTCGGCCAGGCGCTGGCTGAGGTTTGACTGCAGGGCCGCTTTGCTCACTCCCCGCTCGTCGCATTTACGCCACACCAACTGGCTGTCACAGGATTCACCCTGCTGAACCAGCCAAGTAATATCCCAGAGATCGCGCTGCTTCATGCGATTCGGGCGCAGGGCCAGGGCGAGCATTGTATCGGCAAGGATTTCATTGCGCGACTCGGCCTGGATAATCAAACCACTGGTGCCTAGGTCGATGCCATAGTGATTGCGCAGTACCGTGGGTTGGCGCTCAAAACTTGAGACAGCGCAAATATCAATGTGAATGCGCTGCTGCGGGAGATGCTTACTGCCCGGATGGGTGAGCATGTGCATCTTCCAGGTTTGCACCCGGCCGCCAACTTCTGCTGCCGTCCGTGTGGGCTCGGTCACCTCCACCGGCAGGTCGTAGGTGCGGCGCACGCCGTCACGCACGATCTGCCCCAACTGCCGCAGGTCATCGGCAGTAAACGATATCCCGCCAGTAAAGTCCAAATCCTCGCTCAAGCGATTGGAGCCATAGCAGGCCCGCAAACAGGTGCCGCCAATAAAGGTGAGCTGATGCAGTAAATCGGCCTCGGCCATACTGCGCAGAATCTCGTGATGCAGCAGCTCCTTCTCCACCACCGGCTGCAGGGCCAGCACATCGCTGTTCTGCGCAGCAAGGCGGACCAGCTCGTCAAAGGTCGGCATGGCTCAGCTCCTCCAGCAATTGTTGGTCCACCAAATCCACATTACGCCCCACAAAGCGCAGATCCCGCCAAGCCAACTGCGGCGACGCCAGCCACAGCTGCCGGGTAGCGTCATAGCTCAGTTCCCCCTGGCAATCCCCTGGCCCCCGCTTGCTATGGGTGAATTCAATACACCCCCAGTCCCCACAGTCGATAAGCCCACCGCGGCCACTGGTCATCAGAGTGAGGCGATCCAAGGGCTGCTGGGAAATAATCCCGTGCTCGCTGAGCACTGATTCCAGGGAGAGGTACAGGAAATGCCCCGCCCGCAACCGCGCCGCCGTCCGCGGCAGCACCAGCAGGGGATCCGGGCGGGCCCGCGGGTAACAATAAATGCCACGGCACACCCGCTGCAGATCACCGCGCTTCACCAAGCGGCTCAGCAGCACCTTCAACTGATCCCGCGACTGCTCTGGCAGGGCCGAGCGCAGATCGGCAACGGCAAAGATCGCCCGCTCAGGAGAGGCGAGGCGGTCGAGTATGGCAAGCAGCTGGCGACTGGATTGCATGTTGAAGGTATACACTAGGTAACAATTACTGCAACCTAGTGTTAACCTATTGTCCGCGAATACCTGTATACCTCTCACCGAGCCACGGGGACACGGGGACACGGGGACACGGAGACGGGAGGGGTTCGGAGCCGGCAC
>REDP01000266.1 GCA_007693455.1 Planctomycetota bacterium | reverse complement strand
AATAACTTGGCGTGACTGGAAGAGTCGGCCGCCAGGAACGATGAGGTCATGGATCGACTGGTATCCCCCCAAAGCAGTTTGCACCGCCCACTGACCGGGGACATTCGAACACAGACGCAAGCTGGCAAGCAGGTCCATGGCTTGCAGATACGCCCCCGCATGACTGAGTTCACCGGAAAACGACAGCCAACCCACCCGCAAGCCGCAGGCACGGTAGATCTTACTCAGGCCTGAGAACGTCCCGCAGAGCGTATGCCGGCAAAGCGTAGCCAGAGGGATAAAACGGTGTTCATCATAGGTCATGTGGCCGTATATTTCATCAGCCAACAAAACCAAGCCATGTTCTTCAGCGATGGCCACAAGTTCTTTGAGTAGGGATTCGGGATATACCGCGCCAGTTGGGTTATTGGGATTAATGACGACCAGGGCGCGCGTGCGTTCGGTAATAGCCGCGCGAATGGCCTGCGGATCCGGTTGAAAATTATTTTCAGGAAGGCAGTGGTAATGTACCGCTTTGGCTCCGTGAATAACTACTGACGCCGTCCACAGTGGGTAATCTGGGCTTGGCACCAAGACTTCATCATCGGGATTCAGCAGTGCCCGCATGGACATCATAATCAATTCCGAAACGCCATTGCCGATGAATACTTCATCGGCGGTAACGCCATGTACCCCGCGTTCTTGTTGCTCCATAACCACCGCTTCGCGAGCTGGAAAAATACCCTTTTGATGGCTATACGCATCGCTCTGACGGAGGTTCTCTACCATTGCGCGGCGCATACTGTCGGGCATGGTAAAGCCAAAGGCGCCTGGATTGCCGATGTTGAGTTTAATAATATCAAAGCCCTGACGCTCTAGCTCTAAGGCACGACGCGCCAATGGGCCACGAATTTCATAGCGCACCTCTTTGAGATGGCGCGATGGTTCGAGTGGTGCTAAATCCATAGATGATCCCCAGGCCGTCCACTGATCCGTAACAATAAGTGTGCAAACGTAGCCACACGGTGACTGTGAAAACCGTCGTAGGAATGCCCAAGTGCCACGGGGTGAAGGAATGATTCAGCCATGGATGTATGGGGTATTCTTGCGGCGATGTAGGTTGGTAGCAAGGCGCGGAGCATGTATATGGCGGATGCGGTGCAACCGATGGCGTGTATCCCTGGCGGTTAGGCAGATAGCAGCGCTTGACTCGATTGACGGCATTGCTCACGCCATTGGGTCGCTTGTTGGCGAAGATGCTCTGGGGGAGACCCGCACAGAAGGATCTCCCAGGCAGCATCGGCTGCACCCGCACACAGGTGGAGTGCTGCGCGAAGGTCTGCTAGCAGCCATGGATTACATACGGCAGTGAAGCCCTGGAGATCTTTACATGCCTTGGCGCAGTGCTCGAGTACATGGAGCGGGATGGCCATGGCTGCCGCTTCGGCGCTGGCGATAGCACTTGCACTGGCCTTTTCTGCGCGCAGTTCCTGCACTTGGGCATAGGCCGCGGCATCTGCATCCGCTAAGTCGAGACATTGTTGCTGGAGGTGATCGAGGTGCTGGGCCAAGGTTATGGCGCTGTCGTGATGTTCGGCGTAGCGTTTGCCAGTGGTATAGCGGCAGGCCATAGCGCCTAGGGCGGCCGCTAGTCCCGCAATCACAGCAGCTACAGCACCTCCTCCAGGGGCAGGTTGGCGAGCGGCTACACCGCCGGCAAAGGCGGCAATGCTTTGCTCGGCAAAGGGGGTCACGCCGAAGCCCTTTGGATGTCAATGCCAATGCTACTGAGGCGTTCATCGATGCGTTCATAGCCGCGATCAATATGATAAATTCGCGATATGGTGGAGGTGCCCTTTGCCGCAGCAGCGGCAATCACCAGTGCCGCTGAGGCGCGCAGATCGGATGCCATCACTTCAGCACCTTGGAGGTGGGCAACGCCCGTGACAACTGCTTGCCCATTGGCCACTCGGATGTCGGCCCCCATGCGCTTGAGTTCTGCCGCTGCCATAAAGCGTTCAGGATAGATGCGTTCGGTGATGACGGAGGTGCCCTGGGAGATTGCCGCTAAGGCCATGGTTTGGGCTTGGCAATCAGTGGGGAAGGCTGGATAAGGAAGGGTTACGAGATCGCAGGCCTTTGTGCGACCGGACTGCGGCCCTACTCGTAAGCTGGTTCCGCGACGTTCAACCGTAACCCCCATTTGCCGCATAATATCCAAAAATGCTAGCATATGGTCTGGGCGGCATTGCTTAATGGTGAGTTCACCACCGCATGCAGCCGCCAAGACCACAAATGTGGCGGCCTCAATGCGGTCAGGAATGACTTTCCAATTACAGCCCCGCAGGCGCTTGACACCTTTGATGGTAATCCTGGGCGAACCAGCACCACTAATCTTGGCTCCCATGGCATTGAGGCAGTCGGCAACATCAACCACCTCAGGTTCACAGGCAGCACATTCGATGGTCGTGGTGCCACGGGCGAGCACCGCCGCGGACATGACATTCTCTGTAGCCGTTACTGAACTGCCCGCTACCCCACCGAGGTAGATTTCTGCCCCCACTAAGCCCCCTTTGGGGGCCTTGGCGTGGACATATCCATGTTCAATGCGCACCGTGGCTCCCAGGGCTTCTAGGCCGCGTAGATGGAGATCAATGGGGCGCTCGCCGATCACACAGCCCCCTGGCAGGCTGACCTGGCATTCGCCTCGTTTGGCCAACAGTGGCCCAAGAACGCAGACCCCAGCCCGCATTTGTTTCACCAGTTCGTAGGGGGCGGTGTTGTTGTAGGAGTCAATCACCTTGGTGTGCACCTGACGCCCACGCCACTCGCTTTGCACTCCTAGGGTATTGAGAATTTTAATTTGCGTCTGCACATCACGCAGATGCGGCATATTGCTAAATGTACATGGGCCATCTGCCAAAAGGCTGGTGGCCAAGAGGGGGAGCGCCGCATTTTTGGAGCCGCGCACGCTCAATGAACCGCGTACACTGCGGCCACCTTTAATGATAAATGATTCCATGTCAGGCCACTCTAGAGATGTCCATCAAAAGTCCACTTATGCCCCGGGCTGTACTCCAGGGCGGCGCAAAGCTTACCCCCGGGACCGCCGATCTCCAGATCGGCCGGCAAAAGCGCCGTGAATAGGGCGTTCTTTGCACTAAAAGCATGCACCGCGAAGCGGGCTTTCCTTACCCAAGGTGAGCTTTGAGCCGTCCGGCCTGTGCTCGCCCACAGTCCGACATATTGGCCAAGCCGGTGGACGTTCTATGGCGCATATCTGCTGTGTGTTGGCTCTCCCAGTGGGCATCACGCGCGTTCCCCTGGCATATTGATTGCCCCAGAAGAGCGACTAGACTGCTCCAGCAATAAAGAGCATTCTGCTCTTGGCATAGTCAAGCCTCTGCGCTTGCTCCAGCCAACACTGATTCTCCTCTCTGCGTACCTGGGCGTGTCGCCTAATGATGCACTCAGGTATAGCTGATGAATTCTTACCAACCTTTACCCCTGCAAAGGAGTCCGCAATGACCACACTCGTCACTCGCGAAGCCCCCGATTTTACCGCCACTGCCGTCATGCCTGATGGCACCTTCAAAGACGACTTTAAGCTCTCTGATTATCGTGGCCAAAACGTTATTTTGTTCTTTTATCCTCTCGATTTCACCTTTGTCTGCCCCTCAGAGATTATCGCTTTCTCCAAGAAGAATGCTGATTTCGCCGCTAAGAACACGCAGGTAATCGGCGTCTCTGTCGACTCGCACTTTAGCCACTGGGCTTGGCGTAATACCGACCCCAAAAATGGTGGCATCGGTCAGGTGACCTATCCTTTGGTGGCAGACATCACCAAAACCATCGCCCGTGACTATGGCATTCTCTTTAATGAGTCGGTGGCCTTGCGTGGCACCTTCCTCATCGACAAGGAAGGCGTGGTGCGCCACTCGGTGATCAACGATCTGCCCTTGGGCCGTAACATTGACGAGGCCCTGCGCATGGTTGATGCCCTGGCTTTCCATGAGAAGCATGGCGAAGTGTGCCCCGCTAACTGGCAGGACGGTTCCGAAGGTATGAAGCCTGATGCCGAAGGTGTGGCCGCCTATCTGGCCAAGAATGCCTAATGGAGTGCGATCGCTGAGACTGCTCAGCGATTTATAGGCACCGTGTCCATGCAATACAACCGGGCCCCCATATGGGCCCGGTTGTATTGTCTCGTGCACTATTGGAATCCTTGTGCAGGAGAGATCTCACCAATGACCACCTCCATAATTCTTCGTGCCTTTGGCTCCTCGCTACCCCAACACCGAGCAGTGCGAGCACTGATTATGGAAGAGTACCAACGCGCTTTTCCCCAGTGTGCATTACGTATGGTTCTCGCCTCGCGCCGTGTTCGCGAGGCTGAAGGCCTTGCCGATATGAATACCGTGTGTCAGGAACTGAAAAGCCTTGGCACAGAGCGCGTAGTGGTTCAGCACCTGTTATTGCTGGCGGGACAGATGCGTGCAGAGGCCGAAGGTGAGACGCTAGCTGTGCCGTTACAGCATGCAGCTCCTTTGCTGGCTGATGCCGCGGACATTCAATGGTTGGCGGCACAGATTCACCTTCAGTGCCGAGAGGGCTGTCCTAATTTGGTGGTAGTCCACGGCAATACCACTAACCCCCAATACAACCATACGCACCTGCAATTACAGGAAATTCTCGTACGTAGCAATGCGGCGATACGCTTTGCCAGCCTGGAAGGAGAGCCTGGCCCAGGCCCCATGCATGCCATTCGTCCTGCAGCCCAGGCAGCTGGCTGTGCCCACATTATTCCTGTTTTCCTCTTTCCTGGAGGCCATGTCCAAGAAGACCTTCTGGGCAGTCAGGCCGATAGTTGGGCAAGTCAATTAGGGGTGCCCTGCACAGCCAGTCCTACCCTCCTGGAGCAAGAGGCCGTACGCGCACGCTTTATCGCCCGAACCCGTCAGGCTCTGGCTGCAGAGGCGGATGTTTCTGGTAGCTAAGAAAACACGCAAGCCCTGTAAGAGAGTCTCTTCCAGGGCTTGCGTATAGGATATATTGGAGGCGCCACCCGGAATCGAACCGGGATACGCGGATTTGCAATCCGCTGCGTAGCCATTCCGCCATGGCGCCGTGACCTATTAGCAGGATTTACCTACCAATAGGGCTGCGGCTATTCGGCCTTCTTGACCTTGAGGGGTTTGACGACCAAGCCGCTCTTAATGGCACGGGCACTGGCGTAGACTTTGACAACCTTACCGTCAATAACCGTGGTGACCTTGCGCAAGTTGGGTTTCACCATGCGCTTGGTGCGGCCTTTGACTTTATTGCCGACACCGCCATCACGACGCTTACCTTTTTCGACTTTTTGCCAGCCAGCAACCGTACGACGACCAGTAAATGCACATACACGGGGCATAATACTCCCCTCCCTTCGCAATTGTGAGGCGCGGACCATAGAGCCCCCGCGGCGATGGTCAAGGGTGGAGCTGTGGCCGCTGGGGCAGAGCTGTGCGCGTTTGCATGGCGCATGCCCACCGTGCCCACCGAGGGGATTAGAGGTTCGAGCTACGCCGTGATTGTTTGGCCGCCGCCGTTGCCACCTCGAAAAATTCGAGATGACGCATCTCCTCGAAAAATTCGTTGATAATGGGCATAAGGTCGTTGCCCCGCATGCCCAGTACAGCAAGGGCCTGTTGGTTGATATCAGGGACAAAGGGATTGATGCTCGAAGGATATCCGCACGCCCATACCAGAGATCGTACCACATGCAGGAGGCAGGCTAAGG
>REDP01000201.1 GCA_007693455.1 Planctomycetota bacterium | reverse complement strand
CAAGCACCGCGCCTCCGGCCTGCTTTTGAGTCTGCGCAACCCTTTCAGGGTTGATTTAAACGGCACGCACACCCAGGGTAGCGCCTGTGGCGCAACCCTGGGCTAGTATGCGAGGCCCCGTTGGGGCCTGTCGGTGGACCAAGCTTGGGCTTCATTACACAACGCGCGAAAATGCTTAATGCCATTGTGCTGGAGTAGGGCGGGCATTGCCTGTGACACGCGTACAGGCTGCTGCACGCCTTGCGTTGACTTGGCTCAAGCCTTCTGGCATAGTCCGTGCAACGAGGCATTGGGAAAAGCTAAGTGGTTTTTCGCGTGGTCTTTGAGATATCCCACCATTGGGTCTATCAGCGGGGGTTGCATGAAGGAAATCCAATATCTGACATCCTACAAGGTAGTCCGTAAAATTGCCAGTGGGGGAATGGGTTCCGTGTGGCTCGCCGAACAAACGGGAGCCGAGGGTTTTCGTAAAATCGTTGCCATTAAAACCATTAAGCGTGAATTCCTGCAAAACGAAGAAAATGTTCGCCTCTTTGTTGGCGAAGCAAAGTTAGTTGCCGACCTCATCCATGAAAACGTCCTCCAGGTCTACCAATTGGGTGAAACGGGCGGTGTGTATTACATCGTCATGGAATACGCCAACGGCCACAATCTGGCCGACTTTATCAAAGAGCATAAAACGCGGCAAAAAGTGACCAATGTAGAAATAGGTGCCTTTGTCATATCACGAGTGGCGCGTGCCTTGGATTATGCCCACCGTAAAAATGATATGAATGGCAAGCCGCTCAATATTGTCCACCGTGATGTAACCCCATCCAATGTGATCATTACCATCAATGGTGTAGTGAAATTGACCGATTTCGGTATCGCCAAGGCCATGACCATGAATACCCCCGATGAGGCTGAGGTGATCATGGGCAAGCTGCCCTACATGAGCCCAGAGCAGGCCAAGTTTCAAGGAACCACCCCACAAAGCGACATATTTTCCCTTGGTTTGGTGATGTATGAACTGTTAACCAATGTGGTGGTCTACAACGTCAATGATATTGATGATCTCGTAGATAAAATGGACAACTTCTCGATTAAGCGTCCAACCCAGCTCAATCCGCATATTCCGCCTAAGCTAGAGGCCATTATGCTGCGTTGCTTGGAAACCAATCCAGCCAACCGCTATCAAAGCGCAGAGCAGGTGTGGAAGGATCTTGAGCATTATATGTATGATGGCGGGTACGGCCCTACTAACGTCAAGCTGGCCCGATACCTAGAGCGTTTGTTTCCTCGTGATCCCGAGTTAGGGAGCCGTGTGGCCTTATCCAGTAATCGACGGCCCAGCAAAGGCTAGGAAATAGTCGAGCATGGGCCCGCATTGGGCGGATGCTGCATACTGCACTGCCTTCCCTCCCAACATCTCGTATGTCCACACGTAGGTGATGGGGTTGAAGGTTACGGAGAGTCTATGGTAATGGGGCGATAGAGCGATTTGGTACAGGTAAGGACTACGATATGAAGCAAGCACTTCCTTTCCTCGTTGGCGGCTTAATTGTTGGCGCCTTTATGGGCTTGCTCCTGGGCTTTGTATGGTCCTCACTGCGGGACGGAGACGCGGCTGATGAAGAACGCGAGATGCCTCCTGCGCAAGTAGTCACTGAAAACGTTCGTTCGGGAAGCATGGAAGAAGTGTTTCGTACAAGCGGTGCACTGCGTGCCCCTGATACTGTGCACCTGCGTAGTTTAGTGGCAGGGTTTATCAAAGAAGTAGGGTTTTATGATGGTATGGCGGTTGATGCTGGCCAGGTACTCCTGCAGGTAGAAGACGCTGAAACCCGTGAGGATCTGGCGGCTGCCGAAGCAGCGCGCAACGAAGCTCGGCGGCAATGGCAGCGCGCCCAGGAACTCGAAAAAGAAAGCCTGGGGACCAGTAATGAAACTGCTCGCCGTCACAATGACTATCTTGTGGCTCAGGCTCAAGTAGCAGCCGCCCGCGCGCGTTTGGCCGACTACCAACTCAGCGCTCCCTTTCCCGGCCGCGTGGGGCTCCGCGAGGTGAGCGCCCACGCCCCCATTGCGGTAGGTGATGCTGTGGCGACTTTGACCCGCATGGACCCATTGCGTGTGCGTACAGCCATTCCCGAGCGCTATGCCAGCCAAGTGCGCACGGGTATTACTGTGCGCGTGTTTTCGCAAGGGAGTAACGACTCGCCCTTGCAGGGTACGGTGGTGTTTGTTGCGCCGGTCATCGATCCCGCAACCCGGACTCTTCTGGTCGAGGCAGAAGTAGCCAACGCCGACGAAAGCTTGCGCCCAGGTCAAAGTGTCCGCGTAGAGGTCGCCTTGCGAACCCTTGATGCAGTGATCACCGTTCCTGAAGAAGCGGTTGTACTGCGTGGCTCGGCAGCCTCCTTATGGGTGGTGCGTGATGGCCGAGCGCTCTCGCAGGCGGTAACGCTGGGATCAAGCTCAGGCGGCAGAGTGGTTATCCGCGAGGGGCTCACTGATGGCGATGAAGTGGTCGTCCGCGGCCTCCAGAAAATATTTTTTCCGGGGATGCCAGTTGCGCCACGCCAGAGAGCAAATGATGCTGATGAGGATCCCTCATGATTCTTTCGGATACCGCCATCAGACGTCCCATCTTTGCGCTGGTTATCAATGGTCTGATCCTCATGCTTGGCATCGCCGCACTGCTGCGCATGCCGGTGCGACAATACCCCGATGTTGATCCACCAGTAATTACGGTAACCACCCAGTGGACAGGAGCCACCGCTTCAGTGGTGGAGAGTGAGGTCACCAAGCGCATTGAAGAGGCCCTTTCTGGAATCGAAGGCTTGCGCTCGATAACCTCCGAATCCTTTGACGGTGCCAGTGCTGTAGAAATAGAATTCACCCTTGACCGACGCATTGAAGATGCCGCTGCTGATGTCCGTGATCAACTGGGGCGTATAGCCGCAGTGCTCCCCGATGATGCTGATGCGCCAGTGCTCACCAAGGCAGCCAGTGACAATCAACCCTTTATGTGGATCACGGTGCAAAGCGAACAGCGCGATGCCCTTGAGTTGACCGACTTAGCACGACGCTCTTTGGTGGACCCGCTTTCTGTCGTGCCTGGGGTGTCACGAGTTATTGTTGGCGGTGAGCGCAGATACGCCATGCGAGCATGGATTGATCACCATGCCTTGACCCTGCGCAATCTTACCGTGGTTGATGTGATGCGGCGCCTGCAGGAAGAAAACATCGACATTCCCACTGGTCGGGTGGATTCCCAGATGCGAGAGATTGTCTTACAGGCTCCCACCCGCTTTACCTCTGTGGATGATTTTCGTCAACTCATCATTCGCGAAAGTGGTGATGGCGCCAGTGTGCGCCTTGGTGATATTGCGGAAATATCGGTAGGGGCAGAGAACTACCGTACGGGGCTTTGGATTAATCAGCAGACCTCAGTTGGCCTTGGTATTCTTCGCCAAAGCCAAAGTAATACCTTGGATGTTTCGCGAGGGGTGCAGGCGGTTTTACAGCGCATTACCCAGAGTACTCCCGATGATGTGAATATCTTTGTCGCCTTTGATCGCAGCGTCTATATAGAATCAGCGCAAGGTGAAGTGCTTAAGACCCTGCTCATTGCCTTCTCCATGGTGGTTTTGGTGATTCTGGTATTCTTGCGCTCTTTTACCGCCACCCTGGTGCCCACTTTGGCCATTCCCGTGAGCCTATTGGCCGCCTGTATGGTGATGCTGGCTTTTGGTTTTAGCCTGAATGTATTAACCATGCTCGCCATTATTCTTGCTATCGGTTTGGTGGTGGATGATGGCATTGTGGTACTGGAAAATATTCACCGACGCATGGAGCTTGGCGAGCCAGCATTGTTGGCAGCCCAGCGAGGCACGCGTGAAGTGGGATTTGCAGTCATAGCTACCACCCTGGTGCTGATCGCAACCTTTGCCCCGCTTGCCTTTATGACCACCAATGTTGGCCGCCTGTTTAATGAATTTGGTCTTACTTTAGCAGCCACGGTGGCCTTTTCTTCTCTCGTGGCGCTCACCTTGGTACCCATGCTGTCCTCGCGTTTACTGACCCGACAAACGGGAAGTAATCCTGTCGGTCGGGTGATTACCCGGGGACTTTCCTTTCTTGAGCGTACCTATCGAGGGATTTTACAATGGATTCTACGCCCCTGGGGTGCGGTAGCAGTGATCAGTCTTGCCCTGACCATTTCATTGGGGGGACATGTGCTCTACGAGCGTGCTCAAGTGGACATGATCCCGAGTGAGGATCAAGGCTTCCTCTTCTGCATCATTCAGGCCCCTGAAGGGTCAAGTCTAGCCTATACCCGAGAGCAGATTGCCGAGGTTGAGGCACAACTAGAGCCACTGATGGGGGATGATGGCCCTGTTGATGCTACTATTGCCATTGTTGCTCCAGCATTTCGCGCAGGCTCAACGCCCAGTCAGGCCTTTCTGATTATTCGCCTCAAGCCGTGGGCCGATCGAGACATTGCCCAACAGGCCTTGCAGGAACAATTGTTTCCGCAATTCTTCTTTGGCGTTCCTGGGGCCAACGTGATTACCATCTCGCCACCATCATTTCCAGGGGTTGGCTTTGGCCAGTCTGTGCAGGTTGCAGTCGGCGGCGAAAGCTATGAAGAGGTAGAGGGCTGGTCGCAATCCCTTTTGGCCGCAGTGCGTGAGGAAGGTATTCTTGAGCAGCCGCGCCTGGATTATGACGACACCAAGCCCCAGTTGCGTTTGCACATAGATCGTGATCGGGCTGCTGACCTTGGTGTTTCGGTAGCCGATATTGGTGCCACCTTACAGATGCTGCTGGGTGGGCGCACGGTCACCCGCTATGAGGATCGCAGTGAGCTTTATGATGTGATTATGCAGCTGCCCGATGAACAGCGCGCCAACCCCGAGGTGATAGAACAGTTATATGTTCGTAGTGGGCGCAACGGTGGTTTGGTAAGTCTGGGCAATGTGGTCACCTATAGCTATCACGGCACGATGAATAAACTCAAACGCGTAGATCGTCGTCCTTCCATTGTTCTGCAAGGAAATCCTGCTCCTGGTTGGACGGTGGATAGCGCCGTGCAGCGCATTGATCAGCTGCGCGATGCCGTGCTTCCGCCCACTGCCAGTCTCACCTATTTGGGTCTTTCTCGCGAAGCACGCGAGGGAGCAGCAGGCCTCATTGTCATTTTCTTTATTGCCGTGGTCGTGGTATATGCCGTTTTGGCAGCCCAGTTCGAATCGTGGATCCATCCTTTTGTGATACTTTCAACCTTGCCATTAGCCCTGACAGGAGCATTTGCGGGCCTCCATATAACAGGAACGTCGGTAAATATTTATGCTGTTATTGGCATTATTATGCTGATTGGGTTAATGGCAAAGAACGGCATTCTCATGGTGGAGTTTGCCAATCAACTTCGCAACCGAGGGCGCAGTGTGCCCGATGCCATGGCCGAGGCGGCAGTACTGCGTCTGCGGCCCATCCTCATGACATCCTTGGCAACCATTATTGGGGCGATGCCGCTGGCATTATCCTCAGGGGCGGGTGCTGAGGGGCGCAATGCGATTGGATATGTGGTTATCGGGGGAATGATGGTGGCAACTGCAATGACCCTCCTCGTCATCCCTGTCTTATATCGCCTTCTGGCACCATTCACCGCGCCCTCGGGAACTGCCGATCGCCTCTTGCGGGTGCAAGAACGCGCCCATCCGGACCAACGCTCATAGGGCCGTCCGAGATCTATTCCTGCATGCCAGGTGACAAAGATGAAGCAGGCAGATAGCTCGCGTGCAGGGCGGCGCAAAGCTCACCTTGGGTAAGGAATTTCCACTTCGCGGTGCATGCTTTTAACGCAA
>REDP01000076.1 GCA_007693455.1 Planctomycetota bacterium | reverse complement strand
CATTGAGGGGCAGGCCTTTACTATTGATTTTAATAGTGCTGGTCAGTTGGTTGGTGGACCGGTGTCCAAGGCCGCGCAGTGGACAGACGGTTCTGCCAGTGTTGCCATTAAAGGTCGATATACCGGTCAGGAGTCTTTTATTGCTGGGCAGCCGTGGAGTATGGAGGTGGTTGAGGGGGGGCTTGTTGGGGCCCCGAATGGCGCCTTGCCACCGAATAATCCTCCTATGGTCAAATTTTCCTACAACGTTGGTGACGGTAGTGGCAATGCCCAGGTGGAGACGATCATTATCACCCTTGATGAGCATTACCCCCCGGGTAGTCAAATTCCCATTGCCGATGGGGTTTATGCGGTGCTCGGCGCAGGGACCCTTACAGCTAGCACTCTTGGCAATGTCAACCGTTTGGATTTTGTCGTTGATGGCCAACCTGATCAGGCGCAGTTGCTTGCCGCGCTTGGTGTACAAGGGCTATTCGAGGGACGTGGCGCAGCCGATATTCGCGTCTCTCAAGCGCTTTCTCTTTCGCCTGGAAATCTCCTTGTGGGGCACACCCGCAGTGCGGGTGATAATGCGAATGTTCTTTCCTTACTCGACACCCGTCGCGCCAAGCTTTTAGAGCGCAATACGGTGACGCTAGAGGAATTTTATCAGGGTACGGTTTCTGAAATTGCCGTACGTGTCAATCAGGTGAAGCAGGTGCAACGCAATCAGGCAGATCTGCGGGCAAGCCTTGAGAATCGCCGCGATGAGATCTCAGGTGTTTCGATCGACGAGGAAGTAGGCTTGCTTATCCTGCAACAGCAGGCCTATCAAGCGGCGGCGAGAATCATCTCCATAGAACGCGATAATATTCAAGTCCTGATGGGCATACTTAATTAGGTGTAAGGGGGTGTGAATTATGACACGTGTCGCTAATATCTCATTGAGCCGCAATGTCCTTCTCTCCAATCAGCGCAATCTCGCCGATACCGCTCGTCTGCAGCAGCAATTGGCTAGTGGTAAGCGCATCCAAAATATGTCTGATGACCCCATTTCTGGGCGACGTGCCCTTATTTTCCGCGTCCAGCACTTTGAATTAGGTCGCTATCAGGAAAACATTGCAAAAACACTCTCTTTTCAGCAAAGCACGGACACCGTATTTAGTCGCATGACGGAAATCGCTGATGAAGCGAAATCCCTGGCTTTGCGTGGAGTTAATGCCAGTGAAGATGCGCAGAGTCGGGCAGTTCTTGCCCGTAGCATGGATGGTTTACTTGATCGCATGATGGATTTAGGCAATACGGTTCACGATGGTCGATATATTTTCTCCGGTGCCGCCGTGTTAACCCAGCCCTTTGTCCGTGATGCCGATGGAGCAGTGCGTTATCAAGGAGATCTTGATGATTTTGAGGTATCGATTTCTCAAACCACGCGCGTTGCGGTAAATCTCAATGGGCACGCTCTATTTAAACAAGAGGTTGATGTCTTTGCCGCAATCTCCCGTATTCGAGAAGCGCTTGATGATAACGATCCCCAGCGTGTTGAAGAGTTATTGGACGACCTAGACGCCTTGCAACGACATCTTAGTGGCAAACAAGGTGAACTGGGCTCGCGCATTCAGCGGGTAGAACTGACACGTTCGCAAATCGATTTCGCCTTAGTCAATATCAGCGAACTACTATCAATTGAAGAAGATGTCGACCTGGCCGAAACGATTTCTAAGTTGCAGGTAGCTGAAACCACTTTAGAGGCCGGCCTCAATGCTGGCGCCCGAGTTCTCCGGCCAACCCTTCTTGACTTCCTCTAAAACAAGCGGGGTTTGATGACCGTGCAACTGTGCCCTCTGATGCCATCTGAGATTTCGGGGCCTCTAGCAAAATCCCCTTGAGCAACAGCGGTGTTGTTTAACCTCAGTCCTTTATGAAGGAGGAACGCGGGTGAAACAAATGTACTTGCTGACCTTTATTTTTCCCGTGCTCTGGACTGCCTTCGCTACCTCCCTCACTGCTGCAGAACGTAGTGAGATGTCGTTGGCTCAGGCTTTTGAGAGATTTTTTCCCATTGGCATGGGGATTGGGCCACAGGATCTCAATCGGCCGAAGGTTTGGCAATTGGTGCAGCATCATTGCCGGCAAGTCACCATAGAAAACCATCTCAAGCCTAGTCTCGTGCAGCCGGCACCTGGGCTTTGGACCTTTGAGCGTGGCGATGAATTGGTGAAAGCAGCTCGTCAGGCCGGCTTGCGGGTACACGGCCACACTCTACTTTGGCATCGGCAGAGTCCTGAATGGATGGTGAAAGATAGCGATGGCCGCTACCTTCCTGCAGAGGTGGTGCTGGGACACATCCGAGATCATATCCAGGGCGTTATGGGGCACTACGCAAGGGATATCCATTCCTGGGATGTGGTGAACGAAGTCCTAGCTGACGGCCCCTCTCCATCTGATTATCGGCAGAGTGACTGGTATCAGGCGGCAGGATTTGATTATATCCTCACCGCATTCTTGGCGGCGGCCGAGGCGCAGCCCCAGGCCCTGTTGTTTTATAATGATTATGGACTTGAGACCGAGCCTAAGCGATCGCGAGCCCTGCGCCTGATTGAGCGACTGCGCGCGGCTGGTGCTCGCGTTGATGGCATCGGAATCCAAGCCCATCTGCAGATTGGATCTCCTCCCATTGAAGAAATCGGCGAAAGCATTCGCGCATTTGCGGCGGCAGGCTTGAAGGTTCATATTAGCGAGCTAGATGTCAGTGTTCATCCCTGGCGAAGGGTGGGATCAGAACTTTTGGATGAGGATCGTCGCTATGAGGAAGGGCTGACCCATGAAACTGAGCAGCGCTTAGCCCAGCGCTATGCGGATTTATTTCGTCTATTCATGGAGCATCATCAGCATATTTGGGCGGTCACCTTCTGGAATACCCACGATGGCCGCAGTTGGCTTAATAATTTCCCCGTCCGTTCGCGGGTAGACCATCCCCTGCTCTTTGATCGTCAATTGCGGCCAAAGCAGGCCTTCTCGGCAGTGATTGAAGTAAGCGCTGAATCCCCGTAGTACCTGCCAGATATTTCGGCTCGATGGCTCAGGGTGTTTTTTTGGCGCGACCGGCTTTCCTTCGCGCTTTACGGGCTTTCGGATAGCTTTCTAAGGGTTCTGGTGCTCCTCCTTCTAAGCGATGGATCTGATCACGCAGTCGTGCTGCTTCCTCAAATCGTAATTCCTCAGCGGCGGCGATCATTGCCAAGCGCAGTTCTTCGAGTGATTGTCCTGGCAAATCATCCGCCGCCGACTCGGCAGCTCGGCGGGCGTTGATGAATTCCCGGAAGTCTCCTGAGTCGTCGCGGCGCTCGGCGCTACGTGGGGTAATTCCGTGCTCCAGGTTATAGGCGATTTGATGTTTCCGCCTTCGTTCGCACTCGGCGATGGCCTGGGTGAGGGCCGGGCTTTCATCGTCGGCATAGCAAATGACTTGGCCCTGTATATGGCGAGCAGCTCTTCCCATGATCTGGATGAGGCTGGTTTGGGAGCGCAAAAAACCTTGTTTGTCAGCATCGAGAATGGCGACCAGGGTTACCTCCGGAAGGTCTAGCCCTTCGCGTAAGAGGTTTACTCCGACGAGACAATCGATCATGCCTTGGCGCAGATGGGCTAAGAGTTCAATGCGTTCGAGAGCGTCGATTTCTGAATGGATATAGGTAGTGCGTACTCCAGCATCGCCCAGATATTCGGCGAGATCTTCGGCAAGGCGTTTGGTGACGGTGGTAATAAGGGAGCGTTGACCGCGACTGGCGCGGAGCTGAACTTCCGTGATGAGGTCTTCTACTTGGCCAGCGGTGGGGCGAACGACAATCGGGGGATCCACCACCCCAGTTGGACGTACCAACTGTTCGACTCGCGCCTGTTCGTGTTTGGCCTCGTAGGGCCCAGGGGTGGCGCTGACAAACAAGGTTTGGCCAATGAGCCTTTCCCATTCATCGAAGCGCATGGGGCGATTATCGAGGGCCGATGGCAGTCGGAAGCCGTGCTCTACCAAATTATCTTTGCGCGATTTATCACCGGCAAACATGCCGCCAATCTGCGGTATGGTAACGTGGCTTTCGTCGACGATGGTGAAGAAATCTGGCGGGAAGAAATCAAAGAGGCAATATGGACGCTCGCCGGGTTTACGCCCAGAAAGGTAGCGTGAATAATTTTCAATGCCAGAGCAGTAACCCACCTCGGCGAGCATCTCCAGGTCGTACTCGGTGCGCGAACGCAGTCGCTCTGCCTCTAGCAATGCCCCGGCCTTGCGCAATTCGCTGAGCCGCATGGTAAGATCTTGCCGAATTTCGATGACCGCCTCTTCAAGGGTGGCTTCCTCAACTACGAAATGCTTGGCGGGATAAATGGATAGTCGTTGGTGGCGGCCAAGGATTTCTCCGGTGAGGGCGTGGACGGTGCTCAAGCCTTCGATTTCATCGCCAAAAAATTCGACTCGTATAACCGTATCATCATAGGCTGGCCACAATTCGACGACATCTCCACGAACGCGGAAGCGTCCTCGTTCAAAGGCGATATCGCCGCGATGGTACTGGATGGTAACCAAATCGCGTAGGAGATCGTCGCGTTCGATGGTTTGACCGATTTCAAGGAAGACGGTGAGGTCAGCGTAACTTTTGGGCGATCCCAATCCATAAATTGAGGAAACGGTAGCGACAATAATGACATCTCGGCGCTCGAGCAAACTGCGGGTGGCGCTATTGCGCAATTTATCGATTTCTTCGTTAATCGAGGATTCTTTTTCGATATAGAGGTCTTTGCCGGGCACGTAGGCCTCTGGCTGGTAATAATCGTAGTAACTGACAAAATATTCGACGGCGTTATGTGGAAAGAACCCCTTGAATTCGGAATATAACTGGGCGGCCAAGGTCTTATTGTGGGAAAGGATGAGGGTGGGCCGTTGTAGACCGTTGATGACATTGGCCATGGTAAAGGTCTTGCCAGAACCAGTGACACCGAGCAGGGTCGCTCGCGTTTTTTTCTGTTCCGTAAAGAGCTTCAGCAGTTCATCTATGGCCTGTGGCTGGTCACCGGTGGGGCTATACGGGGCCGCTAAACGAAAGCCGGCGGCCGGTAACTGATGGCTCATCATTAGATACAGCCTTGGCGATTATCACTTACTTCAAGCGTCGAGCACATCAAGGATCCGAAGTAGGGCAGCTGGGCCATCGGGTCGTGGGCCGTGCCAGCGCAGGCATTGCCCGTTTGGCAGCTGAAATTCACCAATGAAACCCTCGGCCTCGGCCGGGGGTGGAGTTGGTGCCGATTCTTCGCTGAGGGCGGTTGCTAGGTCGCCCAATAAGCGCTGCAGTTTTGCCGCCGGGATGCGGAATTCCTTCACTGGTTGGGAACAATAGCTGCCACGCCACACTCGAATACGCCCGTCATGGGCTGCATGCACGCGCAGGCAAGCGTCATAATCCCCATCGTAGCGCCATTCACAACTCATAGATTTTTATTACGTAACATGTTCGACCAGGTTTGCACGAGTGAACTTTGTAGCATAAATTATGACAGAGAAATTGTGGGCAAGAGGCCTAAGCCCTATCGCCCCATATCGGCAGACCAATGAAATCGGGCGGCGCTTTGCTGATACATGTGTTACGGTCTTGAATCTGAGTGACTTCGACACGACTGAGTTGGCCCTGGCCTCGGTCACTCATCTCTATCTGCGTGTGGTAGCGGCATTGCGTTCTTCTGGGCATGTCGAAAGCATGCCTCCGTAAGCTTGTGTGGGGCCGATCTTGTCCAACCTTAAGCCTCTATACTGATGTTACTGATGCCATTGGAGCCCTCATGCCCATTGATCGCCATGCCCCCGATGCCGAAGCCCAATTGGATGCCCTG
>REDP01000109.1 GCA_007693455.1 Planctomycetota bacterium | reverse complement strand
ATGAACAGCGGCGGTATCTATGTCGTGGATCTCCTCCACCCACGCGAGAGCATGGGCTTGAGCAAAACATTGCTGAAAGACCTGTTCGGCAATGGCTCCAGCGGCAACCCGGCCAATGGTTTCGCGAGCGCTGGCGCGGCCTCCACCCTGCCAGGCGCGCAGGCCATATTTGGCATCATAGCTCCAATCAGCATGGGACGGACGATAGATGTGATGCCAGTCCTGATAGCTTTGCGAGCGTTGGTCCTTATTGCGCACCAGAAGTGCAATCGGAGATCCCAGGCTGCGGCCATCACTATGGATGCCCGAGAGACATTCCACCCGATCTTCCTCATTGCGTGGGGTTACCAGTTTGGACTGACCTGGACGTCGTCGATCAAGACAGTCCTGAACCTTCTCCCAGTCGATGACAATGCCGGGGGGGCAGCCATCAATAACGCAGCCGACGCCAGCGCCATGGCTTTCACCAAAGGTGGTAACGCGGAAAGCGTGGCCAAAAGTGCTGCCTGCCATGGGTTCTCCGAAAAGCGGGGGGATAAAGCGGAATGGGAAGAATGTGCTCTGTGCTCAGGCCCCAGCCGTAGGCACCTTAGCAATGCCACTGAATCAGATCATCAAGCACATGCCCCATCATGCCATTGTCGAATGAAAGCGGCCAATTCCTGGGTGCTTGCGCTCCGCGCTTGGCGGACAAAGAATCCAGAACTGGCGTTGCCACTCAAGAGGCATGCTTCTGGATCCAGGTCCAAAAGCAGGCTGGCACAGTAGCCAGCATTAAAACGATCACCGGCACCAACGCTGCGCTTGGGGGCTGCGCAATAGGGACCAGGAACGGCGTGGGTATGATTGGCATCCGCCATGGCCGCATAATGAATGGCGTGAATGACCACTTGTTCTATGTCTAATGCACTGCGAATGCCTGCTGCCAATGTGGGCATACTGGTGTCATCGTCTTCGGCGGCACCCAGGCCAAGCACATCGCCGACTGCTATGGCCTCATTGAGATTGAGACCAAGAACAGTGCGGCCATGATTTTGAAATCCTGAAAGCACCCGTAACATTGCCGCAATATCCTCGCGTGCGCGCGCCCGCGGATCTACCAAATCAATAAAGATCCATGGCCTGTGGCTGCACTGGGCGAGTACGGCTTCCTGTAAATAGCTCCAGCACGCAGTCATATGCGGATACAAGGTCCAGTCGGTAAAGGCGATCAGCTGCGCCTCCTGGCAGGAAGTACGATAATCGCCTTGCTCGATGGCCTGTTTGAGAAAGGCTACATCCAGTTCGCCCAATTGCGATACACTGGGGAACATCAATTTGCCATCATTAAATTCGAAGGCCAAGGTACGACCAGGGAGACTACACCAGCTTTCTACCTTTCGACAGCGATCAACAATGCTGTGAAAGGGGGCTTGGATAGGATTACCCAAGGTGGCATACAAGTCCAAGGGTATACCCAAACCAAGCAGGCCATCTCCCAGGTTGACCGCGCAGCCCCCCGCATCTTGTTGGCGAACGACTATTTCCTTAAGCGACGAGCGTCCTGCCGCCGCCTGAACCCAGGCCGCAAACGAGGGGATATCGGCCACCGCAGCAAAGGAATCCAATGACTGACGCTCAGCCACAACACTGATAAACTCGTCAACAAAGCCATCAAAGCCAGCAATAACAAGCCGCTGGGCTAGGGTCTCGCCACGCGAGTCCCACGTATTAGCAAGAGCATAGAGATCATACATGCACGGTCATCCTTAGGAATCCAGAAGCGGTGAAAAACATCACCTATAACGTTAGTGCGCTACGGCGCACAAGAGCAGGTTGCCAAGCAAGGCTCGCAGGGAGACAGCAGGCCTTTATTGGCCCCGAATAGCCTCCTACTCAGCGTCAGGAACGCGCTGAATGGCTTCATCGGTAAAGATGTCCGCTTCATCCATGGAACGGGTGGAAAACTCCGAGACGACAGCACCCTCGGATCCAGCGACAAACCAATGCGGAGTATTGGGTTTGAGGGTGTATTGGTCACCAGGCAGAAGGTGCACATGCTTATATACGGTTACGGTATCATGTTTATCGGTTGGCAGGAGTGAAAGGGCAAACTCCTTTTCGCCACTGTCTTTTTTGTGGCCAGGAAGAAAGAGGTGTACTTCGCCAGCGCGGCAGCGGAAGGTCTCTTCCTTGCCAGGTTCACCATCCACCGAAGGGTGACGGTGCTCCGGGCAAATCTGCCCAGGAACCATAGCCAGTTCTTTGGCGCAGCAGCGATCGGTGTTCACATAGACATAGATGGCCAAACCCAGTTCTTCGAAGCGACCCAAGCCAAAATCGGCAATTTCGATAGCATTGGCTTCTTCATCTTTGAGATGAATGCCAGCAGCACGAATGCGTTCGGCAGCGTTGCGTTGTTGGGCGGCAATATCAAGGGTACTCATTAGGGGCTCCTGGGAATCAAGGTGTGAAAAGTGTTGTAAAAGATCGCGCCAGCTACGTGCTTGTAGCCTGCGCCAATCATCGGCCTGGGGCTCATCATCGGCGATGCGGTATGCACAGGCATTGTGGATGTGCTGAGCCAGGGCAAGCGGACGTATACCGGCCTCATGGCAGCGTCGCGCGGCCCCAATCAGCCGATCATCGGGGCCCAGCTTGCGTACTGGATCGCGTGCCACTCGAGCCAATGGATCACCTAAGGGACGATTGCGATAGCGCAAAAACAGTTCCTCAAGTAAGGCACGACATTCGTTTTCAATGTGGGCTACTTGTGCCTGGTCGCTGCCGTGAAGCACCGCAAGAGCGCGACTCACCTCATGTCCAGCGGCACGTACGCTGGCGACAATATCCTCGTGTTCCATAACATCCGGAACCGTCTCCAGGCCACGCCGCAAACCACTATAGGCTAAACAGGCATGCGAGCCATTATGTAAATACAGTTTTTGTCGGAGAACGAGATCGAAGTCATCTTTAGCCTGCAGCCCCTTTACCCCTTCGGGCACGGGGGCGCGAAAAGCGGCCCGCTCTACGGGTAATACGGCGTACGGCTCAACGGTGATATCCAGACAATCCTCGCCCGTAGCCGAGGGAACCATGCGACCAATAGAGGTGCGCACCAACCCACACACACTCCGCCAATCACCGCCATCACTATCCCAATGGCGATCAATGCTTGCCGCCAAAAGATCAGGAGCCTCCACGCCATTCTCGCACACCAGCATATCAATCGGGCCCATGCTCCTGGCCTCACGTTGCTGGAGCCCAGCAGCGAGCCCAGCTCCCAAAAAGCGGAGAGCTCCCAGGCCCACAGCGGTGGCCAAGAGATCAGCCTGCATTATGGCCGCAGCGATAGCCTCAAGGTCTTCGCCATGGATGGCATCAATCCCCGTCACCAGGCGCTGAAAGGTTTCCTCATTATTGACTTCGTTGACATGGTAAGCGCCACGCTGGGTAATCGCAGCGATAACATCGGGGTTTACGTCAACGAAGGTTACCCGCCAGCCACTAGCCGCAAACACAGGGCCAATAAATCCGCGACCAATATTGCCAGCGCCAAACTGGAGCAAATGAGGCATAGGCATTCTCCCGAGGTGGAGAGACAGTAAATCGTTCATCCGTAAATCGGCAAGGGCGGAGCCGTCAAGTACCCATGGCAACCTGCCGCTTGCGCGGGAAAGGGGATGCTTCTCGGAAAGCTTGTTATGGTTGTAAGCCCCATATTCCCCCTGTTTTCTCTTGGCGATCAGGGAAAGCGGCACATCTATGAGTAGGCCCTACGTCACCTCATCAAGCATATACAAGCGCAAGCGCAGGAGTGCGGCAACCGTGGTCACCTGACAAATGCTCCCATCATCAAGCATGCGCCACAGCTGGTCCAGGCCTACGGCATGGCTCTGGAGATCCTTTTCACTGCGATCTTTCTCCGGTGGACGCGCCAGCGTTTGCGGATTACGCACCACAAAGCAGTGGCTAGTGCCCGCCACCCGCGCATCGGAATGCAGCCACTGCCCCAATACCTCCCACGATCCCCCATGCAAACCACATTCCTCCGCCAACTCCCGTTGTCCCGCTTGTAGGGGTGTTTCACCAGCATCCAGACGACCGCAGGGCAGTTCCCAGGTGTATTGGCGATAGGCTTGTCGCCACTGCCGCACCAAGTGCACATGAGCTCCCGCACCCTTCCCCAAAACAGGAACCACAACCGCGCAATCCACAGGGGCAAAATAGGCATACAGGCCCTTTTCTCCCTGGGCACTGTCCAGGTGTTCTTCAATAACCCGTGTCCACGGGTTTTCATAGACACAGGACGCGGCGGTGATACGCCAAGGCGCATCATCGGGTGGTGCAATTGGGTGCCGGTGAAAGGGCGGCAGGGGATCACTCATGGCCTCCATGTTCTCCTCCCTACCATAGTGTCCATGGCCGAACATGCCTGCGCCCTCATCCATGGCCCACGCGGCCTCCTCCTAGAGTTACGCCCCGCCAGCGCCCGGCGAGCGCCGGGGCAGCTCACCTGTTTTGGCGGATCCTGTGAGCCCCATGAAGATCCCGAAACGGCCTTACGCCGAGAACTCGGCGAGGAACTCGACTGGCAGCCCCGCCGCATCCACGCCTCGGTAGCCCTCTATAAAGGACCGCGCTGGGTGGCCCAATTTTTCACCATTGCCGACCCACTCCCCCACCCACTGCACTGCCGCATCCCCGATCACCACGCCATCTGGGTGCCCTGGCCCAGTCTCCCTGGTGTACCCCTATCGCCCTGGCATGCCGCCGTCATCAATGCCTGGCAGCACGGCCACAGCCGGGTAGACCTTATCACCGTTCCCCATCACCCCGACCAGCACCTCTCTAGCCAACACGAGACAGGGCAAGACAGTGTGCTATAGTGAGGCACGTCGCCACAGGGGCACCCCGCAGCAACTACCGCTGGTGTCAGAAACACTGCAATGTATACTCTGTAATTAGAACAGCGGTCATCTCAACCGCGCTCTTTGACATCACCCATAGCCGCGGATAACAACGAATCGTATCTCATACCCGATAGAGTACAAACCCTGTACATAAAGTCCCAGGGATTCGCGTCCCAACCTCAGCCCAATTTTCGTAGGGCTTGCCCGAAGAAAATAGTCCCGACAACCACCTCCGGTGCGGGCCATGGGGAGCACGAGGGGCGAAGCCCTTCGAAATATCTGGCGCCGAGGGACGATGGGCGCATACAATCGCGAAGCGCTTTTAGTTCTTGGGGGATCCGACACCTCCGGTTCCATCGAGCAAGCTCGATTGTATGGAGCCTACGGTGCTCCTCCCCCAAACCCCCAGCCCAATTTTCGTAGGGCTTGCCCGAAGAAAATAGTCCCGACAAAGCCAGTGGGGGGCCTGGGGGGTGCAACCCCCCAAAACAAACGGGGGCGAAAAGGTCTCGACGGGTTTGCAAAGACAATTGCTGCGTGTCGCGGTGCGGGTGGCCGCGTTATCAACCCGCTAAATAATAAGTGCCGACGATCATGTCGAGTACGCCCTCGCTGCCTGATAGCTTTTAGCTATTAGTTAACGAGGCGGTGCCCTTCCTGCGCCGATCCGGGAAGGCGTGCCACTAAACAGATCGGCTGGCTGTGGGCGTTGCTCGGTGACCCACGGCGAGAGACGTCGAGCTGGCCTCAAGGATTGGCTGAACGGCGCCTACCCTTGGGGTGAGATTTGCATAGCCGTTCTACACACGTAGATGCGTTGTTGGACCACTCCCGGACCCGGGTTCGATTCCCGGCGCCTCCACCATACCAAAACCCGAGGGAACAACCGTTCTCTCGGGTTTTGTTGTTTTACGAAATGGGTAGAGATCAAAGAATAGTCTGTTGGCCGCTCGGGTTGTGGTATGCCGGAGGCAAG
>REDP01000221.1 GCA_007693455.1 Planctomycetota bacterium | reverse complement strand
CGGACATGGCCGACCAGATCGGCGCATACTCTATGCCCGCGGTCGTTTGACTGTGTGGACACCAGGCAGTCCCATTGAAACCCTGAACGATTTACAGCACCCACAATTTGAACGCATTGCCCTAGCAAACCCCGACCATGCCCCCTATGGCCTCGCTGCCAAAGAAGCCCTCATCACCGAAGATCTGTGGGAAAAGCTGCAACCACGCATCGTCTTTGGCAATAACATTCTTGATACACTGCGTATTGCCCGCAGTGGCAACGCCGATGCTGCCGTCATCGCCCTCTCTTTGGCCCTGGCCGAAACACGGGGTTCTTGGATCATACTCGATGAACATTTGCACCAACCCATTGACCAAGCAGTAATGGTCAGCAGTCATAGTCGCCATCCTGAAGCGGCGTGGAAATTCATCGAAACCATGAATAGTCCTGCCGGAAGAGCCATTATGCGACGCTATGGGTTTGTCCTACCTGGCGAAGCATTGGATGTAAGCCAAATGCCTGATCAGGGTAACGAGTAGGGGTTATGGCTGGTCCACTGTGGCTCTCATTGCAAGTGTCATTGCTTGGCTTGTTGTTAGCGATGCTGGTTGGCATTCCCCTGGCCCTGACTCTTGCCCTTGGCCGTTGGCGTGGCCGTGATCTTCTTGAAGTTCTTATTACTGCCCCATTGGTGCTGCCTCCTACGGTCCTTGGCTATTATGTATTGGTGACGGTTGGCCGCAATAGTCCTTTGGGTAAATGGTGGGAATATATTACCGGAAGCCCCATTGTATTCACCCCTACAGGTTGCGTTATCGCCACGTTTCTTGCGGCCCTACCATTTATCGTTAAAGGAAGTCGAGCTGCCTTTGAGGGCGTTGACCCAGGACTTCTGCAGGCCGCGGCTTCGCTCGGCGCTGGGCCCTGGCGACGCATGGTGACCATCCTTCTTCCCTTAGCTCGACGGGGGATCGCTGGAGGATGTATTTTAGGCTTCGCCAAAGCCTTGGGCGACTTTGGCGTCACCCTCATGGTAGCCGGCAATATACCCGGTCACACGCAAACCGCTTCCCTGGCTATATACGATCACCTTCTCGCTGGACGTGATGGCACAGCGGCAGCTTTAGCGCTTATTCTCAGCGCCATAGCACTGGTTATTCTGTGGCTCGTCAATCACTTGGTACGACCGCATGCAGCGCAAAGGGATGTCCTATGATCACCTGTGATATCGCGCTGCATCGAGGCGATTTCAGCCTTGAATTCCAATGCCAGACATCTGCCTCTACCCTGGGTATTTTTGGGCCATCTGGGTCGGGAAAAAGCAGCCTTTTACACGCACTTGCTGGTTTTTTGCCAACGCACAAACTGCGCGTCGTGTGTGATGATGAGGTTCTCATTGATCACGCCGCGGGATATTGTCCCCCAGTACACCAACGACGTATCGGCATTGTCTTTCAGGATCTGCGACTGTTCCCCCATATGCGCGTGGCAGCAAACCTCCGCTATGGCCTGCGTGTTGGTGAAGCACAATGGCATGAAATTATAGAACTCTTGGATATTGATCAATTATTACCGCGTTATCCCCACCAATGCTCAGGGGGCCAACGCCAGCGCATTGCCTTGGGGCGCGCCCTTCTGAGTGACCCCCGATTGCTCTTATTAGATGAACCCCTCACCGGCCTGGATCGTGCCCACAAACAGCATATCCTTCCCTACCTTGAACGCATTCGTTCCAGTCTTGCCATACCCATGCTTGTGGTTAGTCATGATCTGGGGGAATTACTGAGCATCAGTGATCACATTGCCCTACTGGAACAGGGTCGCCTGCGCGGCCATGGAGCGGTTAGTGAGCTCATTACCAACCCCGAATTACTCCCACTCCTTCACGATTGCGGGTTGATCTTTCACCAACGCGGCACCTTGCTTCGTGACAACTGCGTCCGCCTGGACGGTGATGCTGGGCTCGAACTCTTTGCCCCAATGAATGATCTGCAGCCTGGCACTAGGGTTGAGTTGTTGCTGCGGCCAGAAGATCTCATTCTGGCTCGGCAAGCCGTCGATGGCAGCGTTCTTTCAGTACGCAATCAATTCCGCGGGCGTATTAAAAGCATAACTGCTACTAGTCAGCGCGCTCTGGTGGTGCTCGATTGCGGTTGTAGCCATCCGATGATCGCAGAAATATCACCAGGAAGCATCGATGCCCTAAGACTGCATCCTGGAGAGCACATTCGAGTGCTCTGCAAGGCCCAAGCTATCAGCATACGGCCTCTCTCCACGTAGGTAAAACCATATGAGAACAACGCTGTCATCTCTGGTTATACACAACCCCTGGGTAGAGAGATGAAGCGTTATGGTCTCTGCGAACCTACCCCAATAGTCCAAGCATCAGTATCATTGTCATGCTGCAGCACTACTGGCGCCGCTTCCAGGTGGTGCGTAGCATATGCGTGCTGTACCGCGCCCTGCGCATCACGCCAGGTAAGCCAGGGTTGGCCATAGGCCATTTGCGCCACAACGACTATGCCATCGGCATACAATAACTGTGGTCTACCGTCCCAGGGCAGGGGATCCTCACCTAGAACCAAGGCAATCGAACGGACATCCTCTTCTGGGCTGTGCTCACTACGACCTGTACTATAGCGCGCCCAGTCGCGCAGAAGACGTTCGTGATCCTGAGCATCTTCGGTCTCTGCCAGCATGGCCTGTTCGATAAGATCGGGATCATTGCTACGGAGAAATTCCCGAGCTGCTGCCTGGGCCTCGGGGCTGATAGCAGGGGTCAGCAGATGACGCCGGAGTTGCACTCGTGCGACTGTATCACCATTGTGGGCTTGCTGTAGCCACTCGCGGTGCACTGATCCTGCATCCTCACGGGCCTGCAGGGCATGCACATCCCAGCCATGCGATCCCCGTTGCGCCCAAAGTCGGGGCAGACTTCCCGCGCGCTGATTGCGCCAGCGCCCCTCTTTGAGATCTCGATCACTCGGTGCTTCATGTAAGGACTGCCATTCACCACGTGCTAGATGGGAGGCAAACACCCCCATAGCGTCAGACTGGCGGCCCCTGTAGATAACCGTATCACCAAAAATTGTGCCCACCCAACCCCGTATCAGTGGAGCCTGCACACTGGCATACCAACGGATGACATCATGATCAGGCTGCTGGGGAATTTCGTCATCCCATGTACCGTGCATATCGAGCAAGGATAACCCATCAACATCTGGCGCCATCATCCCACCATCACTCAGGGCTTGTAATGCTGCCTCTGCGATAGCGCGACCAGTAAAGGCATAGCGCTGCCCCCAGGCCACCGAAGTTTCTGCGGTATGTTCATGGTGTATTATTACCGCACGCTCGGCAACGCTGCTCGCTGGCCAAAGATTCCAGGCTGATTCCGGGCTAGTTGGTGGGGTAAGTTCCTGCATTGCCACCACTACTTCTACCTGCATGGCATCCTCGCGTCCATCGGGAGTGGCTCCAGAGGAAGCAATGCGCAGCATTCGGTGACATCCAATCGGCAGGACCTCACCATCAAGGGGATTGAGGATGACCACTGGATAACGCGGGGCCTGCCAAGGGCGCACGAAGCTTTCATGCTGGCCGGTGATGATCTCGGCGAGGGCTCGAATAGTGGCAGCAGTCGCTGGATGCGTGTCTTCGGCTACCAGAACCACCTCTTCCCAGGGAGCATTTTCTAAACCAGGGCGCCGGTCACCTAAACGTACACCTGGAATACTACGCAGATCCTCACGCTGGGCTGGGCGGACATACTGCTGCAAACGCATGAGTTGGGGATCGGGATTGGGGAGGTAGTCTTCGGTATGAGGAAAGATCCCCGATAAGAGTAACGGTCCACCCGATCCTTTGGCATCAAGCGAAAACGAGCGCAGCATCACCAAGGCCCCTAAAAAGAGTACCATGGCAGCCGCAATTAAGGGCAAAACACTGGTTTTTTTATTGGTATTCATGGAATGTCTCCCACAGCAGGCGCAGGGGTCAATACTTCCTGCGACTCATCACGTGGACGTGGAACATACCATATTACTAAAATCACTGGTATGCAGGTAAGTATTGCGGCAACAGTAAAGGGTGCAGAAGCGCCCAATGAAAAGTAGAGAATAGCGCAGCCAAATGGCCCCACTACACGGGCTAATGCCCCCAAGGATCGCAAGCGCCCTAATGCAGCTCCCTGAACATGGGCCGGGGCAAGCTTGGACACCCAGGAACTCATCCCTGGCATAACTAAGGCGCTTCCCATGGCGACAATAATGGCGCCTGTAAATGCCAAGAATCCCACTGGCCATAAGGCAACTGAGGCAAGGAGGCCAAGACCGATAATAGATATCAAGAGACCAACAGCAACAAAGACCACATCACGAATGCGATGGGCCATGCGCCGCACAACCCCTCCCTGAATAACGATGGAGGTGGTGCCAATGGCAACAAAGAGCCATGCGGTTTGCGTGGGGCCAAAGCCAAGAAGGTCTTTCACCATAAAGACAATGGCCAGTTCCATAACCGTAAAACCAACCATAAAAATAAAGTAGGCAAGATGCAGTGGCCGGACCCCACGTGAAACCGCAATGGGAATAATTGCTTGCTCAGATTCGCCGCGCTCGTGCGGCGGCAGTGTCTCGGTAAACCAACGCCATATAATGAGAAAATTCACCGCAGTGAGCGCCGCCGCAAGCAATGCAATACTGCTAAAGGCGTTTAGTCCCATGCCATAACCATCCATCGACGGCAGTATACTGTAGGCAAGGCCACCAATGGCTGGACCAAAGAGAAAGCCTGCGCCAAAAGTTGCTCCAACTGCGCCCATAACTCTCGTCCGCTTAGCGGCGGTGGAACAATCCGCAGCCGCCGCAGTGAGCGTGGAGAGGTTGCCAGCAGCAATACCGTTAATAACCCGACCCATAAGAAGTATGGCAAACCATCCCGAAACACACCAAATCAGGTAACCAAGAAGGTTGCCTAAGGTGGTGATGAGCAGTACCGGACGGCGCCCTATACGATCGGATAACCGCCCCCACAAGGGAGCGGTGAAAAATTGCAAAATAGCATAGACGCCCAGGACGATTCCACCAAAAAAGGCAGCTAGTCGCTCATCGCTCACATCGGGAAGTATGCTTCGCAGATGACCCATACTCCATAGCAGAAGTGGGTCGCCGCGATTTTGGTAATAGAGCATCATCTCCGCAAATATGGGAAAAAGGATGCTAAAGCCCAAGAGATCCAAGAATAGGGTGAGCAGGACGATCGGCAGCGCCTTGCGAGCGGTTGAGGAATCGCTACGCGGCAGATCACCACTCATGAGCATGCTCCACAAGCATTGTGGTTAGTCCACAATATGCGGCCCCCTGTTGAAGTGGATAAACGGCACCCAAGATCTATACGCTTCCAGGAGCTGGACTAATAACGTAAACAGTGACAAAGAGGAAGATCCATACAATGTCGACAAAGTGCCAGTAGAGACTGGCTGCCATCATCGAGAAATGTCGTTTCTGGGTAAACTGCTGCATTTCAAAACGAATGTAAACCAGGATAAGCATCACTAAGCCGGTGAGAACGTGGATACCGTGAAATCCAGTGGCCGCAAAGAAGAGAGACATAAAGGAATTAAACTGGCTGTATGGCTCTTCTTGCATGCTGAGGAAACCATAGCCTTGTTGGATAAACTCGCCATATTCATAGCCCATAAACCCAAGAAAAATAAGCCCGAGGGCGATGGTTGCCAAGAGGGCGATGCGCGATTTCATGCGCTCACCATGCATTACTGCATGCTGGGCAATCTCACAGGTCACAGAACTGGTAAGCAACAGTATGGTAGCAAAACCGATTAAGGGATTGCCAAGGTTGATTCCCGGGGGAGGACCAAACCCAGCATCGGTAACCAGGCGGTAATAGAA
>REDP01000077.1 GCA_007693455.1 Planctomycetota bacterium | reverse complement strand
ACGGACGGCAGGCTTCAGCCTGCCGATTCGAAGGGCACCCGTGGAGAGAATGTGCGGACTGAAGTCCGCACTCCGTGCCGGCTGAAGCCGGCGCTACGGGGGAAGGGCGCTACGGAGGGAGGGCGCTACGAACGCACACTCCTGGGATCGACGACATAATTCGCCGTCATCCGGCGGGCCTCTCGAATTCCCTGGTTCTCGTGCCGAGGGCCTTGCAGGCTAGTTTTTGCCATTTCTCCATGCCGGCGAGCTGATGAATCGTCTTGCCACCGCTTGAAATCGGCACCGTCTGGACCTTCGGAAATAATTCGAAGAGGAAGCGGGTGGTAATATTGTCGCTGGGGACATTGCGATGGTAGGGTAGGCCAAGCTGGTTGTCCTTGAGATAGGCCCTGACAGTCCGCTGGATCATATTCCAGATCATCAGCCCCAGACAGTAGATAAAGCACAGGCCGGCGATGCGATGCTCGGTGTGCAGGTAGATGGGATCGATGGGGGCGCCGCTCTTCAACCATGCTGGGCGAAAGAATGGTCAAACTTGTCTTCCGGCCTCCGCCATCCAACAAGCCCAACCAAAAGCAGTCACGGCAACACACCGCCCTGCTCGTTAATCCATAAAACGACCCTAACATATAGTGCCGTCTCAGGCATTCACGCCTCGGCCCACCAAGGTTCTACAAGGGGTGCCGAGGTTGCTCGAAAGCAGGCCGCCAGCAGCTTCAGGGGCTACGGCAGCAAAGACAATTATTACACTACTATATGGCAAGTGGCAGGTCAATGTTTTTGATGAGGGCGCTTAAACTATTGTCATTTCAGTTATTTGTTGAACAGGAATGCCGATTGTGCCTGTTGATGAAGCCGTCATATGCACGCTTATGCAACAGTTAGCGTGGTTCAACGGAAAGCATCACACGCTTGGTCCAATCGGCCCTGTGGGTGGTTTTGGAGTGGCGACTACTAATGGTTGCGGATGGGTGCTTCCCTGCTGGGCAATTCATTGCTGGCCTTGATCAGTCGGTTTGAGATTCATGGGGTGGATCCACTGGCAGCCCGGCCATTGGGTTGGCAGACGATCATCGACGGCATAGCTGGGCTTTGGCAGGCAGGCGACAAAGCAATCGTCCAGACCCAATGTCTGCACACAGCGGGCGGCATAATCCCCACCGCCCTGGGACCAGGCATACAATTGTGCCCCCTTGTCCGCCTGGGTGCGGACCCAGGCCACGGTTTTGGGAATAGGGATCATCTTTGCGCCCACATGGCGTACCAGGGTATCATCAATATCGACATAGATGATAGGCGCTGCTGTGGATGCTTGGGCTGCGCGGGGTGTCGTCATGATGTGTGGGTGCTTGAGTCAGTGTTGTCAGTGGCTTCGGCGCCTTCCATGCTGCGGGCAAAGGCCTTGGCTTCATCGGTCAACTCTTGGATATGGCGCAGGAAAAAGCGAGCAGCTGAGTCAAGGGCGCTCACCGTGCGGTCAAGAAGCGGCAATAAACAGTCGACATCCTGGATTAAAAACTCCACCATCCCGCTTGCTTGGGTATCACCTACGGTAATGAGGCAATTCTTAATAGATTGATTGGTGTTATTGGCTGCCTGAAGGGCAAAGGTGCGCTCAGCCTGATTGTGGATGGGCTTAAAATTCGGCAGGACTATGCGGGCATACTGCTGGTCGTCTTCGTCATAGTCGATAAGGAAGGAATGTCCTTCGTGTTTAAAGACCACAACCTCTTCATGCACCTGCTCAGGACGGTACCCTTCCTGAGCAAGAAAATTCATAGTGGCAGCAATCTTTTCTTGGAGCGTGTTCATGAGAGCTTCCTTGTGCGCTGATGGTGAGCGGATTCCGCAAATCCTGCGGTTACTATTCTAACGAAGGCGCTTGGGAATTTCGAGTCTTGAAGCGCTTTGGCACCTTAGGCAGCAGAAGCCGCGAAAAAGTTTTGCCAGCTTATTTTGTGGGCAAGGGTTATGCCATCATGATGGCGGTGTAAGGTGCTGGGGGTGTCGGGGGCGGTCCGGGGCGCAGGCCAGGAGGAAAGCCCCTGATGCGAGAGTGCAAACCGGGCCTGAGCTCGATAACGGAACCCTTGGGTTCTGGGCTCAGGCTCGGTTTGTGGTTTCGTTGAGCGACAGCCTCTATATGGCTGTGCCGTTGCAGCATGGGTGGCAAACGCTCTCGCGGCTTAGCGTTGGTTTTTCGGTATGAACAAGGGATGGTGATGCAGTGCCTGGCACCGCAGGAATGCCGCGGAAACATTCCTTGCATTGCCGGCAGGGGGATGCTGCGGTAGAACAATCACTTCCGCCTGGCAGTGCGGTATGGCCAACCAGGGCTGCGCTGGGTCGTGGCTGGTATACTGGCCGCCTGGTAGGCCTTGAGGACGCGCCGGGCTGGTGCTGGTATGGGTGGTTGGCGCACAGCCAAGGTAGAGCGACGGGTTGGGTGCTGGTTGATGGCGTGTGCAGCTGCCACAAGCCACATACGCAGGCGTACACGGTCGCTGACGGTGCTTGGCCAGGGCAAATCAAGGTGGCGGTGCTCGTGAGAGGATTCCAAGAGGACCACCTGCGGGCCGGCGTGGTCGGGCACTTCAGGGCCGATGAGTACCAGTACCTGCCGTCCGTCGCGCAGGGCAATGTGCCAGGCTTGCGCATGCTCAGCACTACGCTGGGTATCTCGGGGGCCGACAACGGTGCCGCATAGGGTTTGGCTTAATGCGCGTACCAGAAATACTGACGGGATGATTCCAGAGCGCAGGCGACGTAGGCCCACTGGACCTGGTTCATGGGGGTGTGGGCGACGTGCGGCGTAGACGGCGATACGGCCTTGATCGCGAATGATTTCGTGGGCGGCCTGGGGGTTGCCGGGTCCATGGACGGCAATGGGGGCAATAAACCAGCCGAGGTGGGGGTTGACGCGCAGTTGCTCACCAAATTCGACGAGGTCAGGCCCAGAGGGCTGGGCGAGGGATGATGGGTGACTGTGGATAATGCCTTTGTATTCCACTGCTTCTTGAGTCTCAAGCTGGCGCACTGCGACTCCCAGGGCCGCGGATGGGACATAGCTGACTGTGGTAGTAGCGGCTTGGGGATCAGGCACGAAGTGGCTGACCACTGCTTGGCCACGCGGCCCTAGGAGCGCTCCGCCGCGTTCGGGTTGGTGGCAAAGGATGTACTGGTCAATATCCTTAAGTACGGTGTCATACCATCGTAGATACATAATCATGCTCCTTCTGTGGTGCCACGTAGGGCCGCTAGATCAGGGGACTCGGCCCTGAGATGTGGGTCGATGCGATGTTGACCGCAGACTGGGCAGTGGTCATCGCCGTCTACCGCCAGGCACAACGATTGCCATGCATGCTGACCTGGGATATCAGTGAAAATACGAGGGTAGAACCAAAAGTCTGGCTCCATGCTGGCGGTTAAGTATATCTGATTGGTGGCCAGTAGTTGATCCAGCCAGGTTGTTAGATGTGCCTCTACGATGCGGCGTTGTCGGCAGAGCAGGGCCAAAGCAACCTTGGCACCCATGGTGGTAAGGTGCAGAATATCACAGCCCAGTGCCACGACGCCTTCCAGGCGTCCCGATCCATAGTCACGGTTGCGCCCTACCTGGCCAGCATCCGCTTCAAGTTGAACGCGTACGGGTGCTGCGCAGCGTAAGCAGGGGGTTTGGGCGTCGGGAACGACCATGATGACTTCTCCACCAGCCGCACCGTCGTAACAGCCGAGATACACAGCCGGAATGCCGGCTGCATAACAGTGGCGATTGAGAAGATTTTGTGCCGCTGGGTCATCGGTGGCGCCTACTACCAGATCGGCGTTGTCGATCAGTTTATCAATCTGCGCTGGGGGGAGGGCGTGGATGTCGGCGCAATGACCATCGGCGACAACCCATGGTTGGACTGCCATTAAGCGGCGCACGAGGGCATCGGCCTTGGCCTTTCCACAGTCACTCCATTGGTAGGTGGTGCGGCTGAGATTACTGGGCTCAATGTGGTCTGGATCGATGACGGTGATGTGTCCAAGGCCCTGCCGCACCAGAAGTTCAGCAAGGTTACTGCCGACCGAACCGCAGCCCACAATCACGACTCGAGCCTGTTCGAGATCGCGGCCCAACAAGCCGGATGAGCGACTAAAACGCGCCTGACGCGCCTGTTCGGCCAGATCGGTGGCGGATTGAGGGGATATGCGAGGCTGCCAGCCAGCCTGTTCGGCTCGATCAGGATCAGTGGTTAGCAGCCCTGGGGCACCGGGGAGGCCAAATCCCGAAGTAAACGTTGCTTCACTGGATGCTTCGGCGTCAAGTGGCGGCGCAATGACCGCACCCAGTGCCTGTAAGAGACAGCGTTCGCTGCTTTTCTCGACGGCCCACGGCAGGGCAACGGGGCGAAAAGCGCCATCTGGCCCTTCGACTAAGCACAGGGGTGCAGCTAAGGGATAGCCAGCGCTTGCCACCAGCAGCAACGATACCGGACCTGGCAGAGTCAATTGGAGGCAACGAAGGTTTTGACCGGCCACGGTGTGGTCGGCCACGCGTGGAGGAGAGGCGCCCAGCATATTTGCGACTAATGTGACATGGGCAGTTAGCTGATCGTGGGGGCTGGGAATACTCTCGGCACCTGATGAGTTGGTGGTCATAGTATTGTCCTTGGGTATTGAGTTACTCGGCACACAGGCGCACAATCCACCTTAGTTGGGTTGTGCAGCTGCCCTTCCTAGTCATCAGCGTTCAGGCTAAAGGCGGCGGGCTCGCCGCGCTCTTTTGCCGCCATCATGGCCACTCGTTCGTTGGCCCATACCACGGCTTTGGCATAGGCGCTTTCCAGGCTGGGCATGCCGCTGTCGTTATCCCAGCCATAACAGATGCGGCCATCATCGTAGAGGTGGCCGCCGTGTGCCCCAAGGCCCATAACCTCTAGTTCTGGTTTAATGCACCAGGTTTGATAGGATCCCGTTTCTGGATCACGGCGGGTATAACAGGCGAAGTCCATGCCCTGACTGGTGCGGAAGGTATAAAGCCAGCCGGTGATATTTTTTTGGATGACTTCTCGCGTGGTCCGGGGCAGGGCACGAGAAGCCACTGCGCGATCCAACTCCAGCTGACGCGGGTCATCAAGGAGGGCGGCAAAGATGCCTTGATGGACCTGCGAGAGTTCGGGGTCGTCAATATCACTGGCATCAGATCCGCGCATGATGTGCCCGCTGCGATCGACGAAGACCTGGCGTTCGGTTTTTGCGGGGAGGGTATCCCCATTGTTTTGGTTGATATGAAACAGGGACCGTAGTCCATTGATGTCAATTGGCTTGGCCATGGTCTCTCCTTTCCTGGATGAGGGTTGTGGTGCTGTCGCCCTGGCAGCAAGTGGCCTGACACTGTTTTAACGATGCACGGAGGTATTTTCCGCTTCATCGATCACATAAAAATTAACTAGTTGCGGCGTTGTTCTCTAAGGTGGTTTTGTGTCGCACCAAGGCTGCAGCGGCCAGGCGAGAGGGTGTGCTGCCCAGACAAGGGATCGCCAGATGCTAGGGCATTGAATTGATGTAGGCAGTAAGGAGCTATGTATGGATATGGAAACCATTTTGCGCCAGTGTGGTTTGAGCCAATGTCAGGCGACGTTTGCCCAGGAAAATATTGATTGTGAGCGGCTGTTCCAGCTCGGCGAAGCCGATTTCGAGAAATTAGGCCTATCTATAGGCCAGCAGCAAGCGCTCCTGCAGGCTTTGGCGCCATATAAGCAAGCCGACTATGGAGATGCAGGTCAAAGCCATTTGCTGGAGCCGGGTATCAATCGGGGGATCGCTGAGAGCGTGGTGACTGCACGACAGCCCCACCGAATAACAGGGCCAGATTCTGGAAGCGTATTGCAACAGCTGCGCCAGTATGTGTCAGATATGGGGGTGCTGTCGCCGCCAAAGGATGGGTCATATCAATCCTCGGTGGCAACAATGGCACAGGC
>REDP01000334.1 GCA_007693455.1 Planctomycetota bacterium | reverse complement strand
ATTGCTGACAGCGGGTAAGTATCGCCGTGAGCAAAAAGCCAACATGCACTGTCTGCGAGAAGCGTTGCGCCATCCTTCACTTGACAACGCTTCTATTATTGACTTTGCGATATTCGCAATATCTTAGGGGGCGTGCTGACCACTGGATTGGATATTTTACGTATTCTTGCTGAGGCAGAAGAACCCTTGACGGCAACGGCGATTGCCCAACGGGTTGGCCTGCATGTATCCAATGTATCGCGCACACTGCGGGTGCTGATCACTCACGGCTACGTTCGTAAACCGAGTTACCACAGTTTCGCTGTGGATTTAGGGGTCTTGTCCTTGGCAGGCAGTGCTGTTCAGCAGTTACCTGTGCTGACTCGTAGTCGTGATTGCATGCAAAGGGCTGCCCAAGAGACGCTCCTGCATGCTTCTTTAGCTACCCTGCATCGCGATCAGGTGCTCTACTTGCATCGCTGCAGCCCCGATGGCACCTGCATTTCGGCGGTGGCGGGTGGCTTTCCTCTTCATCTATCGGTGGTGGGCTTGCGCCTCTTGCTTGACCTGGAAGAGCCGCGCGCACTGACCTTATTATCCAGCGCCAGTCAGCGCTATGGCTGGGAACGGCCCACTGCGCGTACCCCAAAGGATCCCGAAGACTGTTTGGCAAAGGCGCGGGACTGCCTGCGCGGGCCCTTTCTCCACACCAATCACTGGGATCTCAATAATGAGCAGGCGGTTGCTGTGCCCCTGTCATGTCCTGGATATCCCCCCCTTGCCATTTCTCTACACGGCGTCACCACCATGAACGCCCATGCCATCGAAACCGCTTTAGCACACATTGTGCAGGACCTTTCTACTGCCTTGGAGACCATATCATGAGTATATATCACACTGAAACCTTTGACTTTATTGTTGTCGGCGGCGGCATGGCGGGAGTCTGTGCGGCGGTGGCTGCGGCCCGTCGAGGACTTTCCACCTGTCTGGTTCATGAGCGACCAGTGCTGGGCGGGGTGGCTTCATCGGAAATGCGGGTAACCGTCCATGGGGCGGCCTGCCACCATGCCTACGGCAGGGAGACGGGGATCATTCACGAGATTCTCGAAGCCGAACGCGCCATCAATCACGAACCCGTGAATGAGAATGGTTGGACCAATAGCATGTTCGATCTGGTCCTGTATGATTTAGTCCAGCGCACTCCAGGCCTCACCCTACACTTGAATACTGTCGTTACTGAAGTCATCATGGACGACGATGGGGCTCCCGCTGCGGTGGCCCCTGATACCGAGGCTGGATACTATACGCGTGCAGCCTGCGCCAGTTCGCGGCGCATTGCTGGCGTTCGCGCGCGCACCCTTTCGGCGGAAGTGGAGATGGAACTCCGCGCTTCTTTGTTTGCCGATTGCACGGGTGATGCGATGGTGGCCGATCGTGCTGGCTGCGCCTGGCGCATGGGGTCGGAATCCCGTGAAGAAACTGGCGAAGTACACGCACCTGAAGGCGCCAGCACCGAAACCATGGGCAATTCCATCCATATCCGGGCTCGCGATATGGGGCGGCCATGCCCGTTTACCCTTCCCAGCTGGGCGCAAGAGTATACCGATGCCAGTTTTTTTTATGAGCAAGGTCGTGTTCCCCACGATCCCCGCGGGGGCTACTGGTGGATTGAGATCGGTGTACCCTGGCACACGATTCACGACAACGAAACCATTCGTCATGAACTCACCCGCCATGCCTTAGGGGTGTGGGATTGGATGAAAAATCATGACCCCAAGATGAAGGAAGTGTGCGCCACCTACGCCCTTGATTTCATCGGCCAAGTACCAGGAAAACGCGAGAGTCGCCGGGTAATCGGCCGCCATTGGCTCAACGAAAACGAACTCCAGGCGCGCACGGCGTTTCCCGATGAAATCTGCCATGGTGGCTGGTTTGTCGACTTACATACGCCGGGCGGCTTATTGGCACCGACTTCCGAGCCAGCGAGCGCGGAAGGGTATCGCGCCGATAGTGAATACGCCGCCAAGTCCTACGTTGGCCCTTACGGCATTCCCCTGCGTAGTTTAATGGCCCAGGATGTGGATAATCTTTTTATGGCGGGACGCTGCCTCTCGGCTACACGAGCGGCCTTGGGCACGGTACGGGTTATGGCCACCACCTCGCTCATGGGTCAGGCGGTGGGCACTGCTGCCCCGCACGCCCTCCAGCATGGCATTCCCCATCTCGCCGAGGATGCTGCCGCTGGCGGACCTCTGATGCATGAGATTCAACAACGCCTATTGCGTGACGGTGTCTTTTTGCCGCATATCCGCAATGACGATGCCGCCGACCTGGCACGCAGCGCCCAGGTAAGCGCGTCATCCACGGCATTACTACATGGCATTGGCAGTAGTCGCCAACACGATGAAGCTGGCCTCTTACATGGCAGCGGCCCCGCCCAGGCACTGACAGATGAACCAGCTCAGCTGATCGCGGTGGATGGCGGTCCCCTCGAGCGGGTGGGCCTCTATCTGGAAAACCGCAGTGAACAGACACGCACGGTAGCGCTTTCGCTGACCGCCATGGAAAACTTTTATGACTATAGCAGTGCTGGCACCGCCTCCCTGGCCGAGGGCAGTGTCGAAGTTCCTCCAGGGCGTCATTGGCTGTGGTGGGACTGCGCCCTCAGCAGCACCAGCCGTGGATATGCTCGCCTGCGTTGTGGGACATGTGAGGATGTATTCTGGCTGCGCAGCGGCAACCGCCTGAGCGAACATGCCAGTCAGCGCCGCATCTCGCCATCGCGATTACGCAGCCAACACTTCACCCTCGCCTTCCGCTGCCATCCTGCCCAAGATGTCTGGCCCGCGGCAGCAGTGTGTTCTGGCCGCACCCGCCCAGGTATCGGCCCGGAGTGCTGGCGTTCGGATAGTGGCGCGGGATTACCTGCCTGGTTGGAATTGCGTTGGCAAAAGGCGCAGCGTTGCGCTCAGGTAGAAATCACCTTCCCCGGCCAACTCCGCCACGAAGTCCACGCCGAACCCCCCTTCTATGCCTGTGCCGACATCGCCCGCGACTATCGCATTCAGGCCCTGGATGGGGATGACTGGCAGGACGTCTTAATTATCCGTGACAATCAACAACGTCGACGCATCCACCAGCTTCCCCAAACTGTCACCACCCAGGCCCTGCGGGTAGTGATCGAAACCACTGGCGGCGCACCCCAAGCGGCCATCAGCGAGATACGCTGCTACGCCGACTAGCGCGGTCATCTCTCAGGGTGACTCAAAGCTCACCATGGGCAAGGCATGCCCCCTTCGCGGGGGCATGCCTTCAGCGTAAAAAGCATCTTATTTAGGGCGTTTTCCTGCCCGATCTGGCGATCAGCGGTCCTGGGGGCGAGCCTTGAGTCGCCGTGCAAAGCGTGTATCCCCTGCGACTGGAGACAGGCGAACAGCCAAGGAGTAGGGATGAGCTGGGCAATCGAAGACGTTGACGGCATGGCTATGCTACGCCTTGCGGCGCCATGGGGATCAGCACTGATTGCCTGCCAGGGAGGGCAGGTCTGGCAGGCCCATGTGGGCGGGCGCGACCGCCTCTACACCAGCCCCCAGAGCCCATGGCAGGCAGGATTGCCGTTACGCGGAGGCATTCCCCTGTGCTGGCCCTGGTTGGGCCTACACCCCCAGCATCCCGAATGGGGTATGCATGGCCCCCTACGCCTGCAACCCTTCACACTCCTCCATGTCCACCAGCAGGGCCAGGACATACGAGCACGCATGTCCTGCGAGCTCAGCCCCGAACTCCCTGGGGTAATGAGTCCCTGTACGGCCGTGCTCCATTGTGCCTTTACGCCATGTTCGCTCACCATTGTCCTCAGCATCCACAATCGCGGCACCCACTGCCAACCAAGCGCTGGAGCCATGCACACCTATCTCGCCTGTGATGCCACCTCCTTTTCCGTGGCTGGCCTGGAGGGCTGCGCCTGGCACGGACCCGATGACAGCGATCTCCAGGGCAGGGTACACCACAATATTGACCACTGCCCAGGCAGCACGCGCACCATCTACGATGCGGCGCCTCGGCCCTACCCACTCAGGTGCGGAGACGGTAGCATGCGGGCACACCTGCAGCGCTGGGGGAGCCGCAGTGTCGTGATATGGAACCCTGGGCCAGAGCACGACATCAGCGACCTCTGCGATGATGCTTGGCTGGATTTTGTCTGCGTGGAAACCGCCAATAGTGGCGGTGATGCCCGCAGTATTCCCCCGGGCGGAGTCGGCTGCATGGCCAGTCGCTGGCGGTGGCTGGATGCCGCAGAGAATATGCCCTCTATGCGCTAGAGAGCTCCACGTGGATAGATGATACCCCATTGTTGTACCAACTGATCCATTATCCGAATCAGCGCGAGGGTTTCCTGCAAGGGGCAAACGGAGCTTTCCTGGAGACCAGCTCGTAGGCAGCGCTGCACCTCTGCCGCTTCAAATTGGTATCCAGGACCCGTAAAGGGGTAGTTCTCGGTGCGCGCCTCACCCTCATGCGGCTCTATGGTAAAGGCCTGGGGGTGAAAGAAATCATCTACCACAATGCGCCCCTTGGGACCATATATGCGCGCCTGATGGGGCACGCGCAAACGAAAGCCACACATCAACTGAGCCACGCCTCCATCGCCAAAACGGGCAAGGATTGCCGAGAGCTCATCGACCCCCGTTTCTGGCGCGGGGATCATTATGGACTGAATATGATGTGGGTCACAGCCAAAAATAAGCCGCGAAAAGGTTAAGGGGTAAATGCCTAGATCCCATAACGCCCCCCCGCCCAAGGCCGGATCAAGCATACGATGCTGTGCATCGATATGAGGGAGATCGATACCGAAATCGGCTTGCACCAGACGAACGGGGCCAAGAACATCCTCAGCGAGAGCGTGCTGCAGGGCTTGAATAGCCGGCATAAAACGAGTCCACATCGCCTCCATGAGAAACACCCCTGAAGCCTGAGCCTCAGCTACCATGGTTGCCACTTCATCGCCATGCAGACCTACCGGCTTCTCAACAAGAACCGCCTTGCCAGCAGCAATAGCTTGCCGGGCCAAGGCAACATGGTTGTGGTGGGTAGTGGCGATATAGACCACATCAACCTCTGGATGCTGGATCACCGCAGCATAGTCATCGCAGACCTGGGGGTGCTGCCCCTTGTCAGCACGGGACTGGGCAAAGGCCTGGGCAGATGCGCGCTTTCGTGCCGCAACCGCATGCAAGCGCGCATCTGGCAACTCGGCCAAGCCATCGGCAAAGTCCTTGGCTATGCCCCCTGTTCCTAGGATACCCCAGCGAAATACCTCGGTCATACTGTCCCCCTCACGACTTGATACCATCACACTATCCAGGCCATATCTGCAACCAAGCCCCGAGGTTTTTGTGCCTCCTCAACATTGTACAGTCATTCATGTAATTCATTTGCATTATCAAGAGCCTTAGCATCATAGCTATCAGATGAATGGGAGTAGATGCTCTGTTGGGCATGGAGGTGGCTTATATGGCAAAAACCCACAAAGATCGCGCTCGTAAGGCCAATAAAGAACTGGAACGCCTGCGCAAGCGCATGCGCAAGTTCCGCAAGGGTTCTGATAACCCCAAGCATGCCGATGCAGCAGCTGTCTGGAAGAATCTCGGCAAGCAGTCGGTGAAATCCTCCTGCTGTGGCAAGCCCCTGCATAAACTCTGTAAATCCTGCCCGCAACGTGTTCTCACTGATATTCGCAAGGCTGGATAAGGATCGCTGACGGATCAACGCCGCAAAACGCGTGATCGTCATTACCGCCCCAATCCCTACCTGCCTCCCCCTATGGGCGAGGGCATTTCAGGCCCGAGCTTGATTGACTGAATTGCCAGGCCTTCACCCGTTCTGCAACGTGACACGAAGGAACACCCGCTTCGCAGGACATGCTTTTAGACCAGAAGCACCCTATTGAGAGCGCCTTTGTGCAGGCCACTCTGGAGATCAATGGCATGAAGCGTTTTGGGTTCGTGTATTCATTTACACCACCGCAC
>REDP01000331.1 GCA_007693455.1 Planctomycetota bacterium | reverse complement strand
AGTCATCGTCAAAGAGTTCTTGGCGATAGGCCTTCATTGTAGGCTGATGAGGCGAACGAAGCTTCGTGGGCCGCTTTATGCCTGCTATTGCATCCCAAATCACGATTATGGTTGCTTCGTCTAGGGTCTGCGTTGATCGGGCTGACTGGTTTCTTTTTAGTTGGCAGTTTTGAGCGTGTCCCCATGTTTAGGATGTGCCCACTTCCATGCCAAGGGGAGTTGATAATATGTTGAACCTTGCAGCATTGCTGGCTGTTTGGCGGGCCTTTTTCCATAATTATGTCGTTTTTGGTGCTTCTGGCGTGCCCCCCGCTTGCCGTTTGTCGCTTGGCACTACACAAAAGAGGAGTCATTATGTCCCAGGCTATTGATCAGGTACTGCGCACAGTTGCTGCGCGCAATGCCCACGAAAGCGAATTTCAACAGGCCGTCGCAGAGGTTCTGGAATCCCTGCAGCCCGTGCTGCGTGATAATCCGCACTATGTTGAATCTGGTATTCTCGAACGGATTGTTGAGCCAGAGCGGGTTATCAGCTTCCGCGTCCCTTGGGTTGACGATCAGGGTCGCGTGCGCGTTAATCGTGGATTCCGAGTGCAATTCAATTCCGCCATCGGACCCTACAAAGGTGGATTGCGTTTTCATAATACGGTCAATGTTGGCATCTTAAAATTCCTGGGGTTCGAACAGATTTTTAAAAATGCTTTAACCACTCTTCCCATGGGAGGTGGAAAAGGTGGCAGTGACTTTGATCCCAAGGGCTGTAGTGATGCTGAGGTTATGCGCTTTTGTCAGTCCTTTATGACTGAGTTATGGCGTCATATTGGACCCGATACCGATGTGCCCGCAGGAGACATTGGGGTTGGTGGACGGGAGATCGGCTATCTTTTTGGTCAATACAAGCGTTTGGCTAATAGCTTTAGTGGCGTATTGACGGGCAAGGGATTGGACTGGGGTGGTTCGTTGATTCGCCCTGAGGCAACAGGCTACGGCTGCATTTATTTTGCTCGGGAACTCTTGGCTGCAGAGGGACAGGATTTTTCGGGTATGCGCTGCACCCTCTCTGGGTCCGGGAATGTTGCACAGTACGCGGCGGAAAAACTTATCGAATTAGGGGCGATTCCCGTGTCCATGTCGGATAGTGGCGGTACCATTCACGACCCAGATGGTATCAATGAGGAAAAACTAGCATGGATCATGGAACTCAAGAACGACCGCCGCGGCCGTATCAGCGAATATGCCGAGCACTTTAACTGTGAATATCGCGAGCAAGCTTTGCCTTGGGATATCACCTGTGATGCGGCCTTCCCCTGCGCGACTCAAAACGAACTGGACGGCGAGTCGGCGGCAAGCCTGCTTGCCAATGGTTGCCGCTTGGTTAGTGAGGGGGCTAATATGCCGTGTACCCCTGAAGCGGTGGATGCCTTTCTTGATGCGGGCATTGCCTATGGCCCCGGCAAGGCAGCTAATGCAGGCGGTGTTGCCACTTCGGGTCTAGAAATGACTCAGAATTCCATGCGCTTGCAGTGGAATCGCGATGAGGTTGACCAACGTCTGGCAACCATTATGCGCGATATTTACCAGACCTGCGCGAACACTGCCGAAGCCTACGAATGCCCAGGTAATATGGTGCAAGGGGCAAATATAGCGGCCTTTATCAAGGTTGCCGATGCGATGCTGGATCAGGGAGTTGTGTAGACGCCATGGGCCAAGTTGATGCACGGCTGAGCACGGGATTCCCTGGCCTGGATGGGGTCTTACATGGCCTCATTCCGGGCGATAATATTGTTTGGCAAGTGCGTCACCTCGAGCTGTATGAACGCTATGCGGTGGCTTTTGCCCGTCAAGCTTGTGAACGTGGCTGCAGCGTCCACTGGTTTGGCTTTGGCGCCAATTCCCATCCACCTCAGGCCCCAGGCCTTGAGCATCTGCATTATCATCGCCTAGACACCTCGCAGGGGTTTGAGCAATTTATCTCCGGTGTGCATAATGTTATTGATGCCCATGCTGGGGATGGAGTCTATATCTTTGAATGCCTCTCGGAATTGACCGCAGATTGGTATTCAGATGCCATGTTGGTCAATTTTTATATGCTCACCTGTCCGGCAGTCTACGATGTTGGGGGATTAGCTTATTTCTCTCTTATTCGTCACCGTCATTCCTCGGCCGCCACCGTTCCCATACGGGAAACCGCACAGGTGGTTATTGATGCGTATCACCATCATGGACACGACTTTCTCCATCCGGTTAAGGTGCAACACCGCCACTCCAGCACCATGCACATGCTGCATGCCGTGGATGGAGACGGACTGTATCCGGTAACACAAAGCGCGGTTGCGGCTGATGTTTTGGCCACGATGCCCTCGGCCGAAGTCGGCATTAGTCGTAATCGTCCGGATGTTTGGCATCAGGTATTCCATCATGCAGAGCGTCTGTTGCAGGCGGCGCGTGATGGCGAGGAGCTCGAAAGCATCCCTGATGATGTGCATCACCGTCTTCTGCGGATGGTAATTTCCCGTGATGATCGGGTCTTGGAATTGGTGCGCCGCTATCTTCAGGTGGATGATTTATTGGATATTGGTCGCCGTTGTATTGGCACTGGTTTGATTGGCGGCAAGGCCGTGGGGATGCTGGTGGCACGAGCCATTCTTCAACAAAAAGAGCCGCGTTTCCGCGATATTTTAGAGCATCATGATAGTTTCTTTATATGTTCGGATGTATATTATTCCTACTTGGTACACAATGGCATTTGGTGGGTGCGTCAACGCCAGCGCCGCGCTGAAAACCTTTTCCGCGATGCCAAGCGCGCGCGTCAGCGTATTCTTACCGGATCTTTCCCGCCTGATATGATTCGTCAATGCGAGCGTATGCTGGCCTATTTTGGCCAATCGCCTATTATCGTTCGCTCATCCAGTTTGTTGGAAGATAATTTTGGCAATGCCTTTGCCGGTAAATATGAAAGTGTCTTTTGTGTCAACCAGGGTATGCGCGAGCAGCGCCTGCGCGATTTTCTTTCCGCAGTGCGCACCATTTATGCCAGTGCCATGAGTGATGAAGCCTTGCGTTATCGCCACAGTCGCGGCTTATTGGATCGCGATGAACAGATGGCGCTCTTGGTGCAGCGGGTGTCTGGTACTATGCACGGCAAGCATTTTTATCCGCATGTGGCAGGTGTTGGTCTTTCCTACAATCCCTTTGTTTGGCACCCAAGTATTGATCCCCATGCTGGTATGCTGCGCCTGGTCTTTGGCTTGGGAACGCGCGCGGTGGATCGCCGCGATGATGACTATACCCGTATCGTTGCCCTCAATGCCCCGACGCGCAGCCCTGGCGGCAGTGGTCCAGATACCATGGTGCAAACCCAGCGCTATGCTGATATGCTTGATTTAGCTGCTAACCAAGTGATGGCAGTGCCAGTGGCGCAGGCTCTCGCAGAAGATGAGGGCGTTCCCGTGCAGATGCTCTCTAGCGTCGATCGTGATGCCCGTGAACGTGCGCGGCATCGGGGCCGTAAGCCCACCGTCAGTGTGCGCCGCTTAGACTTCCATCGTTTACTCCAGCAGGATGCCGATGGGCCACAATTTATTGATGATATGCGGCGCATGCTGGCGGTGCTCCAAGAGGCTTATGCCCATCCTGTCGACATCGAATTTACTGCCAATGTGGTGGACGGTGAGCTGCGCATTGATTTAGTGCAATGTCGCCCCTTGCAGTTCTTGGGGCATGTGGCTGTTGAACCGCCTCCCCAAGACATCGCCCAGGAACACATTCTGCTCAGCGCCCCAGGGCCAGTTATCGGCCAAAGTCGTTGCACGGAAATTGACCGTATTGTATTGGTGGATGCGTCCGGATATAGCCAACTCTCGCATCGTGACCGCTATGCGGTGGCCCGGCGTTTGGGACGTTTATTGCAACGACATGACCAGGAGCGAGTGTTGCTGATTGGCCCTGGTCGCTGGGGTACGACCACCCCTTCCTTGGGGGTTCCCGTACGTTTTGGCGAAATTGCAGGCGTAGAGGCTATTTGCGAGGTGATGGATTTGGGGGAAGGTGTGGTACCAGATGTTAGCCTTGGTACCCATTTTTTTAACGATCTGGTTGAAGAAGAAATACTCTACCTGGCCCATCATCCCCATGTCGCCGGTCATCTTTTCGCTGGCGCGCATCTTCTTGCGCGCGGGCGGCCCGAAGCCATTCAAGGGATTGAAGTGTCATCCGCTGCGCCCATTATTGTCCAGGTCCGTGGCGCTGATCTCATGCCCGGGGGCAGCATTCGCCTCTACGCCGACAGCCAAGCCCAGCAGGTTCAAGTATGGGTCGCGCCAGCCAGCACCCCATTGCAAGGTCTGTAGTCATAGCAGGACGAGCATTAAGAGAGCGTGTCGCGGCCACTTAGGTAGCGCGAGCAGGCCCCGACGCGCTCTGTGAGGTGGCGGCAGTCCTCACCCCGCCATTGTTCTACCAGAGCACATTCTTGGGAAAGCGTGGTGGCAAAAAGTCCTGGATCATCACTGCCAAGCACCACCGTCAAATCTTCATCCAGAAACGCATGCACATGGTGATGATGATGGTCGCGGATACCAGCGATGCGCTGGGTGGATGTGGGGCAGACCTCAATGATCTGCTGCTGACGCCTCAATATGTGGCGCAGCCACTGTTGCCGCTGGGAAAACTCCTCGAGTAATCTGTGGTCATAGGTCCTGCGCAGGCGTTGACGTGGATCGCGTTGGAGCAGGGTGCTGCGCTCGTGCCGAAGTTGGGCAGTGTCCACCGCAATCCCATGTTGGGTTAGGGAGTCTGCATGTTCACATTCCCAGGTAAGGTGTTCCAGGCGTTCCCGCACTGTCTCGCTACGCTCATGGACTCCATGGTGCTGCGGAGCGATGCCAGCAGCCACGGCGTGACCAATGCGATGAGGCCGCAGGAGCCTAACCGCTTGGTGAATGCGTCGCAGAGCACTCTCCAGACATATGCCCTCGTAGCTTTCCCCCACATGCACGACAAGCGCCACGGCATGGCGCGGATTTTGCGCATTAAAGGCGTGGATCTGCTCACTCACGGGCAGTAAATCCTGGATTCTACTGCGCTCCTCGCGATGGCTAAAGTCAACGCCAACAATCCCTCCGGCCTCGCCTGCCCGCAGGCAGTCGGCAAGATCCCGCCATTGTGGAACGGCATGACTGCGGGAAAGACTGGCTATACCGTCAATACGGCAGCTCGTGGTAGATGCCTGCCCGCAGCAGTGGGAAAACAAAGCCCATGCCCAGCGCGCTACGGCGGGACGCATGCCTGCCGGGAGCATCAGCCGCAGTTCCGCTGCCCCCAATCCCTCCCTGCGGCACTGTTCGGCCACATGATCAATTACTAAAGGTAACTCCTCGGCAAAGCGCTGGGTCGGCCGCCTGAGAAGTTGCGGATCGGCTAAAGCGCTGGTCCAGGTAATAAGATCGTGATGCAACTGAAAACGCTCGAATCCAGGTCCATCTTTCTGGTGGAACTCAAAGAGTCGTCGGAAATCCTCGATGACGTGTTGGTCATTCCGCTGATAGCGTTGAAGCAATGCGCGCAGCGGGGATGGTTGATCATACATGCGCAGCCACGCCGACTCATAGGGGCCAGGATTAATACGTCGCCCAGCAATATGGGTAAGCCACCATGGTGCCGCAATGCCACCATACACATGTCGGTGGAGATCTATGGTGGTGGGGCGGGAGCCGTGGGACATCATGCCGTCCAGGATCACAGGAAGTGCAGCAAAAACCCTTCGGCTCAGACAGTGGAACCGAATCAACTAATACTGCCGTCATCTTCGCCCCCATCCAGTGACGATAAGGGGACAGGCGTAAAAAATTAATTGACCAAGCCCTATCACTTTTTACGTTCCACCCATGCGCCAAGCCCGCTCCCATCAGTTTGATCCCTCGGCTCCTCCCTGGCTGCACTGCATCAGCCGCTGTGTGCGCCGTGCGTTTCTGTGCGGAGAGGGGCTTGAGCATCGTAAGCTTTGGCTAGAGCGCCGTT
>REDP01000100.1 GCA_007693455.1 Planctomycetota bacterium | reverse complement strand
ATTGATACGTTCAACTCTCATGTGTGTCTACCAGGCCATCGCTGCTCTGGTACTGTCCGCCACCATCCATTCCGCCGTAGGTGAAGAGACGGATGGCCCTCGTCCGTTAGGCGCTGACGAGGCGGTGCGCGGATGGATGATTCTCTCCGATAGTTTAGAAGATGGCCTGCGAGTGATCGAACGGGCAGCGGACTACGACATTAACCATCTGCAAATCTCCCATGAAGTGATTCACGACCTCAAACATGTCCGCAATGATCGCCGGCGCGAGATCAGTAATGCTCTTACTCGCGCTGCCCATGAAGCAGGTATTACCGAGGTGGTCTTGTGGGACCGTGCATTTTATAGCTGGGGCCACTACCCCGAACGCTTTCGCGTAGGCCCGCGTAACCGCCTGAATCTTGATGACCCCGAATTTTGGCAGTGGTTTCAAGACGATTATCGGGAGATGCTGGACCTGGTTCCAGATATCCAGGGCATTGTTCTCACCTTTATTGAAACGCGGACACGCATTGAACGACAGCACTCAGAAACCATGACCAGTAATCAAGAAAAAATCGCGGCGGTGGTGAATGCCATTGCCGAGGTGGTGATTGCAGAGCGCGGCTTAAACCTTTATGCTCGTACCTTTGCCTATGACGATGCCGAGTATGAGAATATCGTTGGCGCCATTGAGCTATTTGAGTACCCACAAATCAAACTGATGATGAAAGAAACGCCCCACGATTTTAAACTCACCCATCCCAATGATCGTTTTGCTGGTGCCATACCCCTGCCCACGATTATGGAGTTTGATACTGGGCAAGAGTTCAATGGTCAGGGTCTCATAGCCAATACCTGGCCGCAGTATATTCTTGGCCGCTGGAATGATTTTCTCAGTCGCGATCACATTGTCGGCTATGTGGCGCGCACCGATCGCTATGGCCATACCCGCGTCATTGATACCCCTGCGGAGATCAATCTCTTGGCCTTACACCGACGCTTGAGTGATGAGGATGTGGATGCCGAGCAGATCACCCGCGAATTTATTGCTGAGCATTACGGGGAAGCAGCCTACCCCTTTGTGGCTCCAGCCTTTGCCAATGCTTTTGACATTGTCGCTGCCACCTTGTACACCCTCGGCACCAATACCGCCGACCATTCGCGCATGGATTACGATCCCTATCCTTCCAGTTATGCCCGTCATGTCAGCGGTAAATGGTTTGATCCGCCAGTGGTCCATGTGGGCCATGGTGTGGACCGTGCGTTTCATTATTGGACGGACGTGGTGGATCGCTTGGCCCCTGCTTGGGTCAAAAAGGCAGGCGTCCAACACAATGAAATCCCCCAGGTGGTGGCCAATGCATGGCTCACCCCGCGCGAGCGCATGAACGAGGAATACCTGCGCTATGTGGTCCAGGAAAAAGACTATGCCGTTGACTTGGCCAAGCAAAGTTTGGCCTCCATTGCCGCGGGCCGTGAGGTCCTTGCCGAGGATGACTACGCTCAGCTCAAAGCCTATTTTGAGCGTACCCTGATCACCGCCCGCTTGCATCGCGCCACCGCGGCGGCTTATTGGGGCTTTCGGGTCTGGTGCCGCGGTGGTGAACACCGCAGTGATTGGGTCACTGAAACCACCAAGCAGGGTCTCCTGGCCATGCGGAGTATCGCTGAGGAAATACGTGCTTACCCCCATCCCCCCGCCCAAGGCGGGCAATGGAACTGGCTTGAAGACGCGGATGCCGCAGATCGTTACTGGCGTTGGATCGTGGACGAGGGCTGGCCCGAGAAAATCCGCGGCACCCCAACCGCCATGGGCGGACAGCGCTTTCCAGTGATTGCTGATGATTGATGCCATTGGGGCCAATGACAGCGGGGTACCCTTTTTCCCCCAGTCTCCGATGGCTCATCTCTGTTTCTATTGCATGGTTCAATGGCTTTGCTGTACATGAAGGGAAGGGTTATGTTTAGCCATTACTTTCTGAGGGGAGGGTAATGGCAAGGCGGAAGCCTCGGTAGGAGTAAGGCGTGAAATGGGGCCAAGAATTATCTCGAGATGCTGATCGTTGACCAAGTGCATACACTCCGGTTCCACCACCACGAGTAACCCGAGCCATTCCGGATGTGGGGCCCACCGGATCGGTCACCAATTCGTAACTAAGTTTGGCTTGGTGCCAGTCCAGCACCACTCGGTGATAGTGTCGTAGATGTCATAGAGGCCCCAGTTGTTCGGCCTAGAGCTGTTCACGATGGCAAAGGTAGGGTGGGCACCAGTGGTACCCTCATCCCCAAACCCGGCAATACTCGGGCCACTATGTATATGGTGGCCCGAGTGTAATCAGCTTCAGCGCCAGACGCTCAGCGTTTGCAAGCCCTGCGCTTACGGAGTTGGCGCTTCCTTATTGGGAGTGGGCAAGATCAAGCTAATTACGACGGTGATCAAAGCAAAGGCCACGGCACCCCATAAACACCACAAGACAACCGCCAAAGCGATACCCTGGGTGTCGGCCAGGGCCATGCCCAACCAGGCCAGGGTGCCCGAAGCCAAGGTGCCCAATAGTCGTCCGGCAGCATTGCTAGCGTAATAGAAACCCACATCGGTGGCCACTTCGTCGCGACTTGCATAGGCCAAGACCAAATAGCTATGCACTGAGGAATTGAGGGCGAAAACCAGACCGTACACCCCGAGTCCGACCATGATCACCATTTGCGCATCAAGGCCTGCATGCAAAGCCAGCGGTAAGGCCAGGGCCACCACCAGCAAGGCCGCCGCCAGCACCTGAGCACTCAATTGGCGAGGGGCCTCACCGCGCAAAGCCAAGCGTAAAAGTTGCGGGGTAAAGGATTGCACAATGCCATAGCCGATGGTCCAGGCCCCCATAAACCCGCCCACCTGCCAGAAGGTCCAGTCCAAGGCACCATATAAAAAGATGGGCACCCCCACCACAAACCACACATCCCGCGAGGCAAACAAGAATAGGCGCGCCGCAGAGAGCATATTCAAGCCCCGCGAACGGGCAAAGATACTACGCAGGCCTTTTTTGATTTTCGAGCGCCCAAGATCCGCCGGCAGCAAACCACGGGCACACAGTAGCACCACCGCTAAACACGCCGCCATGAGCCATAATCCATGGCGAAAACCCACGGTTTCCAAGAGCAAACCACCAACAAAAAAGCCAACGCCCTTAAGCGCATTTTTACTGCCGGTCAGAACGGCCACCCAGCGAAATAATAACGAATCCCGACCCGCGGGCACCACCACCTTAATCGCACTTTTGGCTGACATCTTGGTCAGATCCTTAGCTACCCCCGAGCCACCTTGGCAGAGCATCACTAAGGCCACCGATAGCAGCAGCACCCCTAAATCATCAAGTAGTGACAAGGCCAGCACGGCCAATACCTGAATGCCCAAACCAGCAATCAGCGTCAGGCGAAGGCCCTTGCGACCGGCAAGCCAGCCACCAATGGCATTGGTGACCACACCGGCCAACTCATAGAGCAGAAACAAAAAAGCCAGGGTTATGGGCGAATACCCTTGCGTATGGTAATACAATAAGACCAGGGTACGCAAGGCCCCATCGCTCAGAGTAAATGCCCAATAAGCTGCCGTTACTACCGCATAATTACGCCATGATACCAGCGATTCTTTGCTTTCGGTCATGGCTGCGTAAGCAGATATTGCGCCAGTTCGCTCATACGGTTCACATAGCCCCATTCATTATCGTACCACGCATAGACCTTGAGGAGACGACCATCGGTGACCATGGTTTGCGCCGCATCGATGATGCTGGAGCGCGGGTCGCCTTGGTAGTCTATCGACACCAGAGGCCTGGTTTCGTAACCCAGAATTCCGGCTAGAGGCCCTTCGGCGGCAGCCTGAAAGGCTGCGTTGACGGTTTCCCGGTCACTGTCCTTGGCTAAGCAAAACACCGCATCAGTAAGGCTGGCACCAAACAGCGGGACGCGCACCGCGTGGCCATCCAGGCGGCCCTGCAGTTCGGGGTAGATCAAGCCGATAGCCGTGGCGCTGCCAGTGGTGGTGGGAATCAGGGAAAGCCCCTGCGCCCGCGCCCGGCGCAGATCTTTATGCGGGCTATCCATGACCACCTGGGTATTGGTGGCATCGTGAATGGTGGTAATACAGCCGCGCTCAATGCCAAAGGTCTCATGCACCACCTTGACCACCGGTGCCAGACAGTTGGTGGTACAACTGGCGGCGGTAACGATGCGATGCCGTTCGGGATCGTAGTCGTGATGGTTAATGCCATAGACCACATTGAGCGCCTCCGCGTCCTTAACCGGCGCTGCCACCAGCACCCGCGCAGCTCCGGCTGAGAAAAACGCCTCCAAGGCTGCGGCGCTGCGAAAGGCTCCGCTACATTCCAATACTAAATCCACGCCCAAGGCGGCCCAATCAACGGCGCTGGGGTCAGCCTCCTGGGAAAACCCCACCCGCTGGCCATCAATTTCCAGGGTGTTCTTGTCCACGGCGGCTACCGCCTCATCGTGCCAGCGGCCGTGGATGGAGTCAAAGGTCAGGAGGTGCGCGGCGCACGCGGCGTCGCCAGCCACCTCGTTAATGTGGACAACCTGATAGTCGGGGTTGGCAAACCCAGCGCGCAGGAGTAAACGCCCCATGCGCCCAAAACCATTGATGGCAACTCGTTTCACGCATCTTCCTTTATTGAGATGAATGGGCTTAAAATGTAATCAACAACAGGATGTGGCCACAGCAGCCGGCTTGCGTGCCATAATATCATAGCTGAGCACCAAGGCGGTGGCGTCACTACTGGCATCCCATTCCTTGATATAGTCCGCGCTTTGTTCTTTTGCGGTGAATACGATTTCGGTAAAGCCAGCTTCGCGCAGTAGTTGCTCGACTACCTCTGGAGTTTCCGCGCCACCGACACAGCAACTGCGCAAGGCCACATCACTTCGCACCTCATCGCTCAAGGTTTCACGCGCCAAGACATCCGAGACGCAAAAGCGCCCACCGGGCTTGAGAATGCGGAAGACCTCGGCATAGACTTGGCCCTTATCAGGAGACAGATTAATCACGCAATTGGAGATCACCACATCGACGCTGCTATCAGCAGCCGGCAGGTGCTCAATCTCGCCCAGGCGGAACTGTACCTGTTCAAGTCCCAGTTTCGCCGCATTAGCGCGGGCTCTGCTGATCATGTCCGGGGTCATATCCACCCCGATCACCTGGCCGCTGGGACCAACTTTTTCTGCCGCAAGAAAGCAATCGATGCCACCACCACTACCCAAGTCCAGAACGATCTCGCCCGTCTGCAAACCGGCAATCGCGGTGGGGTTGCCGCAGCCCAAGCCCATGTCCGCCTCACGGGGCACCATTGCCAGCTCCTCAGCCGAATAGCCGACCCCTTGCGAGCGTCGATCCTCGGCCGCACTGCCGCCGCAGCAGCCGCCTTCAGCAATGGGCGGCTCGGGATTATCCGCCGTCGCCATCTGAGCTATTTGCGCATAGCGCTGACGTACCCCATCTCGGGGGTCGGCGGCCGATCCTGCTGATGAAGGTGATGCTGGTTGATGGTTATCGCAACAGCCCATAGAATGCTCCTTTTCTGCTTCGCGTGGTCACTTCGATTCGTTCAGCCATTGCCAAGACTATCCGCCCTGTCGGATGATTGATCATAAAGATACGATTAATGTCCGCAGATGCCGCAATCCTTGGTGATTAATGCAATAACACATGGTGCGCCCAGATGCCGTAGCACTAACCAACCCAGCATTCTTGAGCACTTTTAAATGCTGTGATACGGTGGATTGGGGAAGCGCCAAATCATTGACCATATCGGCACAGATACATTGTGCTTGCTGGCTTAAACGGCGAAGGATGTGCACCCGCAGCGGATGCGCTAAGGCCCTGGCCATCGCCGCCAGAGCCTCATCGCTTCCCTGGGTATCGGCCTCCGGCAAGACCGGCACACAGTCATCCACCGCCATATCAGCGTCACAACAGATTCTACCATTGCTTTCATTCATCGTAAATATACGATATAAAATTGGTGGAAGCAGTCAACCCGCGATGTGATAGTGAGCGCTCAGGGGGACGCAAATCTCGCTATGGAGAAGGGAGGCCCACTTCGCACCATGCTTTTGAGCGCAAAAAGCGCCCTATTCAGGGGGGGGTGGCCGGTCGGGAGATCAATGGCATGAAGCGTTTTGGGTTCGTGTATTCATTTACACCACCG
>REDP01000330.1 GCA_007693455.1 Planctomycetota bacterium | reverse complement strand
CTCCGCAAACTGCCAGTCTTCCTCTGTATCAATATCCACCACTCTCCTCCGAGGAAGGATAATAGCGCTACTTCGACCAGCGAAAAAAGGACGCTGTTGGCGCCAAGCTGAACTTTTACCAGTATAAAACTGGCCTGCATCATGGTAGCTTGGTTCAAGATCCTGCGAACGCTGTGTCATCATCTCCGCATCGCACATATGTAGAGACGCCCCCTTACAGCGCAGGGCTCGTTGAATAGGATATGGATACTCTGCCACCGGAAGAACGTAATCCCACTGCGCATCTAAATGCTCAAGAATATTAACAGACTCAACGATGTCAGATACTTGGATAAACGGCGCTGTAGCATAACAGCAGACCAATGTGTCCACCGCATGGCAGTGGGTCTCGTACCAGTCCAAAGCATGCTGCATAACGGGAAGTGTCGGGGCATGGTCATCGGCAAGATATTGAGGACGACGAAATGGTACCTCTGCACCAAAGGATAGAGCCACCTCCATAATCTCATCATCATCAGTTGACACGATAACAGCATCAAAAAGGCGACTACGGCACAATGCCGCAATACTCCATGCTATCATAGGCCGACCACAAAAACTGCGAATATTCTTTCGTGGAATACGCTTACTTCCACCTCTAGCAGGTATAACAGCAATTCGATGCATTATCGAAAAAACACCCTAGATACCAAGTTTCTTTAGTACTTCCCGCAATCCTTCCACATCAAGCCAGCGCTCATTGCGGTCGGATGAATAATAAAAGCCATCGGGTACGGGTGTCCCATTCAATGCCACCAAGCGATCCATAGTTGCCATGGCTTGATGGTGAATGGCCTCGGGTACGATAGCGTAATATTCAGGGAACTCAACGCTGTGGCGGGCATCGTCTTCGCCGATCATGAGTTCGTGGAGTTTTTCTCCGGGGCGGATGCCGGTAATGCGCGTGGGGAGATCCGGAGCAATGGCCTGGGCTAAATCGGGAAGATTCATGGAAGGGATTTTGGGGACGAATATCTCACCACCAAGCATGCGGCCAAAGTTATCAATCACAAACTCTGCGGCCTGATCCAAGGTGATCCAAAAGCGGGTCATGCGGGGGTCGGTGATCAGAAGCTCTTTGGCCCCTTCTTGCACCATGGCCCGCCAGCGGGGGATAATCGAACCGCGTGAGCCAATGACATTGCCGTAACGCACTACACTCAACTTGGGACGGCCTTTGGCGCCTACGTAAGCATTGCCGGCGACAAAGAGCTTATCGGAACACAGCTTGGTGGCACCATAGAGGTTGATGGGATTGGCAGCCTTGTCCGTGGAGAGAGCGATGACCTTTTCCACATCACAGTCCACCGCTGCATCGACTATGTTCATGGCCCCATTGATATTGGTGCGAATAAACTCGGTAGGATTATATTCGGCGGCAGGCACTTGTTTGAGTGCTGCCGCGTGCACCACCAGATCTACGCCCTTAAAGGCGCGATAGAGTCGGTCTTTATCGCGCACGTCGCCGAGAAAGTAGCGGATTTTACCGTGATCAAAAATGGGATCAGATTGCCGCATTTCCCATTGCTTAAGTTCGTCGCGGGAAAAAACGATTACCTTGGCTGGATTGTGCTCGGTGAGGGCCTTGCGGATAAAGCATTTACCAAAGGATCCAGTCCCCCCAGTAACCAGGATTGTCTTATCTTGCAACGACAGTGCGGTATTCATCGACAGTATTCCTTCAATTCAGGCCGGGGAGAGCCGCATACGGCATGGGTACAATAACTTAAAGCAAGAGCTGTGCCGTTGTTGGGCTACCATGACCTAAAGCCCTTCCTGGTGACAACCGTCGGCAAGACTGGCAATGACCTGATCTTGCTGGGCATGGCTGAGCTGGGGAAAGAGGGGCAGGGTGAGGGCCGTGCGGTAATAGCGTTCCGCCTGGGGAAAGTCCCCTGGAGCAAAGCCCAGGCGACGATAATAGGGCTGCAAATGTACTGGGATATAATGCACGTGTACGCCAATGCCCTGTGCTCGCATAAAGGTAAAAAGGCGCTGGCGTTGTTCAGGACTGGCACCGCGCAGGCCAATGATGTAGAGATGAAAAGCCGAGTAGCTATCGCTGCGGCGGTAGGGGATGTCCACTGGCAGATCAGCCAAGGCCTGATCATAGCGCTCGGCGAGGGCATGCCGTGCCTCGATAAAAGCATTGAGATGGCGCAATTGAGAACAACCCAAGGCTGCCTGCATATCGGTAAGACGACTGTTGTAGCCCAGGTCGTACTGTTCGTAATACCAGGGCCCGTGATAGTCCTCGCAGGCATCGGGATCGCGGGTAATGCCGTGACTACGCAGATCGCGCATGTGGCCTGCCAGGTCCGCATCGTTGGTGAGGGCCGCCCCCCCCTCTCCAGTGGTAATAATTTTTACAGGATGAAAACTCAAAACAGTTATGTCACTGTAGGTGCAACTGCCAATGGGAACATCCTGATACCGCCCGCCAATGGCATGGGATGCATCTTCAATAATCCTGCACCCGTAGCGCTGAGCCAGGGCGTGAATGTCCGCCATAGCACAGGACTGGCCGCACATATGTACCGGAATAATCACTTTAGGGACACGGCCTTGGCGCTCTGCCTCCGCCAGTTTTTCCGCTAAGTGCTGGGGACACATGGTAAATGTGGTCGGATCGATATCGACAAAATCCACCTGAGCACCACACATGCGGGCGCAGTTTGCTGACGCGACAAAGGTAATGGGACTGGTCCACACCACATCGCCTGGACCAACACCCAGAGCACGGCAGGCGATCAATAAGGCTGCCGTGGCGCTCTGCACCGCCACGGCTTCCTGGGCACCGGTGCACGCTTGCAAGGCCGTTTCAAAACGAGGGACGGCTGGGCCTTGGGTAAGATAATCAGAGCGGAGGACCGCTACAACCGCGGCGATATCATCTTCATCAAGATACTGACGACCGTAGGGAATCACGCGTACGCCTCCTTGCCGAACATTCCCAGCTCTTTTTGCCGTCAGGGAATGGGACCCGCAATGCGTCTTTAGCGTAGGCCCTCGTTACCCAGAGTCGAGAAACAATGCCCTGAGGGTGCAGGGCGATTCAAAGCTTGTCAGGAAATGGAATGCCCGCTTCGCGGGGCATGCCCTTAACGCAAAAAATACCCCTTTCGGGGGTTTCTTGCTGGCCGATCGGGAGATCGGCGTTCCCAGGGACAAGCTTGGAGCCGCCCTGCCTAAGGGTGACGGAAGGCTTGCCGCAGCACAGCCTCAGCAGATCGTAAATGGTATATACGGTCTGCTGAGATGGCCTTGAGGCCACTATATCGACCCTCCAGGGCTGGCAGGGCTGAATACCCTCTGCCTTACCACTGTTCCATGGGATCCAAGAGTTCGGGGAGGTCCTTGGCCCAATCGGGGCGTTGCAGGCGTTGGCTGGCCAGCCAGGCGGGGATGGGGCCAAAGGGATAGCCGGCATCGGGAACGAAGATGCCTATGTCGCCTTGGCTGCGCTGGTAGTCCAGTTGGTTCAGCACAACCGCTTCACTGCCGCCGTGCTCTACGCGTACGGCTGGTTGATCAGGGTTGTCGGCAAAGGCGGGGGCGAAGGTCACCGCGTAGTCGCCAATGCGTACGCCGCCCTCAATGGCGCTTATGTCGGGGGGATCATCGCCGGGCCAAAGCACGGTGATAAAGCGCCCGGCTTCGGCTTCCACACTCCAACGCAGGCCCACCGTGTTTTCGCCGCCGCCGCGATCATGGCTCCAGTCCAGGCGACTGAAGGAGGCTTCCTCGGGTGCGATGCGCACGGCGGTAAGGCGGTCGCCCACTTGCGCTACCGCACCATCTACGCTGGCATCCTCACCGATCACATGGCCATTCCAGGTGGTCTGGAGGGCTTGCGGCCCCTGCCAGCTATCGCAGAGCACCAGGACATCGCGCTCCAGACCTTTGAGGAGCACCACCGCGCGCTGATAGCGCAAGCTGCCCCCCAGTTCATGGGTGTCCCAGCGTTGGTCCCATTCTTCGGGGGGTAATTTGGGCATGCGGCGCAGGCGGGTACTGGCAACTTCACCCACCATCACATCGGCGGCTTCGCTGGTGGCCAAGCCCAATACCCGTTCATGGCCATCAATCACCGCCCAGGGCATGTCTTCGGTGCCAAAGGAGAGGCGGTTATGCATGTGCTCTTGGCCGGCACGGGGGTTGTAGGAAACATGATGGTCCACCATTAAGGGCTGGCGACGGTCCACCCAATGCAGGGCCAACTGGTCGCCGTGGTAGTGACCGCGGTTAGGGCCAGCCTTGATGGCGACAAAGGTTTCGTCATCAGTGCCAGGACGATTGCGCAAAATCACGCCAAAGCCTGGGAACTCTTCGCTGGTCCATTCCCGGGGATCATGATCACCCAGCGATATGCGCGGTGGGCCTGAGTCCCCGCGCGGATGGGTATCCCCGGTGGGCAGCATATGACGTCGCGAGCCGCGGGGTTGGGAGCTGCGTATCAAAAAATCCTGTCCGGCCTGGTGGCGCTCCCATTGGCGTATATCAAAGCCCAAGGCTTCATGGGTGCGCTCGGCAATGCGCTCCCAGATACTATGGGCATGGGCCTGATAGCCGGGGCATTCTTGTCCGGCACCACCGGGCAGGGTAATACTATGATGCATATCCATTTTCATCGCCAGGCGGGCAAGCTCGCGCAACTCATCAAAGCGCGGATGATCCACCAAGCGCGACAAACGAAACACCGGGCGCTGCAAGACATCACTCCAGAAATTGGGGTTTTGCATCGACCAGCCGTACCAGGGCGTGCCATAGTAATCGGGATCCAAGACGGCCTGGGCCCACACTAAATCGCCAAAGCCACCCTTGCCATCACCGGCACGATTGCGGTCTTGGCGGGCCTGCTGCCGCCAGAAACCCGTGGGGTTCACTTGGTCTCCACGGAAGGGGTGGGGAAAGCCCGAGCGCCCCTCATCAAAGCCATCCAAGATGTAGAGGCGATTGACCTTATTCAGATCGGCCATGGCATGGCGCATCACCAGACGGCGAGCCGTATCGGTATCCCAATCATCGCGCGGAGCCAGCCGCAACCACCACATGCGCGCCGCCAAGGATGGCAGGCTTGCTCCCTGATCGTCAGTGGTCAGGCCACGGTTAATGCCTGGCATAACCAGGCGCAGGGTGTCGGCGGAGTCAGCGAGTTCGGCGGCGATTTTACCTTCATGGGGCCACATCCACTGCCCAGCACGCACGGTAATCGCGCCCAATGCCATGGCCTCATCGGCGGCCGCGGCCAGCCAGCCATCGTCCATGCTTTGGCTCCAGCGTGGCAGCAGAAAAACCAGTTCCTGCGCCATGCGCGCTTGGCCGGGTTCTAAGCTGCCCGTTTGCACATTGGTATTCATGGGCTGGCCGGCCCCGCCGCCATGCTGGGTATAGAGACTGGCATCTGGCGTCCAGTCCGCCCCGGCATCGAATACCCAGGCGTGTTCTGGTGCCAGATCAAAGCGCTCTTCAATCTCGACAAAATCGCGCCCAGGCCGCAGACGCAGGCGCAAGCGCAGGCGCTGACCATCGGCAAAGTGGTAGTCTTGATGCACGGTAATCTGCACCGGTCCACTACCCACCACCTGCACCTGATAGGCTTCTAAGTCTGGCGGATTGCGCCAGCTGCCAGCTCCCATCCACGGGCCATCACCATGGCGCAGGGCGGCAATCGGCGCCGGAACGCCATGGTCGGCGGTGGCAGGAATACGCACGGCAATGCGATCATTATGAAGCTCAATCCAGGCCCCGTCCTGGTGCACAGCCAAGGCCGTATCGCCGGAATACTGGGCATCGGCGTCCACCCGTATCTGGGTGCGCACCTGCTTCTCCAAGTCGGCAAGCACCCATAACTGCCCCGCTTCCCACTGGCTCGGCAAGACGGTATCGCCCATCACCCCAGCGCCTGCCTGCGCGGCACCGGCGTCAATGCGCAGGGGCACCTGCGTATAGTCGTTATTGGTAGGGTTGACGATGGGCACATCCTGCGCCGCTAGCGATACCAGCATACTTCCCAACACCCACAGCGTACACAGCACACGACTCATGGCGACTCCCTTCTTATGGTAATTCAAGCTCGAATCAGTAAGCATAGAAAGCCTCTACCAAGGAACAAGCGAGGCGTTGAGATGGATGATAGGGCGACTCAAAGATCACCTTGGGTAAGGAATTTCCGCTTCGCGGTGCATGCTT